>DAOVWI010000005.1 GCA_030636765.1 Gemmatimonadales bacterium
ACGCGCTCCAGACGGTGGAGCAGTACGTGGACATCGCCCGAGACGAGGGAGCCGAGGTCGTGTGCGGCGGAGCGAGGCCGGACGACGAAGCGCTTGCGGATGGGCACTTCTTCGAGCCCACCGTGCTTACCGGAGTGAGGCCGGGAACGAGACTGGAGCAGGAGGAGATCTTCGGGCCCGTATTGTCGGTGGTCCGCTTCTCCGATCTCGACGAGGCGATCGAGATCAACAACGACGTGCGGTACGGCTTGTCTTCTTCCATCTATACGGCGGACGTGAGCGCCGCGTTCAAGGCTATCGAGCGAATGGACACGGGCATCACGTATGTGAACGCGCCCACGATCGGAGCGGAGGCCCACCTGCCGTTCGGAGGCATGAAACAGACTGGGAACGGCCACCGTGAGGGTGGGTGGGAGGTGTACGATTTCTATTCGGAGACCAAGGTGGCCTACGTCGATTACAGCGGCCGGCTTCAACGGGCGCAGATCGATGTGGACTGGTAGCGCGTCGGCCCGGGATGGCCGGTGCCGGTGGGTGGCCGGTGTCCGCGGATGAGCGTCGTTTGATCGGGAGTCTTACCTTGGCTTCGCGGCGGCCGGCCGGGGGTGAGACGCGGAACGGGTTCGAACCGTCCGTGTATCGCCAGGCAGCCTAACGAAGCGAGATGGCGGTGAGAGATGAGGAATCGAGCATGACGGAGAAGAACGGCGGAACCACGGGCACGTCCGCCCAGACAGCCGGCGGGATGCGGTGGGTGTGGGAGTGGACGAAGTCCATCCTCGTGGCGTTCGTTCTCTTCCTGGTCGTTCGGGCCTTCGTGGTCGAGGCGTTCCAGATCCCGACGGCCTCGATGGAGGGGACGCTTCTGGTCGGAGACTTCCTCCTCGTAAACAAGATGGTGTACGGGGCGGAGATCCCGGGAACGCGCGCAAGGCTTCCGGCTCTCGACCGGCCGGATCGGGGCGACATCGTGGTTTTCGAGCCGCCGCCGTCTGCGGGTCAGCCGGAGCGTACGAACTACGTGAAGCGGATCGTCGGCGCTCCGGGAGACACGTTGTACATGAGGGAAGGGATCCTCTACCGCAACGGCGAGAGAGCGGACGAGCCGTACGCGCAGCACTCCCGACCGTTCGAAGACCCCTACAGTCCGCAGTTCCGGTGGCAGCGCACCTACCTCGTTCGCGACGGGAAAAACCGAAGCGAGTACCGGCCCACGCGTGACAATTGGGGGCCGATCGCCGTGCCCGGGGACCGCTACTTCGTGATGGGAGACAACCGCGACAACTCGGAGGATTCCCGTTACTGGGGTTTCGTGCCGGTAGATGCCATCAAGGGAAGACCGCTCATCATCTACTACTCCCACGATCGCGAGCCGCTCGTGCCGTTTCCGTGGCTGACGGAGATACGCTGGGATCGGCTGCTCAACTTGATCCGGTGAAGCCCGCCGCCGGCGGAGGGGTGGCGGCGATCCAATTCAGGCCCTCCCAACACATTCGAGAGCACATGAAAGCCACGCCCACGAGGGCGCGGGGAGCCGGGAGGCCGATTCGCGTCCCAAGGGACTCCTTTGCCCAGTACCTTCGGGAGATCGGTAGCCACCCGCTGCTGAGCCAGGAGGAGGAGATGTCGCTGGCGCATCGCATCCGCGCCGGTGATCGAAACGCCCTCGATCGCCTCGTGGCGTGCAACCTCCGCTTCGTGGTCACCGTGGCAAAACGCTATCGCCGCTTCGGGGTGCCGGTGCAGGATCTCGTGACGGAAGGAAACCTGGGGCTCATTCGTGCGGCGGAGCGGTTCGACGAGCGGCGGATGGTCAGGTTCACGAGTTACGCCGTCTGGTGGATCCGGCAGTCCATGCTCGAGGGCATCCGGCAGCATTCGGCCCTGGTGCGCGTGCCGGTGAGGCGGTCCCGGGAGCCGGCCGGCGGCGCACGGGGGCGAGCAGGCGAGCGGCCGATCCGCTATCTGTCGCTTGACTCGCGGGTCGGGCCGGGCGAGGGGATCGTCCTCGGCGAGCTCGTTTCCCGGGAGCCGAACGCCGACCCGGGGGCCCGGGTGGATCGGGCGGCCCTCCGCGACGTGATCGAGGCCAGCATGACCCTGCTCGACGAGAGGGAAGCGGGCGTACTGAGGATGTGCTTCGGGCTGGGAGATGAAGCGCCGCGCAGCCTCGCCGATGTCTCGACCCGGCTCGGAGTGTCCCGCGAGCGAGTCCGGCGGATTCGGGAGCGGGCGCTTGCGCGGCTCAGGGGCGGCGCTCTCCGCCGTGACCTGGAGAGCTTTTTGGGTTGACACTTTGCAGCGCAACAAATAAACTTTCAGGCTGCGAGCGATTCGCTATGAGCCGCCCGTGATCGGGCGGCTTCCTTTTTTGGCCAGAGCCGGTGCAACCCCAAACGAGGACGCGTCCGAGAGCTCGGGCGCACGAGGCCGGATGAAGACGTACACGGTCAAGGCGGGCGAGATCGAGCGTCGCTGGTTTGTCGTCGACGCGAAGGACCAGGTGCTGGGCCGCCTGGCGTCGTCCGTCGCGACGATCCTGCGGGGCAAGCACAAGCCCACGTTCAGCCCACACCTGGATGTGGGCGACTTCGTGATCGTCGTCAACGCGAAGCACATCCGTCTCACGGGGAAGAAGGCGTCGCAAAAGACGTACTTCCGCCACAGCGGCTACATCGGCAGTGAGAGGCACATACCGTTCCTGCGGATGAAGGAGCGGCACCCCGAGCGGATTATCAAGCTGGCGGTGAAGGGCATGTTGCCCAAGAACGCTCTCGGCCGCGCGACGCTTCGCAAGCTGAAGGTGTACGCCGAGGCGGAGCATCCGCACGAGGCGCAGATGCCGGAGCCACTCGAGCTCGGCCACTAGCAGGTAGCTGCTAACCTGACGACCGGAGGGAGTTTGACGGATACGCTGGTTCAGACTGTGGGTCGCCGAAAGGCGGCCGTGGCGCGCGTGACAATGCGCCCGGGAAGCGGTGAGTGGACGATCAACGGCCGTTCACTCGAGGAGTACTTTCCGGTCCACCGCCACCGGGAGTTCGCGGAGCGACCGATCGGGCTGACGGGCGCAGAGGGTTCCTACGACCTCCGCATTCGGGTGAGGGGTGGAGGCCAAACCGGACAGGCGGGCGCCGTTCAGCTGGCCGTCGCACGCGCGCTTGTTGTGGCCGATCCCGACAGGAGGCCCGTGCTGCGCTCGCACGGCTTGCTTACGCGGGATCCGCGGGTCGTCGAGCGGAAGAAGCCGGGACAGCCGAAGGCCCGGAAGCGCTTCCAGTTCTCAAAGCGGTAGCTTCCACTTGGAAACCTCCCTTCACGCAGGAGACGCCACAGGAATGCCGGATGTCGGCCTGAAGGACCTGCTGCAAGCGGGCGTTCACTTCGGTCACCAGACGCACCGCTGGAACCCGAAGATGAAGAAGTACATCTTCGCGGAGCGCAGCGGCATCTACATCATCGATCTCAAGAAGACCCTCCGGGAGCTGGAGCGAGCCAAGAAGCTGGTCCGGGAGACGATCCTGGCGGGGAAGAACATCCTCTTCGTGTGTACCAAGCCTCAGCTGAAGAGCTTCGTGCGCATGGAGGCGGAGCGCTGCGGAGCGTTCTTCGTGACCGAGCGTTGGATGGGCGGCATGCTCACCAACTTTCAGACGATCAAGAAGAACATCAACAGGCTGAAGGAACTCGAGCGCGGCGTCGAAGAGGGCGCCTTCGATTTCTATACGAAGAAGGAGCGGCTGCTGCTCGAGCGCGAGCGGCACAAGCTCGATCGCTACCTTGCCGGCATCAAGGACATGACGAGGCTTCCCGGTCTGGTGTTCGTCGTCGACGCGAAGAAGGAGGACATCGCGATCAAGGAGGCGAACCGGTTGAAGCTTCCGATCGTGGCGATCGCCGACACGAACGCCGATCCCGACGTGATTACCGTGCCGATCGCCGGCAACGACGACGCGATCCGCTCCGTGTCCCTGATCACCCACGTGATTGCCGAAGCGGTGGAGAGTGCGAGGCGCGAGGCTCCGTCGTTGGCGGTGGCCGCGGGTGGGGAGCAGGAGGTCTACACCTACTCCTCCGACATGGGCGAGACGGGAGAGGCATCGCCGCGTAAGAAGCGCCGCAAGCCTCGGCCGCGACGGCGCCTGAAGCCCGACGTGATCGCGCAGCGGCTCCACTCGGCCGAATCCGGCGCCGAGGCGGCCGCGCCCGAGGCGGCCACGGACGAGGGGTCTCCGACGGTGTCTGGCGGCGAGTCCGGGGACGACCGCGAAGAGGAGCCGTCCGGCGAGTCCGGCGAGTCCGGGGAGGTCGCGGTGTCGCCGGATACCGGCGGCGAAGACGACCGCCCGGGTTCCTGAGCAAAGGGCCACCCGGGGTGGCCCTTTTTTTTGGCCTTCCCGGTGCGGGCTGGCGGATGGAGCGGCCGAGTGTGCCCGAGATCGATAGGACATGAAGGCAGATAGCAGATAGAAGAGGCGGAAGAGAGCGAACATGACGGAGATCACCGCGGCAGCGGTCAAGAGCTTGAGGGAGCGAACGGGCGCCGGCATGATGGACTGCAAGCGCGCTCTGCAGGAGGCCGGCGCGGACGAGGAGCGCGCGATCGACATCCTGCGGAAGAGTGGGGCGGCCAGGGCGGCGAAGCGGGCGGAGCGCGACGTAGCGGAGGGGACGGTCGTCATCGCCCGGGACGAGGCGTCCGGGGCGATCGCGATGGTGGAGGTGTCGAGCGAGACGGACTTCGTGGCGCGCAACGAGACGTTCATGGCCTTCGCACAGCGGGCGGCCGAGACGGCGCTGGCCCACGGTGGGGACGGGGAACTTCGGCCTGGCGACGAGCTGCTCGACCTACCCGAGGAGGCTTCCCTTCGGGCGGAGCTCGACGACCTCCGTGCGAAGATCGGCGAGAACCTGAGGTTGTCACGCTTCGTGCGCTATGAGGCGCCCGCCGGATCCGTGCTAGGTAGCTACAGCCACTTCGGCAACCAGATCGGCGTGCTCGTCCAGTTGGAGGGAAGCCAGGAGGATGCTGTGTCGCTCGCTCGTGAGCTTGCCATGCACATCGCGGCAGCCAATCCGGCCGGCATCTCGCCCGATGACATCCCCGAGGAGGAGCGCGAGCGCGAGCGGCGAGTCCTCGAGGAGCAGGCGATCGCCGAAGGCAAGCCGCCGGAAATCGCGGCCCGCATCGTCGAGGGGCGCATGCGAAAGTTCTTCGAGGGGACGGCTCTTCTCTGGCAGCCGTTCGTCAAGGACCCCGATCGCAAGGTCTCCGCCTTGCTGGAGGAGGCGGGGCCGGACGTCAAGGTGAGGCGGTTCGTTCGCTTCGCTATCGGCGGTTGAGCCTGGGGATCAAAGGCGCGTGGACGTGAGCGATAGCAGCGTGCTCAAGTACGGCAGGGCTGTCGTCAAGCTGTCGGGCGAGTCGCTCGCCGGCGACCGTGGGTTTGGAATCGAGCCTCCAGTAATCGAGGGCCTTACCCGAGAGATCGGAAAGGTCCACGAGGCCGGCGTAAGGCTCGGCCTCGTCGTGGGCGGCGGTAACATCGTCCGTGGGGCCGTGGCCAGCGCCCAGGGTATGGAGCGCGTCAGCGCCGACTACATGGGAATGCTTGCCACCGTGATCAACGCTCTGGCTCTGCAGGATATGCTGGAGCGCAACGGCATCGAGACGCGTGTGATGACCGCGATCCGCATGGAGCAGCTAGCGGAGCCGTACATCCGGCGTCGCGCACTTCGGCACCTGGAGAAGGGGCGCGTAGTGATCTTCGCCGGCGGCACCGGCAATCCGTACTTTTCGACCGACACCGCGGCGGTGCTGCGGGCGATCGAGATGGAAGCCGACGTCATCCTCAAGGCGACCAACGTCGACGGTGTCTACACGGCCGATCCAAAGGCGAATCCCGAGGCGGAGTTCATCCCCCGCATCTCTTACCTCGAGGTGATGACACGCGAACTGGGAGTCATGGATGCGGCCGCCGTTTCGCTGTGCAAGGAGAACCACCTGCCCGTGATCGTGCTGAACATCCGCCGGCCGGGTGCTATTCTGACCGCCCTCAGGGGCGAACGGATCGGCACGCTCGTCACGTAGGCAGGTTGCTCAAGAACCCTGGCTGGGTCGCGCCGCACGTAGGCCGGCGGTTTGGCGGCAGCGTCCAGGTATGGGCGGTAGCATCCAGATAAAGGAGCAGCGGATGGCCGGAGAAACGATGCGGGAAGCTTCCGCTTCCATGGACAAGGCGGTCGACGCGATCCGACGCGAGTTCACGACCGTCAGAACCGGGAAGGCGACCCCGGCGATCCTGGAAATGGTCCGGGTGGAGGCGTACGGGACGATGATGGCTCTCAACCAACTCGGGAACATCTCCGCCCCGGAGCCTCAGCTCATCGTCGTGCAGCCTTATGACGCGAGCATCGCCGGCAGCGTCGCAAGCGCGATCCAATCCGCCGACCTCGGACTGAATCCGTCGGTGGATGGCAACATCATCCGCGTCCCGATTCCGCCGCTCACGGAAGAGCGTCGGAAGGACATGGTGAAGGTCCTTCACAGGATGGCCGAGGAGGGGAGGGTTTCCGTCCGTCACGTCCGTCACGGCACCAAGAAGAGCCTGGAGACTCTTCAGGGTAATGGCGAGATCGGCGAGGACGAGCTTCACCGCCGTCTGCACGAGCTTCAGGATCTCACCGACCAGCACGTCTCTGCGATCGACAGCCTCCTGAAGAAGAAGGAGGCGGAGGTCATGGAGGTCTGATGATGCGATCCGCCCTCGATCTCAAGCGCGCCCTTCGCGCCTACGTGCTGGGTCACGACGCCGGATACGATGTCGCGACGAAGTTGCGTATCGCCGCGGGCGCGATCGAGACGGAGCGCCTCGCGGCTGGCGCGGCGGAGGGGTTGGACCCGGCCGCGGCCACGCTCGCGAGCGCCGGCGAACGCGGCGTTCCGGTGCCGGAGCAGCTGGATTTCCATCGCTCGGCGGGCACCTGGCGGGATCACATCCCCGGCCTCCGGCGAGGGGCGTAGGACGCCCGACCTTCCCGAGCGCCTTGCGGCGTGGCTCGAACGCCGACCCGGCCTGCTGCCCCGAAGAAACCGGATTCTCCTCGCCGTCTCCGGAGGTCCCGACTCGATCGCCCTGCTTCATCTCCTTCATTCGTGTGCCGCCGAAAAGGAGTGGCTTCTGGTCGCTGCCCACTTCGACCACGGCCTCCGGAAGGAGAGCGCCCACGAAGCACGCAGCGTCGCCGAATGGGTGGAGGCTCTGGGCCTGCGCTGCAGCGTCGGCCGACCGAGCCGGCCGCTGCCCGCGCGCCAGGAGTCGTTCCGCCGGGCCAGGTACGAGTTCCTGCAAGCGACCGCCGAGGCCGAAGCAGCCGATCGCATCGTTACGGCGCACCACGCGGATGACCAGGCCGAGACCGTTCTCTTTCGGATTCTCAGGGGGACCGGCATCCGGGGACTCGGTGGGATTCCCGAGCGACGCGGCATCATCGTCAGGCCGCTCCTTCCCTTCTGGCGGGAAGAGCTTCGAGCCTATCTAGTCGAGCGAAACATCCCGTACCTGACCGACCCGTCCAACGAGGATCCGCGTTGGAGCCGCGTGCGAATCCGCACGCTGGCCTTGCCGGCGCTGGAGCGATCATGGGACGGCCCCGTGCGGGAGCGCCTTGTCTCTCTGGCGTATGCGGCCCGAGAGGCGGACCGCGCGCTGGTGGCCCAGGCGCGGGAGGCGCTCGAGCGCTGTTGTGTGGCGGGGTTGGCCGGTGGCTTTCGGTTTGTCCGATCGTGTCTGGCGGAGTATCATCGGACCGTCCAGGCTCGGGCGGTCGCGCTCCTGGCGGAACGGCTGGATGTGCGGTTATCGCGCGGAGGAACGCGAGTTGCGGTGGAGTTTATCAGGGGCGGACAAAGCGGTGCGTCCGTTGACGTAGGGGGAGGACTCTCGCTCCGCCGGGAGTTCGAGCACCTCTGGCTGGGCCTTCCGGCGCCGGATGCCGGCGAGATCCCCCTCCGGATTCCGTCGGCCGGCTCGGGTCGGGGCGTGCTGCGGCTCGGCGAGCGTCGCTTCCGGGTCGCTTGGACGGGACCGCCTCCACCGCGTTACGTGACCGGCGTGCCGGCAGACGATGTCTTCGATCTCCGATTGGGAGGAGGCGCCAGCTTTCCGCTCGAGATACGGAGCTGGCGGGCCGGAGATCGGATTCGACTCGCTGCCGGGAGCCGTAAGGTGAAGCGGCTGTTCGCGGATCATCGTGTGCCGCTCTCCGAGCGCGGCCGGATCCCGATCCTCGTGGACGCCGAGGGACGGGTGCTGTGGGTCTGGAGGCTGGCGAAGGCCGGTCCGCCGCTGGCTCACGCTCCGCCGCCGAAAGCCGGTCAGCCGCCGGCTCACGCTCCGCCGGCTCACGAGGAACCGTGCGGGGTGAGTGACGTTCTGTCCATCGAGGTCGAGGAGCTATAAGGATCCAGCATGGTGGAATTGGCAGCCGGCCCAGGCACGCTCGCCCCGGCGCACATCGCGGCGCTGACGGGCGGTCGCTCGATCTCGCGCATCGTCTACTCGGTAGAGGACATCGCGGCACGGGTCCGGACCCTGGGGGACGAGATCACCCGCGCCTATGAGGGAGAGGACGATCTCCTTGTGCTCGGTCTACTCAAGGGTTCCTTCATCTTCCTAAGCGATCTGGTGCGCTGCATCTCGAGGCCCGTGCAGGTGGATTTTCTCGTGGCCTCCAGTTATGGCGCCGGAACCACGTCCTCGGGCCAGGTGGAGTTGTTGTATCAACCGGCGGCGCCGCTCACGGGGCGTAACGTGATACTGGTAGAGGATATAGTAGACAGCGGCAACACCCTGAACCGGATGATGGAGGCGTTGGATGCCCACGGTCTCAAGTCCCTGGAGATCTGTGCGCTGCTCCACAAGCACATCGCGCCCCACCTCGCCCGCGAGGCTCGCTGGGTCGGATTCGATGCACCTCCAGATTTTCTTGTGGGGTACGGGCTGGATCACGCCGAGGACTTCCGGCATCTCCCGTTCATCGCGAGCCTTTCGGACCAGGAATGAAGGCATGCGGGTATAAGCCCGCAAGGCAGGAAACGGGCAGGCCAGGGCGGGGCAACGGATAGGCGAACCGAATGCAGAAATCAGCCAAGGGTCCCGAAGGCTCGGACGGAGGGCGCGTGAACCGCTTCCTCCGGACGGCCTCCTTCTGGGCTCTGATTGTGCTCATACCGCTGCTGATCTTCCAGCTCATGAACAGCAGCCGGGAGGCTCAGCAGGAGCTCACGTACTCCGAGTTCCGGGCCCAGGTCGAGGGCGGAAACGTAGCGAAGGTCACGGTCAAGGAGGGTCGCGAGCTCGAGGGCGAGCTGCGTTCGTCGATCGAGAAGAACGGGCTTCAGATCGAGAGCTTCCACACGCTCCTCCCGTACGAGGCGGACAAGTCGCTCATCGATGAGCTGGAGGAGGCGGGCGTCCAGACCAGCGGGAAGGGTCCCGGCAGCAACTGGGTCGCCGTGCTCGTCGGCATCCTCCCCTGGCTCCTCATCATCGGGCTCTGGGTCTTCCTCTTCCGCCAGATGCAGAGCGGCGGCTCGCGGGCCTTCAGTTTCGGCAAGTCCAAGGCGAAGCTCCTCACCGGTGACACGCCGAAGGTGACGTTCGCAGACGTGGCCGGGTGCGACGAGGCCAAGGACGAGCTTCAGGAGATCATCGAGTTCCTCAAGGATCCGGCCAAGTTCGGCCGTCTGGGCGGGCGGCTGCCGAAGGGCGCGTTGCTCGTCGGGCCGCCCGGGACCGGGAAGACGCTGATGGCCCGGGCCGTAGCGGGCGAGGCCGCCTGTCCCTTCTTCTCCATGTCCGGATCGGACTTCGTGGAGATGTTCGTCGGGGTCGGTGCGAGCCGGGTGCGCGATCTTTTTGAGCAGGGCAAGGCCCACGCGCCCTGCATCATCTTCATCGATGAGATCGACGCGGTCGGACGACACCGCGGCGCGGGGCTCGGCGGCGGGCACGACGAGCGGGAGCAGACCCTGAACCAGCTTCTGGTAGAGATGGACGGCTTCGAGTCGAACCAAGGCGTCATTCTACTTGCCGCGACGAACCGGCCTGACGTGCTGGATCCCGCGCTGCTCCGTCCGGGACGGTTTGACCGGCAGATCGTGGTGGACAGTCCCGATGTGCGGGGTCGGGAGGGCATCTTCCGAGTGCACACGCGGGACATCCCGATCGCCGACGACGTGGACGTCGTCATCCTCGCGAAGGGCACGCCCGGCCTCTCGGGCGCGGACATCGAGAACGTCGTGAACGAAGCCGCGCTGCTCGCTGCCCGGAAGGACAAGAACCGCGTCTACATGGAGGACTTCGAGCAGGCGAAGGACAAGGTCATGCTCGGCGCCGAGCGCAAGAGCCTCGTGATCTCGGAGGATGAGCGGAAGGTCACTGCGTACCACGAGGCTGGACACACGGTCATCGGCCTGAGGGTGCCCGGCCTCGACCCACTCCACAAGGTGACGATCGTCCCCCGCGGTCGGGCGCTGGGGATCACGGCGTCGCTTCCGGAGGAGGATCGTCACAACTATACGCGGGAGTGGTTGCTGGGGCAGCTCAAGATGCTGTTCGGTGGCCGCGTGGCGGAGGAGATGGTCTTCGGAGAGGATAAGATCACGACCGGAGCCGGCAACGACATCGAGCGAGCGACGACGATCGCCCGGCGGATGGTCACCCAGTTCGGCATGTCCCCGGCGGTGGGTCCCGTAACGGTGGGGGATCGCGAGCATGAGATCTTCCTGGGACGCGATTTCTCCCAGCGCCGAGAGGTCAGTGAGAGGACGGCTCAGCTCGTCGACTCCGAGGTCAAGCGCATCCTGGACGAGGCGTACTCGTCCGCCCGGACGGTGCTCGAGGGGAACCGGGATCTGCTTGAGACGATCGCCGAAGCGCTGCTGGAGCGAGAGACGCTCGACGCCGATGAGATCAAGCTGGTGGACAAGGGAGAGCCTCTCCCACCTCTCCCGAGCGGCGAGCCCGTCGAGGAAGCCCCCGAGGAGGCGAGCGAGGAGCGGCGGGCGGTGGTGCGCAAGCCTCAGGAGACCGGAGGGGGGGATCCATCTCCGGCGCTCGCCTGAGCGCAGTGGGCCGCTGACGATGGCCGCTGCGGACCGAGGCCCGGCAGAAGGAGGCGATCGGCCCGTCTGGCGGATCCGGGACCGCACGATCCACCTCGGCCGTCCGGTGGTCGTCGGGATTCTCAACGTCACACCCGATTCCTTTTCCGACGGCGGAGCCTACCTGGATCCGTCGCTCGCGGCGGAGCGCGCTCGCGCGCTGGTCTCCGACGGGGCGGATCTCATCGATATCGGCGGGGAATCCACCCGGCCCGGAGCTGGTGCGGTGTCGGCCCACGAGGAATGGCGCCGGGTCGGCCCTGTGCTGGAGCGCCTGCAGGGTTCGATTCCCGTCCCGCTCGTCGTCGACACAACGAAAGCCGACGTGGCCAGGCGAGCCCTGGACCTGGGGGTCGCGGCCCTGAACGACGTCTCCGGGCTGGCCGCCGATCCGCGTCTGGCCCTCCTGGCGGCGGAAACGGGTGCCGGACTGGTTCTCATGCACATGCGGGGCGAGCCTCGCACGATGCAGGAGAACGTCGAGTACCGGGACCTGCTGGGCGAGATTCGAGATGGCCTCTCGAGCTCGCTCCAGCTGGCGATCGAGGCGGGTTGCGCTTCCGCCCAGCTCGTGGTGGACCCGGGGATCGGCTTCGGGAAGTCGGCGCGGGGCAACCTCCAGTTGCTGGCGGAGCTGGGCGGGCTGCTTTCCCTCGGACGCCCCGTCCTGGTGGGACCATCCCGTAAGTCCTTCATCGGCAAAGTGTTGGATCTGCCGGTTCAGGAGAGAGTGGAGGGTACCGTCGCCGCCTGCGTGATGGCCCTCGAGCGGGGTGCGCGACTCTTTCGCGTCCATGACGTTCGTGAGGTGCGGCGGGCGCTCGACCTGGCCGATTCGATTCGACGGGCGGGGTAGCCGGCGATGAGGACCCTGGCCGATTATCTCGGTTTCCTCCAGCTGGACTTCAAGGATGCGATCGAGATCCTCATCGTCGCCTACCTCATCTACCGCGTCCTGGTGCTGTGGACCGGCACGCGGGCCTTCCAGATCCTCGTTGGGCTGGTGCTGCTGGTCGCAGTCTACGCGATGGCCCAGCTGCTGGAGCTCGGCCTCATCACGGCCATCCTGTCTCAGGCGTTCACCTACGGCGTGTTCGCCCTTATCGTCGTGTTTCAACCGGAGCTTCGGAACGCGCTCGCGCAGCTGGGCCGCAGCCGGCTGTGGAACGTCTTCGCGAGGTTCGAGGAGAGCGAGGTCGTTGAGGAGATCGTGAAGGCGGCGGAGCGGCTGGCGCGGGCGAAGATCGGTGGGATCATCGCGGTCGAGCGAGAGGTCGGGCTCGGGGAGTACGCGGACAAGGGCACGCGCTTCGAGGCGGATGTCTCCTCGGATCTGCTCACCACGATCTTTACGCCTTATTCTCCGCTGCACGACGGGGCCGTGCTCATCCGTGGGGACAAGATCATCGCGGCCGGAGCGCCGCTTCCCCTCACCCAGTTTCCCGTGCGCGACAAGTCGCTCGGCATGCGCCACCGGGCCGCGATTGGCCTCTCCGAGGAGACCGACTCCTATGTGGTGGTGATCTCGGAGGAAACGAGCCAGATCTCGCTCGCGATCGGCGGGCAGCTCTTCCGCGGGATGGATCAGGATCGTCTGAGGGCGCATCTTTCGCGTAGCCGGTCGATGGAGCCGCCGCCCCCGCGGGGGGGGAGGCGATGGCGCGATATGATGCTCATGGGACGCCGTGGTGGAGCGTTCACGGCCACTTCGGGCCGGGACGCCGGTGGCGGCGAGGGCAAGGAGCCCGGATTTGACGAGGTCCGGGCCGGACGGTAATATTTTCGGTCGATCATGGATCGTGGCACGCCCGATGCATTGGGCCCGGCGTAGCCCCCTGCGGAGGTAGAGTTTGCAGCAAGTCGACACCAGCTATCAGCTCCTCACGCTCTTCGCCGACGGCGGCTTCATGATGTATCCGCTCGTCCTCTGCTCGCTGATCGCCCTGGGAGTGATCATCGCCAAGGGCTGGACCCTTTGGATCGCTCATCACGATTCCGAGAGGCTTCTGGGCGAGATGGAGGCGTTGAGCGCGAGCGGCCAGTTGAACGAGGCGGTCCACAAGGCCGAGGAGACCCGGGGCCCGGTGGCCGCGATCCTCCTCGCCGGGCTGCGCCGCGTGGAGGAGCGACACACGGGTTCCGACGTCGTCAAGGCCATCTCGACGACCGGTTCGATCGAGCTCGGATTCCTGGAGCGTGGGCTCCCCGTGCTGGCCACGGTGGCGAACGTGGCGCCGATGCTCGGCTTCCTCGGTACGGTCATCGGGATGATCCTGGCCTTCGAGGCGATCGAGCTCGCCGGGCAGGTCGAGCCCTCCCTGGTCGCCGGCGGCATCAAGGTGGCCCTCATCACGACGGCGACCGGTCTCGCGATCGCCATTCCGGTGAGCGTCTCGTACAACTTCTTCGTGACCCGGATCGATCAGCTGGTGGCGGACATGGAGGAAGGGGCGCAGGCCGTGCTCGATCTGATCTGGCAGATCGACTCCACCCGCGGGCTGCCGGCTATGGAAGCGGAGTAGGAGGAGGCCGACCGATGCCGATGTTGAACCGCAAGCAGCGCGTCTCCGATGAGATCCCGACCGCGTCGATGGCGGATATCGCGTTCCTGCTCCTCGTATTCTTTCTTACCACGACGGTGTTCAACGAGGAAAAGGGCTTGCCGATCGTCCTTCCCGAGGAGAAGGAGGAGCAGGAGGTTTCGCCGAAGAACCTCCTCTTCCTCATCATCCAGCGCGACGGTTCGGTGATCGTTCGACGGGGCGAGAGCGAGCAGGAGCAGGTCGTGGCCTACCGGCAGATCGAGGGCATCTTGAGGCAGGAGCTCGCGGCGAACGAGAACCTGATCGCCGCCATCAAGACGGATCCCGAAGCGCCGTACCGTCACATGATCAACGTGCTGGACGAAGTGAAGAAGGCGGGAGCGGAACGCATCTCCCTGCAGATGGTAGGAGAGTAGCCATGGCGCTGAGGGCGGGCGGTTTCAAGCGACGAGCGGGGGTGAGCAGCGAAATCCCCTCGTCCTCGATGGCCGATATCGCCTTCTTGCTGCTCATCTTCTTCATGGTGACGACCGTTTTCAGGAAGGAAAAGAAGCGTCACATCGACTGGGTGGACGCGGAAGCCACTAAGAAGATCGACGAGAAAAGAAAGAACATCCTCCACCTCTGGATGGAGGACGACGGTCAGGTTTACATCAACGATCAGGCGCTCGCCGATGAGGACATCGCCAGCGTCGTTCGCCCGCTCTATGCCGACAACCGCGAGCTGGTGGTTGCGGTGCGAGGGGATCGTGACGTTCCGTATTACAAGATCAACACGATTACAAAGCAGCTTCAGGCGGCAGGGGCGGTACGAGTGACCTTTGCGACGCGTTTGGAGCACCGTGTGATGCGGCCCAGGAGGTAGGGAGGTACGTGCCAATGCCAGGATCGACCGATCGCAAGAGTCCCGCAGCCACCGAGACCGCCAACGACGCGTTCAAGAAGAGCGCCTCGAACTGGCTGGCCTATGGCGTTATCGGGGCCGTCGCCGTGCACTTCGCGCTTTTCGCGCTGTTCCCGAACCTGCAGGCGGCGGACCTGAGCGGCCTGGACGAATCGATCGAAATGATCGAGCTCCCGCCGGAGGTGAAGATCCCGCCGCCGCCGGAGCAGATCGCGCGACCGGCTACGCCGAAAGTGGCGGCTGCCGATATCGCGGATGACGTTACGATCGCACCGACGACGTTCGACGAGAATCCGGTCGAGAACCTCCCGCCTCCGCCCAAGACGGGCAGCCCCGCGGACCGTCCGTCGTTCATTCCTTACGACGTGGCGCCGAAGCTGAAGAACGCCAAGGAGATCCAGCGGCTGCTGCAGCGCCTCTATCCGGCCCAGCTGCGTGAGGCTGGTGTTGAGGGCACGGTCGTGTTGTGGATCTACATCGACGAGCATGGCAACGTGATGAAGTCGCAAGTCCAGAAGTCGAGCGGCTACAACGCGATGGACAAAGCGGCCATGGGCACCGCAGACAAGATGGAGTTCTCGCCCGCCATGAACCGCGACAAGAAGACTCCCGTCTGGGTTGCTCAGGCGATTACGTTCGAGGTTCGCTAGGGCGTTGACGGCGGGACCGCCGTCGGTCCCGCTCGCCGGAATCGACAGAGCCGCTCGCGCCGCGGGCGGCTCTCTTTTTTTTGTGCAGCCGTGATGAGTGAGCTACGAGCACGCCTCGCGTTGGTTCAGGAGCGCCTCGAGAGAGCGGCGCGGCAGGTTGGACGCTCGGCAAGCCACATCGAGATCGTGGCCGTCACGAAGGGTCATCCTTCCGCCGCCTTGCGGGAAGTGGCCGAGGCGGGCCTGCCGATCGTCGGCGAGAATCGGGTCGCCGAGGCGCAGGAGAAGTTCCTGGAGGTCGGCCGGCTCGGCCTTCGGTGGCACATGATCGGCCACCTGCAACGCAACAAGGCCCGATCAGCCGTCCGGCTGTTCGACGTCGTGGAATCCGTGGCCTCCCTGCGGCTGGCCCGGAAGCTCGCCGTGGAAGCGGAGAGGGTCGATCGAGAGGAGCTTGAGGTGCTGCTCGAGGTCAACGTCTCCGGCGAGGCCACAAAGGGCGGTTTCGCGGGGGAGGAGGTCGTCGAGGCGGCGCCGGAGATCGTCGTGCTGCCACGCCTTCGCGTCGTGGGCCTGATGACCATGGCGCCGTTTACCTCCGACGTGGAGGTGCTGCGGACGGTGTTCGGGCGAACCCGCGAGCTGTTCGATCGATGCGGCCGTGAGGTTCCGGGCTTCGAGGCGCGCGTGCTCTCCATGGGCATGAGCAACGACTTTGAGATCGCCGTGCAGGAGGGCAGCACACGGCTGCGGCTCGGCACCGTGCTGTTTGGCGAGAGACCGCGGCTCATAGCCTCTTAGGGAGAAGAGATGGTAATGGAAACCGTCGTCGGCGCGGCCGACGCCATACGAGGCCGGAGTCACGTGAGGCCGGACATCGGGATCGTTCTGGGTACGGGCCTCGGAGCGCTCGCCGGCGAGATCGATGTGGACTCGGCGATCCCGTACGAGGAGATCCCCGGTTTTCCGAGATCCACGGTGGAGTCGCACGCCGGCCGCCTCATCTTGGGGAGGCTGGAGGGCGTCGCGGTAGCGGCCATGGAGGGTCGGTTCCATCGGTACGAAGGCTACTCGATGCAGGAGGTCACGCTTCCGGTCCGCGTGATGAAAGAGCTCGGAGCGGGAACGCTGATCGTCTCGAACGCATGCGGCGGCATGAACCCGCTGTGGAACGAAGGCGATCTCGTGCTGATCAGCGACCACCTGAACCTGATGGGAGACAACCCGCTCGTCGGGCCGAACGTGGAGCAAGGCCCGCGCTTTCCCGACATGTCCCAGCCTTACGACGTGGGCCTCCGGGAGATCGCCAGAGAGGAAGCGCTCCGGCTGGCAATCACCCTCCGGGAGGGCATCTACGTGGCGGTCGCCGGCCCCAACCTCGAGACCGCGGCGGAATACCGCATGCTGCGGTGGATGGGAGCGGATACCGTGGGCATGTCCACGGTCCCCGAGGTCATCGTGGCCCGACACGCCGGGATGCGAGTGCTCGGCCTCTCGATCATCAGCGACATGTGCCTGCCCGACGCCCTGCAGCCGGTGGACGTGAGCCGAATCATCGCGACGGCCAAGAAGGCGGAGCCGGAGCTTTCCCGCCTGGTGCGGGCGATCCTCGCCCGGTTAGCCGAGTAGCAGGTCGCATGCCGTACCCCGATCTGCCTGAGACGACGGCGTCCCTCGAGGAGGAGATCCTCCGGATCTGGGAGGAGGAACACACCTTTCGGCGCAGCCTGGAGGCGAGGGAAGGGGGGCCGGAGTTCGTCTTCTATGAGGGTCCCCCGACGGCCAACGGGCGTCCCGGCGTGCACCACGTCATGGCCCGGACGATCAAGGACCTGGTCGCCCGCTATCGCACGATGACCGGTCATCACGTCACCCGGATCGCCGGATGGGACACACACGGCCTGCCCGTGGAGATCGAGGCGGAGCGGGCGCTGGGGATCTCCGGTAGGGCGCAGATCGAGGAGCTCGGCATCGGCGAGTTCAACCGGGTCTGCCGGGAAGGGATCTTCACCTACAAGGATGACTGGGAGCGGCTCTCTCTTCGCATCGGCTACTGGCTGGACTACGAGAACGCCTACATCACATGCTCCCGGGATTACATCGAGTCCGTGTGGTGGGCGCTCTCCGAGATCGAGCGAAAGGGTCTGCTTTACCGTGGCTACAAGGTCCTCCCGTACTGCCCCCGCTGTGGAACCGGCCTGAGCAGCCACGAGGTGGCGCTCGGCTGGTCCGATGTGGTCGATACGGCCGTGTTCGTGAAGTTCCACCTGGTGGGCGATCCGGACGAAGCGCGAGTCCTCAGCTGGACGACCACGCCATGGACGCTGCCCGGCAACGTGGCTCTCGCCGTCGGAGAGGACATCGCCTACGTGCGGGTGCGGGTGCGGGACCGGGTGGACGGGGCGATCGCCCGGCCGGGCGAGGTGCTGATCGTGGCCCGCAACCAGATGGAGAGGACGCTGCGTCACGACGTGGAGGTTCTCGAGGAGCTCGAGGGCACGGACCTCGTCGGGCGGCGCTACGAGCCTCTCTTCCCGGGGGCCGTGGATGCTGCGGGCTCCGAGCACGCGTGGACCATCCTGCCGGCGGACTTCGTTACCGTGGATGAGGGTACCGGGGTCGTCCACACCGCGGTCATGTACGGGGAGGACGACTTCCGTCTCGGTGCTGAGACGGGGCTGCCGATGCAGCACACGGTGGACGGAGAGGGCCGGTTCGTGGACCGCGTGCCCGGCGGAATAGCGGGCCAATTCGTAAAGGATCCGGAGGTCGAGCGGGCGATCCAGGAACACCTGGCCGAGCGGGATTGCCTGTACCGATCCGAGCCGTACGCGCACAGCTACCCGCACTGCTGGCGGTGTGACAGCCCGCTCCTCTACATGGCGAGGGACTCCTGGTACGCTCGGACCACCGCCGTGAAGGACCGGCTCATCGAGCTCAACGACTCGGTCAGCTGGCACCCCGCCGAGATCGGAAGCGGGCGCATGGGGGAGTGGCTGGAGAACAACGTCGACTGGGCTCTCTCTCGCGACCGCTACTGGGGAACGCCGCTACCGATCTGGGAGTGCGACGGAAGCCGGGAGCACCGGCAGGTGATCGGCTCCTACGCGGAGCTCGCCGAGCACGCGGGTGCGCTGCCGGCAGGGTTCGATCCGCACCGTCCCGAGATCGACGGGTTCGAGTGGGATTGCCGAGAGGAGGGGTGCGGGGGCCGGATGCGCCGCGTGCCTCAGGTTCTGGACGCCTGGTTCGACTCGGGCTCCATGCCGTTCGCCCAGTGGCACTATCCGTTCGAGAACCGGGAGCTGTTCGAGGTCCATCATCCGGCCGACCTGATCGCCGAGGGCGTCGATCAGACGCGGGGCTGGTTCTACTCGCTGCTCGCGCTTTCCACGATGCTGTTCGATAAGACGGCCTACCGCGCGGTCGTCGTGAACGACATGATCCTCGATCGGGAAGGCCAGAAGATGTCCAAGTCGCGCGGCAACGTGATCGATCCATGGGATGCGATCCAGCAGCACGGTGCCGATGCGATCCGCTTCTACCTCCTCTCGGTCAGCAACCCGTGGCTCCCGAAGCGCTGGGACCCGGAGGGAATCCGGGAGGTTCAGCGGAAGCTCTTCGATACGCTGCGAAACACGTACCGCTTCTTTGCCCTGTACGCGCGGATCGAAGGGTGGTCTCACGAATCTCCTGGAGCACGGCAGCCCTCCGAGCGATGCGTGATGGACCGTTGGCTGCTCAGTCGGCTGGACTCCCTGACCAAGCGGATGCGCGAGGGCCTGGATGCCAACGAGCTTACGCCGACGGCACGACGGCTCTTGAGCTTCGTTCAGGATGATCTTTCGAACTGGTATGTCAGACGCTCCCGCAACCGGTTCTGGGCAACCCGGCCCGGAGCGGATGCGCGAATGGAGTCGCGGGACGCCTTCGCGACCCTCCACGAGGCGTTGTGCACTGCCGCCCTGGTTCTGGCTCCGTTGGCGCCGTTTCTTTCCGACTGGCTGTTCCGGTCGCTCTCCGGCCGGTCGGCGCACCTGGCGGACTTCCCGTCGTCCGGCGGCCGCATCGATCCGGAGCTCGAGCGAGAGATGCGCGACGTTCGGGAGCTGGCGGTGCTGGGTAGGGCGGCTCGGGAACAGGAGAATCTCCGCGTGCGGCAGCCCCTGCGCACACTGAAGGCGGTCGTGTCCGGAGGCCGTCGCCCGTCGCCCGAGGTGCTCCAGCTGCTCGCTGAGGAACTCAACGTCAAACGGGTTGAGTTTATGACCGCCGGCGACGATATTGTTCGGCTTGCCGTCAAGCCGAACTTCGGCCGATTGGGTCCCCGCTTCGGGTCGGAAACCCCGAAGGTGGCGGCGCTGGTACGGCAGCTGGACCAGCAGGCAGCCGGTCGCCTGCAGGCCGGCCAGCCGGTCGAGGTTCCTCTCGACGGCCGGACCGTCGAGATCGAGCCGGATGACGTCACGATCGCCGAGGAGGCGTCCGGCGACCTGGTGATCAAGAGCAGCGGCGGATACATGGTCGGGCTCGATCGCGTGGTGGATGACGAGCTCCGGGCGGAGGGCATGGCCCGGGAACTGGTAAACCGCGTACAACGGCTCCGCCGCGACGCGGGTCTCGAGGTGTCGGATCGGATCGAACTGGAGATCCGCGGCGCCGACGTCGTGGAAGCGGCCGCGCGAGCCCACCGGGACTACATAGCCGGCGAGACGCTGGCGGTGCGCGTCCGGGTTGGGGCCGGTTCCCGCGACGAGGGAGGTGAGTGGCTCGACGGCGGGATTGAGGGCGATATCGACGGGCACCCGGTGTGGATCGGATTGGCCCGATCGCGGTAGTAAGGCAGCGCGCGGAAGGGGTGTGGTCCCATTCGGCGCGGTGCGGCCTGGTGGGTCCGGGCTCGAAACCTGAAGATGGCGGCGATGAAGAAGAAAGATCTCAAACACATGGAAGAGCGGTTGCTCAAGGAGAGGGCGCGGGCGCTGAAGGAGCTCGGCCACTACGACGAGTCTTTCTCGAAAACTCCGCAGAGCGCCGACGGCGACCTTTCGGCCTACAGTTTCCATATGGCGGACCAGGGTACGGACGCGATGGAGCGCGAGAAGGCGTTCCTGTTCGCCAGCAAGGAGGGTCGTTTCCTCTATCATATCGACGAGGCGCTGCGCCGTCTTTATCGGAGTCCCAAGGAGTTCGGAAGCTGCGAGCAGTGTGGCGAGGACATCGGCTACGAGCGGCTCGACGCGCTTCCGCACACCCGCCTCTGCATCCGCTGCAAAGAGCTCGAAGAGAGCGGTGTCCCGCGCTGAGGACGAAGGCCTTGTCGAGGGTGGAGCGCCTCTAGAAGAGTCGCCGGCCGGCGCGCTTCCTAGCAGGGCTCTTCTCGCGCTTCTGGTGGTGGCGGCCGTCCTGGTCCTCGACGTGGCGACCAAGCTGTGGGTGGTCCAGAACATGGTGTTGCACCAGTCGATCCCCGTGTTCGGCGACGTCGTGCGACTCACGTACACCCACAACCCGGGTGCCGCCTTCGGCATCAACATCGGGGAGCACTCCCGGGTCTTCTTTCTCGTCCTCTCGATCCTCGCGCTCGGCGTCCTGACGATGATCTACCGAGCGACCCCGACCTCGGACCGACTCCGGCTTCTGGCCGTAGCCCTGGTCGGAGCCGGGGCGATTGGCAACATTCTCGACCGGCTACGCTACGAGCGTGGCGTCGTCGATTTCCTGGACATCGGGATCGGTGCGCACCGGTGGTGGGTCTTCAACGTGGCCGACTCGGCGGTGACGGTGGGTGCCGTGTTGCTCCTGATCTCGTATCTGTTGGAGGAGCGGCGTGAGCGCGCTTCCGGACGGGGGGAAACGAGTGCCGGCGGACCGGAACTCGGAGTCGGAGAGCCGGAGGCCTGAGGTCGGAGCCGACCGCTCGCCCCTCGAAGAAGGGAGGTTGGATTCCGGCAGCGTCGTGACGCTCGAGATCGAAGAGCCTCAGACGCGCCTCGACCGTTATCTCGCCGAACATCTGCAACTCAGCCGGTCCAGGATCGCCGCCCTCATTCAGAAAGGCCTCGTTCTCGTCAACGGTGAGCCGGTCCGCAAGAGTCGGTCGGCACTGCCGGGCGAGGTCGTCACGATCACCCTGCCCCCAAGCCCACCGCTGGAGGTGGTGCCCGAGCCGATTCCGGTGCGGATCCGCTATCAGGACGAGGATCTGGCGGTGGTCGACAAGCCGGCCGGAATGGTCGTGCATCCCGCGCCGGGCCATCCGACCGGAACGCTGGTCAACGCGCTGCTCCACCACCTTGGCCCTGACGGCCTTTCGGGCACCGGCGCTCCTCTTCGGCCGGGCATCGTCCACCGGCTGGACCGGGACACGAGCGGGCTGCTGGTCGTCGCCAAGACCGACGAGGCCCACCGACACCTCTCGGCGGCGATAGCCGGTCGCCGTGTGCGTCGAGGCTATCTCGCGGCGGCTTGGGGAACGCTGCCGTGGGATCAGGGGACGGTGGATCGGCCGATCGGACGCGATCCGCGTCACCGCAAGCGCATGGCCGTGGTGGAGGGTGGCCGCAGGGCCGTCACGCACTTCCGCCGGCTGGAGAGCTGGGTGTCCGCCGAATACGTGGCGGTGCGGTTGCAGACGGGCCGGACTCACCAGGTGCGCGTTCACCTGCGCGCGCTCGGACACCCGGTTGTCGGCGACCCGATCTACGGACCCGGATGGGAGCGCGGCTTTCTCGGTGCCGGCGGCCGGTGGGCCGGGGAGTTCGCCCGCCTCTGCGACCGCATGTTTCTGCACGCGGCGCGCTTGGTCTTCAGCCATCCAAGAACGGGCGAACGCATGGCCTTCACCTCGCCGCTTCCGGAGCCGCTGCGTGGTGCGGTCAAGTGGGCGAGGCAGACGAGCTGAGCATGCGGCTGCTGCTGGGCGTGCTCCTGGCGGTGGCACTGCCGGCGGTGGTGCCGGCTGGGCTCCTGGCGCTGGCTCCGCCGGCTGCCGTGCCGGCTGCGCTCCAGGCGGCAGCGGCCTGTCCGGAGAGCGTCGAGCGCTTCCGGGCGCTCGGCATGACGTGGGAGGCCGACCCGGGCCTCGGCCGGCTGGCCCGGCTCCTCTCCGAGGATCCCCGTCTGGTCGCGCCGATGCCGGGTATCGGGGACGTGCGGGAGACGCTTCGCGGGGCGACGGTCCGGCTCACGCGCGACCTGGCGTGTGCGGACGAGAGCGCGCCGGGCGCCGATTGGGTGGCTGGAGCGGCGTGGCCGGCGCGCGCGTACGTCGTGGTTCGGGCCGGCGGGGATGTGGGCGCCGTCGAGCCCGTGCGCCGTGTTCTCCGACACGAGCTTGCGCACCTGGCTCTGCATGACGCCACGGGGGGCCGCACATCCCGCTGGTTGAGCGAGGGGTACGCCCAGCTTGCGGCTGGCGAATGGGGGAACGCTCAGGCCTGGACGCTGAGGTTGGAGTTCCTCAGGGGACGCGTGAGCCTGGAAGATCTCTCGCTCGGCTTTCCCGCTCACCAGGAAGGAGCGGCCGCGGCGTACCTGCTCTCCTACACGGCCGTGCAGCAGCTTCTGGAGATGGGCGGAGAGCCGGGTCTCCGGGCACTGTTCGAGCGGATGGCGGGTGGGGCCAGGTTCGACTCGGCCCTGCGAACGGTCTACGGGCTAACCGAGGATCAGTTCGAGCGACGGTGGGGGAGGGCGGTCTCGTCCCGATACGGAGTGCTGTACGTGCTGTCGCGCGCCGCGGTCTTCTGGATAGGCATGACCCTGCTCCTGCTCTGGGTGGGCGGGCGGCGCCGGCGCAGGGATCGGAGCAAGCTGGAGCGCATGCGGCGGGAGGAGGCGGAGGAAGCGGTGGACGTGTGGGTACGCGGCGAAGCGTTCGATGAGGCGGAGTACACGATCAACGAGTGGCACCCCGACGATGACAAGCCGGGAGTCTAGCCAGTCGCCGAAGAACTTTGGCGGGTCGCGTTGACGCCGCCATCTCGTCGCTCTATCCTGGCGGCCATGCGGAAACAAGGGAATATGGGCGAACGTCGGGGAGAAACGGGCGAACGTCAGAGCTCCAGCTTCGGCTTGAGGGCGGTCAACTACGCACTGCTCGGAAGTGCCGTGGTCGTGATCGTCTCGGGCTATGTGCTTCTCGATCGAGGCTCGGTCACGGCTGCCCCAATCCTGCTGGTTCTCGGCTATGTCGTGCTCATTCCGGCGGCCCTGCTGGTGGGCCTTCGGGAGAGGCGAAAGGGCGGGGCGTCGGACGATGTCTGAAGACGGGATCCGCAGGCTGATCCGCCCCGACCGGGAGTGAGCGCTTTCAGCGCCGCAGAGCGAGTGGACGACCGGGAGTGAGCGCCTTCAGCTCCGCAGAGCGCGTGGACGACCGGCCCGGGGGCATGTTCCAGCGGTTCGTCCATTCGGAGGTATCCGGGAGCGTCGTTCTCCTGGCCTGCACCCTCATCGCACTCGCCTGGGCGAACTCGCCCTGGGCGGAATCCTACTTCGATCTTGCGCACACGAAGATCGGCATTTCCTGGGGCGACGCCGTCTTCCATCTGTCGATCCGGCACTGGGTCAACGACGGCCTCATGGTGCTGTTTTTCTTTGTCGTCGGGCTCGAGATCAAGCGCGAGCTCGTCGTGGGTCACCTGTCGACGGCCAGGAAGGCTTTCCTCCCGGTTTCGGCGGCGCTGGGCGGGATGATCGTGCCGGCTGCCATGTACCTGCTCTTCAACGCTGGGGGCGAGGGCGCGCGGGGATGGGGCATTCCGATGGCGACCGACATCGCGTTTGCGCTCGGGATCCTGGCGGTCTTCGGAAGCCGCCTACCGATCGGCCTCAAGGTGTTCCTGACCGCACTCGCGATTGCCGACGACATCGGTGCCGTGCTGGTCATCGCCGTCTTCTATACGGAGGAGGTGCGGCTGGTGGCCCTGGCCGTGGCGGGTGTGCTCCTGCTCCTTCTCCTCGCGGCGAACCGCGCCCACCTGCGTCGTCCCGGGGTCTACATCCTGCTGGCGATCGGTGTGTGGGCGGCTGTTTTCGCCTCGGGCATCCACGCGACGGTAGCCGGCATTCTGGTCGCCTTCGTCGTCCCGGTTCGAGCTCGCATCGACCCGACGGAGTTCATGCAGCGTTCCCACGGCGTTCTCGGCCAGCTCGCCGAGCTCGATGAAGGAGCGCTCACGCGCGTGAGCATGCTCGAGGAAAAGCGGCAGCTCGCGCTCCTGGACGACCTGTACCGAGCCGCCGGCGACATGCGGCCACCGGGAATCACCCTGGAGTACTTCATCCACCCGATCCAGGCCTTCTTTGTCCTTCCGTTGTTCGCCCTGTTCAACGCCGGCGTGGCCTTCAACGCCGACATGTTGGCCATGCCGCCCGATCCGATCACACTCGGCGTGGTGGTGGGCCTGTTGGCCGGCAAGCAGATCGGCGTGATGCTGTTTGCCTGGCTCGCGATCGTCAGCGGGCGCGCATCCCTGCCCGAGGGCGTCGGGTGGCCGATGATCTACGGGGCGAGCTGTCTGGCGGGCGTAGGCTTCACGATGTCGCTCTTCATCAGCGAGCTGGCCTTCGCGGGAGCGCTCGCGACGGACGAGGCGAAGCTCGGGATCCTCGCCGGCTCGCTGCTGGCGGGCGTTTGGGGATACCTCGTGCTCCGGCGGGCGCTCCGGCGCGTCCAGACTCCCTGACGTGTTTTGATACCGCAACTTTTCGCACTACGTGGAGACGTCCGTCTCCCTGGAGACCCTCGAAAGCTGGGCCAAGCAGGTCGCTGCCACCTGCTAAAGCCTTCCGTGGCACGGAACTGGCTGGTTTCGCCGGGGTCGACAATGCTCTATTCTCGGCGGTCTGGCGGTTTCGGAGGCTGGCTGCGGTCAAACGGGTCAAGCGGGAGGAAGGGATGGGACACATCCGCACGGCGCGATGCAAGATTGCGTGGCGACCTGCAGTCCTGCTCGCGATGGCCCTGGCGGCTGTCCCGCCGAACGGAGTCTCATCCCTGCGGGCGCAAGCGCCGACTCCTTATGGCCCCGCAGCATGCTCGGTTCCGGATTCGATCCGCGGGAAGCTGGAGCGCATCGCGCGGCGCGTGGGCGGGAACGTAGGCGTTGCGGCCATTCACCTCGAGTCCGGCGTCCGGTTCTCACTGAACGGTGATCGGGGCTTCCCGATGGCTAGCGTCTCCAAGATTCCCATGGCCCTCGAGTTCCTCCGGCGTGTGGACGCCGGTGAGCTTCGCCTGGCCGAGACACGTGTCGTTCCTCCGACGGACTTTCGGCCGGGGAACAGCCCGCTGGCGAGACGGTCCGGTGGCCGGCCGGTCAGAGTGACCGTCGACAGCCTCTTCTCGCTCATGATCGGCGCATCCGACAACACGGCCACGGACGTGATTCTCGCGATGTCGGGCGGTCCGGCGGCGGCGACCCGGCGCGTCCGGGAGCTGGGGATCGAGGGTGTTACGGTGGACCGGTCCGAGGCCCGGACGTTCGCCGATCTGGTCGGGCTCTCCGACACCCTTCCCGAGAGCGTGCTATACCGCCAGAACTACTATCGTCTGAGGGACGCGCTGCCCCCCGAGTATCGGGAGGAGGCCCGCGAGCGATATGGTCACGATCCCAAGGACACGGCTACACCGGACGGCATGGTCGAGCTTCTCGCCCTCGTCCATGAGGGAGCGGGACTCACGCCGTCGTCGCACGAGCTGCTGCTCGGCACGATGACCCAAACCCGCTCGGGCCGGAAGCGGCTGAAGGCTCTGCTCCCCGCGGGCACGGAGGTCGCTCACAAGACGGGCACCATGGCTGCGGCCATCAACGATGTGGGGATCGTCACGCTGCCGAACGACGCCGGTCACCTCGCGGTGGCCGTGTTCGTGAACACGCTCCGCTCGACGACGTGGAGACGCCAGCGCACGATCGCGGAGGTGTCACGGGTGCTGTACGACCACTTCGGCGCGGCCTACGGCTCCAGGGACCTGGGTCGGATCGCGGCGGAGTGCCGGACCGAAAGCTTGGGCTTCTTCCGGTAGCTGCACGGCGCGAGAACTCGAAGTCCGGCGGCCGCCGGACTTCCTGCACGTTCCGCCAGGGTGACGCGGGAATCCTCCGCGGCGCATAGATTGCCGGGTCATGAGACACCGGCTCAGCGAGAAGACACCCAGGCGGATTCCCGTTCTTTGCACGCTCGTAGTGGCGGGCTTCGCTCTGCTCATGCCGCCGGACGGGCTTCGTTCGGATCCCCTGGTCATCGTGCGGGCAATGACCGCGACGACGGTTGCCGAGATCTACGTCGAGCCGAGCTCGGTGCTCGTCGAGCTCGAGATCGGGCTGGCGGATCTCGATGCGTTCCGCAACCTGATGCCGGACGGGATCTACGAGCGCCTCGGCCACGAGCCGCGGGCGCTGCGTGAGCGCCTGGGCCGCTTCTTTCGCGAGGACCTCACGATCGCGACGGTCGATGGCCGCCCACTTCCGGGACGGGTCCTGGAGATGACGGCGCGTCCCCGGCTGCAGCGAGACGAGATCACCGGGGAGTCCCTCCCCGTTCAGGACCAGGAGGCGGAGCCGACGGTCTTCGCAAAGCTCGCCTACGATCTGCCGGATGGAGCCGGACCCGACGCGCTGGTCTTCACGCCGCCGAGCTTCGAGAGGTTGGGAGCGGCCGCCAACGTTGGCTTCGTTGTCTATCACCGCGGCGTGCCGGTGAACGACTTCCGCTACCTCGGCCGGCCGGAGACGCTGCGGCTCGACTGGTCGGATCCCTTCTACTCTCGGTTTGACAACCGGAATCTGCGGCGCCAGAACTACACGCCGATCTCCGCTTACCTCTACGTGGAACCCTATGAGGTGCGGCGGGAGATCGTGGTGCGGCCGAAGGACCTTCAGCGCTGGGTCGACCTCGGCCTCGAGGGCGCGGAGGTCATCGGCGTCGAGAGGCAGGACGAGATCAAGGCGCGGGTCGCCGAGTTTCTGGCCGCCCACGGCCTGGTGCTGATCGACGGCCGGCCGGCCGAGGGAACGCTCGACCGGATCAACTTCATCTATCGGACGCTGCGCACCAGCGGCGTGATCGACCCGCCCCGCGACCTGGACGTCTACTCGGCGACGCTCGGCGTGATCTTCGTCTATCCGACGGATGGCCTACCGGAAGAGGTCTCCCTCGAGTGGGATCTGTTCGACGAACGGATCGAGGTTGTCGGTGCGGCGGCCACGGATGAGGCGGGCGGACTGCCTTATTTCCTCACTCCGGGCGACAACGTCCTCCGCTGGCAGAACTTTCTCACCAACCCGACGATTCCGGGCCTGGTGGAGGTCGGGGCGCCGCCCGAGGGCCGAAGCCCAGGGCTCGTCGCGCTCATGCTGGTCGGCCTCGTCGGGCTGGGCTTCCTGATCGTCCGCCACGGCCGGGCCCTTCGGGCCGGCGGGCGGCCGCCGCTCGGCACCGTCGTCACGGCCTCCATCCTGGCCCTGATCGTCGTGGTGGCGCTGCCCGGCGTCATGCGCTCATCGGGCGTCTCGGACGAGGAGGCGGCAGAGATCATCCACGGCCTTCTCCTCAACACCTACCGGGCGTTCGATTATCGTGAGGAGGACCGGATCTATGACACGCTCGAGCAGAGCATTTCCGGTGAGCTGCTGACCGATGTCTACCTGGAGACCCGGCGCTCGCTCGAGCTCGAGAACCAGGGGGGCGCTCGAGCGAAGGTGAAGGAGGTCGAGGTGCTCAGCGCGGAGAGCGAGCCTCTGGACGGCGTCACGGGCTTCGCCGCGCAAGGCACGTGGAACGTGGCGGGATCCGTGGGTCACTGGGGGCACATCCACCAGCGGAGGAACCAGTACGAGGCGCGCTTCACCGTCGAGGCGATCGCCGGCATCTGGAAGATCACCGGCCTCGAGATCCTCCAGGAGGAGCGGCTGTAGCCGTGCGGGCTACGCCTATGGGCCGGCCAGGGGAATCTGCCTGGACCGGAGCAGCCGTCGATCGCGGGTGACGAGGGGTACGTCGTGGACGACGCTGGTAGCGCCGGAACAGCGGTGCGCAGCGACGTGCTCGCGTTAGATTAGCCTCGCCATGAGCACCAACCTCGCATCAACCGAGCGCTCAACCGATCCGGTCGTATCGATCGAGGCGCTGGAGTTCCGCTACCGGGAGGGGGACTTCCGGCTCGCGATCCCGAACCTGTTGATCGAGCGGGGCTCGACGGCAGCGTTCATCGGGCCGAGCGGATCGGGCAAGACGACGTTGCTCAACCTGATTGCCGGCATCGCCCTCCCGCAGTCGGGCCGCGTCGTCACCGAGGGCGTGGAGGTGACGGGCCTCTCGGACTCGGAGCGGCGCGACTTCAGGATCGTGCGCGTGGGCCTCGTCTTCCAGGAGTTCGAGCTCCTCGAGTACCTGAGCGTTCTGGACAACATTCTCCTGCCCTACCGAATCAACGCCTCGCTGCGGCTGGACCGGAAGGTACGCGACCGCGCCAGGGATCTGGCCGACCGGGTGGACATCTCGGACAAGCTGGGTCGTTATCCCGCCAAGCTCTCGCAGGGGGAACGACAGCGGGTCGCCGTCTGCCGGGCGGTGCTCACGGAGCCGGCGCTGCTTCTCGCCGACGAGCCCACCGGGAACCTCGATCCGGTCAACAAATGGCGGGTCCTCGACATCCTCTTCGACTACGCGGAGCGCACGGACAGGACCCTGGTCGCCGTCACGCACGACCAGGAGATCCTGGACCGGTTCGAGCGGGTCGTGGACTTCAGCGAGTTCCACGAGTACGGGGAGGCCCGCCCGGGGCAGTACGGCGAGGCCCGCCCGGCGGAGCCCGGCGAGCTCGCGGGTACGGGCCGATGAGGCAGGTGTTCTACCTCGCCAGACGGTACCTGGCGTACCACCGCTGGAAGACGATCACGCTGGTCGGTGCGATCACGCTCATCGTGTACCTGCCGGTCGGACTGCGCGTGCTGGTCAATCAGAGCTCCCGCCAGCTCACCGCGCGCGCCGCAGCCACGCCGCTCATCATCGGGGCGAAAGGGAGCCCGCTGGAGCTCGTCCTCAACACCCTCTACTTTGGCGCCGATCCGCCGGCCCTGACGCGCTACGCGGAGGCGAGGAGGGTCGCGGAATCGGATCTGGGATTGGCGATCCCGATGTACGTGCGCTTCCGCGCGCAGGGTCACCCGATCGTCGGCACGACGCTCGACTACTTCGACTTCCGTGGCCTGGAGATCGCCGCCGGCCGGAACCTCGCCGTGCTGGGCGAGTGCGTGCTCGGTTCCCGCGTCGCCGAGGCGCTCGGAGTGGGGCCCGGCGACCACGTGGTCTCCTCCCCCGAGAGCGTCTTCGATCTCGCCGGCGTCTACCCGCTCAGGTTACGGGTCGTCGGCATCCTCGGGTTCGCGGACAGCGCGGATGATGATGCGATCTTCGTCGACGTGAAGACGGCCTGGGTGATCCAGGGTCTGGTCCATGGCCACCAGGATCTCACCCTGCCGGAGGCGGCGGCCGGCGTGCTGAGCCGAGAAGGAAACCGGGTGATCGCCAACGCCTCGGTGGTCCAGTACAACGAGATCACGGCGGAGAACCT
>DAOVWI010000061.1 GCA_030636765.1 Gemmatimonadales bacterium
GCGCTGCACCGGCTGCGACCGCTGCGGATGAGCACCGGAAGGACGGCCGCCTGCGCCGGTGAGTTTTCCCTCGGTGGCGCTGCGCGTACATTCACGGCGACCCTTCTGCAGGTGAGCTACCCCCGTCGGGGACCGGAAGGCAGATAGATGATGGGATGGGAGGCACATAGATGATCGGCGATGTGAGTCTCTACCTCGAGGACCATCACGTGATGGTGAGGGAGATGGTCCGAGAGTTCGCCGAAGCGGAGATCGCTCCGGTGGCGGAGCATCACGACGAGGCAGAGGAGTTTCCCTGGGAGAATGCGGCCAAGATGGCCGAGCTCGGGCTGTTCGGCATTCCATGGCCCGAGAAGTACGGTGGTGCGGACATGGATCTGCTGGCGAGCGTCATCGTGGCGGAGGAACTGGCTCGGGTGGACGCGAGCCATTCGATTACGGTCGGCGCGCACATCTCCCTGGCCTCCTACCCGATCTATGCGTGGGGCACGGAGGAGCAGCGGGAGAGGTACCTGACCCCGCTGGCGAGCGGCCGCGTCCTCGGTGGCTTCGCCCTCACGGAGCCGAACGCGGGATCGGACGCGGGTGGGACGCAAACGGTCGCGGTGCGGAAGGGAGACCACTACATCCTGAACGGCCGCAAGACGTTCATCACTCACGCCGGCGTGGGCGAGATCTTCGTCGTGGCCGCCAAGACCTCTCCGGAGAAGGGCAAGAGCGGGATCAGCGCCTTCATCCTCACGAAGGAAACGTGTGACCCGGATCGGGCCAAGGAGCTCGGCTTCGGACACAGCGAAGAGCTGACCCCTATGAAGGGCTTCACCGCCGGGCAGAAGCTGCGTAAGCTGGGATGGAACGCCTCGGACACGCGAGAGCTGATCCTGGAGGACGTCGAAGTGCCGGTCGAGAACCTGCTCGGCGACGAGGACAAGGGCTTCCGAGTTTTCCTCGACACGCTGGACGGCGGCCGCGTCGGGATCGCGGCTCACGCCCTGGGGATCGCCCAAGGGGCGTACGAGCTGGCCGTGCGCTACACCGGCGAACGGGAGCAATTCGGCCGGAAGATCAACGAGTTTCAGGGCGTGCAGTTCATGCTGGCCGAGATGGCCATGCGGATCCACGCGGCGCGCCTGATGACCTATCACGCTGCCCGCCTGAAGATGGACGGAAGACGTTACAAGAAGGAGGCCTCCATGGCGAAGCTGTTCGCCTCGGAGGCCGCCATGGACGTCACCACCAAGGCGGTGCAATTGCACGGCGGCTATGGCTACTCACGCGAATACTCGGTTCAGCGGATGATGAGAGATGCGAAGATCACGGAGATTGGTGAAGGAACGAGCGAGATCCAGAAGATGGTGATCTGGCGCGAGATCCTGAGAGACCTCCAGGGCTAGCGCGCCGATCGCGATGCGGCGCGAGATCGTCATCAACGCGACCGGCCAGGAGACGCGGGTCGCGATAGTCGAGGACGGCAGTCTGGTCGAGCTCATGCACGAGCGTCGCGACGCTCAACGCATAGTGGGCGACGTGTATCTGGGCCGGGTCGAGGCGGTTCTCCCCGGCATCCAGGCTGCATTCGTCGATATCGGCTTGGAGAAATCCGGGTTCCTTCACGCCTCCGACGCCTCGGAGCGCGAGAGCGACGACGACGCTAACGGCGGTGGGCGGCGCGGCAGCCGCTATCTCCCCATCCAGGACGTGGTGTCCCGTGGCCAGGACCTGCTCGTTCAGGTAACGAAGGAGCCGATCAGCTCCAAGGGACCTCGCGTGACGGCGCAGGTTTCCCTTCCCGGGCGCTTCCTCGTGTACATACCCGCCAGCACCCACGTGGGCGTGAGCCGCAAGATCGACGACCGGGAGGAGCGGGCACGCCTGCGAGAGCTCGCCAGGGAGCTCCTGAAGAAGGAGCCGGGTGGCATCATCGTGCGAACCGTGGGAGAGGAGCTGACGCGGAAGGCGTTCAAGCAGGAGCTCTCCTCTCTCAGGGAGACGTGGGAGAAGATCCAGCGGGCCGTGGAGCGGGTGGATCCCCCGGCGCTCGTCCACGAGGAAGCCAAGCTCACCAGCGGCATCATCCGGGATCTGTTCAGCGACCGGATCGACTCGCTCACCGTCGATTCCGGTGACCTGGCCGGAGAGATCAAGTCGTACCTCGGGCAGGTGAGCCCCGAGCTCATGGACCGTGTGAAGGTCTACGCGGGCGCCACGCCGATCTTCGACGAGATGGGCATCGAGGAGCAGATTCTCCAGGCGTATCGCCGTAAGGTGGATCTGTCCTCCGGAGGCCATATCGTCATCGAGTCGACGGAGGCGCTCGTCGCCGTCGACGTGAACACGGGCCGCTATACGGGCAAGAAGGATGCCGAGCAGACGATCCTGCGGACGAACCTGGATGCAGCGGCGGAGGTCACGCGCCAGCTCCGCCTGCGGGACATCGGTGGGATCATCGTTGTCGACTTCATCGACATGGATGACCCCGAGTACAGGGAGCGGGTCTATCAGGCGGTGAAGTCCCACCTAGGGCGAGATCGGGCCCGCACGAAGGTGTTCGGCATCTCGGACCTGGGCTTGCTGGAGCTGAGCCGCCAGCGGGTGCGGCCGAGCCTGCAACAGGCGATGACCCGACCCTGCCCGACGTGCGATGGAACCGGGCGGGTCTTTTCGCCCGAGACCGTGCTACGCAGGGTCGAGCGGGCCATCCGTCGCGCCGCCTCGGCCGGGGAGAGCCGCAAGCTGACCGTCCGGATCCACCCGGACGTTGCGCTCTATCTGCTCGAGAAGGAGCCGGAGTTCATCAAGGTCGTCAAGCGGGAGTGCCGGATCGATCTGGAGGTGCGGGACGATCCGCTCATGAAGGCCGACGAGTACCGGCTCCTCGCGGCGCCCTCGGACCAGGACGTGACGAGCCGCTACGCCGTGGCGTAACCCGTCGCCGCGGTGGCTCAACGGTAGGCCTACCGAGCTCCCAGGGCTACGACCCCGTAGAGGAGGAGCCCGCTGTAGCGGTAGGTAAGATCCAGAGTCCGGTCCCCCGTCTTCTCCACCCCGAGCTTGCTCCAGTTGAAGCCGGCTCCGGCGCCGAACGCTCGAGTGAAGAAGTAGTCGACGGCCAGCCCCCAGTCACCCACCGACGCCTCAATGTCACTGATGTTCACCTTGAGCCCCCCGGCCTTTCCGCGCACGATCAGGCGCGAGATGGGCGCCCAGCTCACGTCGAAGCCGAGCGTGGCGACGGGGAAGGTGGCTGACTTGCTCTCGCGCTGCTCGTCGATATCCCCTTCGTTGATGCTGCCGACGGCTTCGATCCCGGTCGAAGTGAACATCGCGGCGAGGCCGAGGGCCGCGGCAACCTGGATCTTCCGCCGCGCCAGGAAGGAGAAACTGTAGCCGGCCGTCACGAACTCGGTCCTGAAGTCCGCGGTGATCTCGGTGTTGATGTCGAAGACCTCGCCGCCGAACTTGATCGGTTCGTCGATCACCTTGAGGCTCTTCCTGGACAGGAGGAAGTACCCGAACTTGATCCGGTGCCTGCGGCCGAGCCGCAGGAACCCGTCCGTCCGGAAATCGAACCTTTTCGTGTCGAACCCGAGGTCGTCCTCCAGGTCGATCTCGGTTCCGATGTTCTCTCCGTCGAGTCGCAGCGTCGTGCCGAAGAATGTGGCAAAAGCTCCGGCGCTTAGCCGGAAGCGAGGGTAGAGCCTGTTGGGCTCTTCCGGCGCTGCCTCTTCCCGGGCCTCCTCAGCCTCTTCCTGGGCCTCCTCGGCGCCCTCGTCCTGCGCCATGGCCGGTGGCACGACGCCCACCAACAGGGCGCCCGCCAGGAGCGTCTTGAATGTTCGGTCTCTCACAGACGATTTCCTCCGCACGCTAGCCGGGTGGGTCCGTGGGCGGCATATCCTTCGAACGGTCGGCCACGATCTCCCTCGTTGGATAGGGAACCTCTATGCCCTCCTCCTCGAAACGGAGCCGAACCAGACGGGGCAGCTCCCTGAGAAGGTGCAGCCAATGCTCATTCTTGGTCCAGGGCCAGATCGCGACCTCGATCCACGAATCCGCCAGTTTCGATATAAAGATGACGGGTTCCGGGTCTTCCAGGACCTTCTCGTTCACGTCCAGGGTGTTGCGGAGGACGCCCAGGGCCCGGTCCAGATCCTCCCGATAGCTGATCTTGACGGTGACCTCCACGCGGCGGACCGGCTCGGCGGACCGGTTCTCGATGACGTCGCTCCAGATCTTCCGGTTCGGGACGAAGAGGCGCCGATTGTCGAACGTCATGATGGTTGTGCTGGCCAGTCCCATGGTCTGGACCGTTCCCACGACACCTCCGGCTTCGATCACGTCATCCACGTCGTAGGGCCGGTTGGTCAGGATGAAGAAACCGGCCGCGAAGTTGCTCAGGGAGTCCTGGAGGGCGAGACCGACGATGATTCCCGCCACGCCCAGTCCGGCGAGGAGGGCTGTGGGATTGAGGCCGACGATCCACAGGCCGGTAACCAGACCGGCGAGGGTGGCGGTGGGGCGAACCAACCCACCCACCAGATTCGTCAGCAGCTGAGAGAGCTTGACGAGGCGAAGGATTCGAAAGAGCCACCACGTCAGGCGGAACCCGATCCGAAAGAGGATGATGATCCCGATGATGATGAGGAGCCGCACGAGGATGGTGGGGCCCTTGTCCCGGAGCCATCTCCCGAGGTCGGTAGCAATCTCGCGCAGGAGTCCCAGCAGGACCTTCGGGTTCAGGATGTCTGCGGTCACATCACCCGTGGCGCGGATGACGATCTGACGGTACTGGGCGGTCTCGAACCCCCTCCGCGCCAGGAGATTCGCTATGCCGTCGAGGCTGGCCGCAATCCCCAGGATGCGCTGCTCGGCAGCCTGCAGGCGTGCACGGAGAGCCACGATCTCGGACTCCACGGCTCCCGCTCGCTGGGCGTCCCGGATCTGCGTCCGGAGGCGGCCCCGGTCGAGGGTAGCGATCTGGAGCCGGCCCACCTGGCTTTCCGCCCAATTTGCCAGGAAGCGATCCAGGAACTCCCACGCCTCGCTCATGTCGAGTCCGAGAGAGTCCGCGCTGGAGAGATTCTCCACCTGTTCGATCAGGAGCGTATCCAGGCGGGCCTTCGACTCCTGGATTCGGACCTCCAGGGCGCCCAACTCCTCCGGCGGGGTGGAGGAGCGCATGTCCCTGAGGTCGTCGATCCGCTCGGTGTAGCCCTCGATCGCCTCGTCGTAGAGGTCGGCCTCTCGCAAAAAAACGGGCGCGAAGGCGTTCCTGATGGAATCAGCGGGAAGGCCGGCCGCCTCCAGCTCCGGCATCAGTCCGAGCAGCTCCGCCTGGAGGTCCTGGATCTCCTCGATGTACCGGTAAGCCTTGACGCGAGCGAGCTCCCGCTGCTCGTCAGCCGCCCCGCGTGTCTCGGCGGCCAAGGCGACGATCGAGTCCAGGGCCGCGTCCATCCTGACCAGGGCGGCATGCGCCCGGGCGGGGGCGGAAGGAGCCGTGTCGGCGGCGACCGTGTCCGCGGCGGCCGTGTCGGAGGCTGCGCCCTGGAGTGTGTCCGCGGCCTGAGGCGTGTCCGCAGCCTCGGGCAGGCGTGTATCTGGCTCTCGAGCGGCAAGGACCGCGGGCAGAAGCGCGATGGCCAGCACCGTCAACGGCCAGCTCAGCCCTCGGTGTGTCTCCATGCTGTGATCAGGCAAGGGGGTTCCTTGTATGCGGGATCCGGAGCGCGAATCGTGTGACGAGGAAAACTCCCTCAGGGACACCCGGTGTGCAAGGGAAGTGTGCCGTGTGGGCTGGTACCGAATCCTCTTCAGGGGGAGCGGCTAGCCGAGCGGAACGGGAGGCGGCTTCGGCTGTAGATCCTTGCGCACGGTCAAGTGGGCGGGGCGAGTGAAGAGACATTGACCGCCGAGCTCCGCGAATCTAGTTTCATCGGCTATCGCAGATCCCTAACGAATCGATGAGATCGGCCCCATGTACGCTATAATTGAAGCGAGCGGGAAACAGTTCAGGGCGGAGGCGGATGCCACCCTTCGCCTGCCGAGTCTGAAGGCGGAGCCCGGAGACACGGTCACGTTCAGCGTGCTTCTCGCGGAGACGGATGGCCAGATTCAGGTCGGGCAGCCGTCGCTCGAGGGCGCTTCCGTTTCCGTCGAGGTGCTCCGGCACGGGCGGGGCAAGAAGATCATCGTCTTCAAGCGTAAGCGGCGGAAGGGCTACCGGCGCAAGCAGGGGCACCGTCAAGGGTTCACCGATGTCCGCGTGGTCGACATCGCGCTTGCCCGCGCCAAGCAGGCTCGCGAGACGCCGGTGACCGAGCCGGCCGCCGAGGCCGCTCCAGTCGAAGAGACGCGGACCGAGGCTGCACAGGCTCCCGAGGCGGCTCCGGCCGCCAAGGCTGCTCCGGCGGTGAACGTGACGGACGTCGCGCGGAAGCTGGCGGAAGAGCACGGGCTCGACCTCGGCGCGATCGAGGGCACGGGCGCGGGCGGGCGCATCCTGAAGGGCGACGTCGAGCGTGCGATTCGCGAGCACGGGGACCAGGAGGGAGCATAGATGGCGCACAAGAAGGGCGTCGGGTCGAGCCGGAACGGGCGTGACAGCAAGCCGAAGTACCTGGGCGTGAAGCTCTACGGCGGTCAGGTCGTGCGCGCCGGCGGCATCATCGTCCGTCAGCGGGGCACGAGAATCCATCCCGGACGCAACGTTGGGAGGGGGCGCGACGACACGCTCTTCGCCCTGGCCGATGGTGTGGTGCACTTTTCGACCGGCCGCGGCGGCCGAAAAACGGCGTACGTCCTCTCGGCCAACTGAGGCCCCTCTCGGCGAACTGAGGCCCTGCGGCGCGGGGCCTTTTCGGACCGCCTCTATTCCCCGGTGAACTCGGCTTTCCGCTTCTCGAGGAACGCGCTCACGCCCTCGTCCATGTCGCGGGTGGAGAACAGCAGCCCGAACCAGGCGCGCTCGAATTTCAGCCCCTCGTCCATCGGCATCCGCCGGGCGGCGAGGATGCTCTCCTTGGCTGCCTGAAGAGCGATCGGGCTCTTAGAGGCGATCGCCCGCGCGAGCTCCAGCGTGCGCTCCGTCAGCTCATCGGCTGGAACCACCTGATCCACGAGGCCGATCCGCTCAGCCTCCTCCGCCGAGATCATCTCGCCCGTGTAGATGAGCTTCATCGCGCGCCCCTCGCCGACCAGGCGCGGTAAACGCTGCGTGCCGCCACCGCCCGGGATGATCCCGAGGTTGATCTCGGGCTGGCCGAGGCGAGCCCTGTCGGACGCGACACGGATGTCGCACGCCATCGCCAGCTCGCAGCCCCCGCCCAGGCAGAAGCCGTTGATCATCGCGATGATCGGCTTCGGCATCCTTTCCATCTCGGAGTAGATGTTGGAGGCCTGCATCTTCCGGTACTGCATCACGGCCGTCATGCCCTTGAACTCGCCGATATCGGCGCCCGCGATAAACGCCTTCTCGCCCGCGCCGGTCAGCACGATCGCGCGGACGTCGTCGTCCGATCGGAGGGCGTCCAGTGCGCCTACGAGGGCGCACCTCACCTCGCCGTTCAGCGCGTTCAACACCTCCGGCCGGTTGATCGTGAGCAGCGCAACACGGCTCTCCAGCCTCTCGATCAATAGCACGTCGCTCATTCGTATACTCGCTCCCTTCGTCTACCAAGCATAGAAGCCACGGCCGGCCTTCTTGCCGAGGTGTCCCTCCTCCACCATGCGTTCGAGCAGTTCCGGTGGCTGGAAGCGCTCGCCCAGCTCGCGCTGCAGGTAACGCGCGATCTCGAGCCGCACGTCCAGTCCCACCAGGTCCGTCAGGCGCAGCGGACCCATCGGGTGGCGGTACCCGAGCTCCATCGCCCGGTCAATGTCTTCGGCCGTGCCCACCCCCGACTCGACCATCCGAATCGCCTCCAGGCCGAGGATGATGCCAAGGCGCGATGAAGCGAAACCGGGCGAATCGGCGACGACGATCGGCGTCTTCCCCATCCGCTCCGCCACCGCCCGAGCCAGCTCCACGGTGTCGGGCGCCGTTCGATCGCCTCTGACGATCTCGACCAGCTCCATGATGTGGACCGGGTTGAAGAAGTGCATGCCCACGACCCGCTCGGGCGCCTCGACCGCCTCGGCGATCGAGGTGATCGAGAGCGAGGAGGTGTTGGTCCCCAGCAGCGTGGTCGGCTCGACGTGCGGCGTGATGCCCGACAGGATCTCGCGCTTGAGCTCCAGGATCTCCGGCACCGCCTCTACGACGATCTCCGCCCCGCCGACCGCCGCGGCCAGATCCGTCGTCACCGTCAGTCGGTGGAGAGCCGCGTCCCGCGCCGCCGGCTCCACCTTCCCGAGCTCCACGCCCCGGTCCAGGTTCGCCCGCACGCGCTCGAGAGCTGCCTTCAGCACCTCCTCGCTCACGTCCTGCAGCCGGACGTCGTAACCCGCCACGGCGGCCACCTGGGCGATGCCGTGGCCCATCGTGCCCGCCCCGATCACCGCTAGCCTCGCTCCGGCACTCGTGTGTTCGTTCGTCATCGGATCCCCCAGTCGACCGCTTTGCGCCTTACCACCTCGACGGCGTCGAACCCCAGCTCCTCGGCGATCGCGTTGGCCAGCACGTTGTCGGCGCCGATGAAGAGCCGAACCTCCATGAACTCCCATTCCCGTGCCCATCGGTAGGCAGCCGTCAACAGGCGCTTCAGGTTTCCCTTCCGGCGTGCGTCGGGGCGCACGAAAGGCGTCTGAATCCGGGCGAATCGCGGCGGGAGGAAGTACGGATGGTTCTCCTCCATGCGGCACGTGATCATGCCGTCGAGGCCCCCGTCCTTCCGGACCAGGACGTACACAGTCGCGTTCTCGTCCCCGATGTTTCTGGCGAACGCCGCCCGCCGGCTCACGAAGCCCGTGCGGGCCACGCGGTTATATGCGGGGTTGAAGCGGTGCTCCCGAACGTAGTGCGACCACAGCGCGACGAGCTCGTCCAGATCGTCATCGACGGCCTCCCGGAGTGTGCTCCCGTGGCTCATCCGGCCGGCGCGCGGCCGAACAGGGCCGGCCGCTTCTCGAGAAAGGCTTGCACGCCCTCGCGCGCGTCGGCCGAACGGAAGCACTGGGTTTGCGCTTCCACCTCGTAATCGAGCATCTCGTCCAATCCGGCGCCGAGGCTCCTGCGGACCGCCTCCTTCGCGAGGCGGAGCGAGAGGGCCGGACGCGACGCGAGCCGCTCGGCCAGCGCGTGCGCTTCGACCATCAGGCTGTCATGGGGCACGACCCGATTGACGAGCCCGATCTCCAGGGCCCGCTCGGCGTCGACCATCTCGCCGAGGAAGAAGAGCTCGGCGGCACGAGCCGGCCCGACGAGCCTCGGCACGAAGTACGCTCCGCCCCAATCCGGGTGGAGGCCGATGTTGCTGAACGTCTGTCCGATCGAGGCCCGGTCGGAGGCCAGCCTGAGGTCGCACGCCAGCGCCAGGTTGGCGCCCCCCCCGGCGGCGGGGCCGTTGATCGCTGCGATCACCGGCTTCGGCATCCCCGCGATGGTCGTGACCACGCGGCGGCCCGCCTCGACGAGGGCGCGGGCCTCCTCCAGCCGGTCGCCTTCGAGCAACTCGGCCAGGTAGCGCACGTCCGCTCCCGTGCAGAAGGCGCGTCCTCGGCCGGTGACGATCACCGCTCGCGCCCGCTCATCGGCCGCCAACTCTTCCAGGCCGTCGGCGATCTCGTCCCGCATCGTGCCGGCGAACGAGTTCAGCTTCTCGGGCCGGTTCAGAGTGAGCGTGCCGACCGCTCCGTCCACGGAGACCAGGACGCGGCCGTCGTCGCTCATCCGGCCCCGTCTTCCGAGTGCACGAGCGTCGCGATCCCCTGACCGACCCCGATGCACATCGTGACGAGCCCGGTGGCAGCCCCGCGGCGCCCCATCTCGTGGACGAGCGTCGTGAACAGCTTGGCGCCCGTGCATCCCAGCGGGTGGCCCAGCGCAATCGCGCCGCCGTTCACGTTGACGCGCTCGGGGTCGAGCCCGAGCTCGCGGATGCAGGGAAGCGCCTGGGCGGCGAACGCCTCGTTCAGCTCGACGAGATCCAGGTCGGCTACGGAGAGCCCGGCCCGTTCGAGGGCCTTGCGCGTGGCGGGGATCGGGCCGAGACCCATGCAAGAGGGATCGACGCCCGCCACCGCAGAGGCGCCCAGGCGCGCCATCGGCCGGAGGCCGAGCTCGACGGCGGCCCGGCGGCTCGTCACCAGGACGGCCGCGGCGCCGTCGTTGATCCCCGACGCGGAGCCGGCCGTCACCGTCCCGTTCTTCCGAAACGCTGGGCGGAGCTTCGAGAGCTTCTCGAGCGTGATCTCCGGGCGGGGATGCTCGTCCCACTCGACGAGGGCCGGGTCGCCCCTCCGCTGCGGCACCTCCACCGGCACGATCTCGTCGGCGAACCTGCCCTCCTCGATCGAGCGCCCGGCCCGCCGCTGGCTCTCGAGCGCGAACTCGTCCTGCTCCTCACGCGTCACGCCGTAGCGCTCCGCCACCACCTCCGCCGTCTCCCCGAGAGAGATCGTCCACGCCTCGGGCATCTTCGGGTTGGTGAAGCGCCAGCCCACGGTGGTATCGGCCGTCTGCGGCGCGGCGCGCGGGAAAGCCGTCCCCGGCTTCAGCATGACCCACGGAGCCCGCGACATGCTCTCCACTCCGCCGGCGACGAACACGTCTCCCTCACCGCAGCGGATGGCATGGCCTGCCGAGACGATCGCCTGGAGGCCCGAGCCGCACAGCCGGTTGATCGTCTGTCCGGCCACCTCGATCGGAAGGCCGGCGAGGAGGCCGACCATCCGGCCGACGTTGCGGTTGTCCTCGCCCGCGGCGTTGGTGCAGCCGGCGATCACGTCCTCGATACGCTCCGGAGGCACGCCGGTCCGCTCGACGAGCGCCCGGACGGCGAGGGCCAGCAGGTCGTCGGGCCGCACGCGTGAGAGGGCGCCGCCGTGGCGCCCCACGGGCGTGCGGACGGCGTCGATGATGACGGGGTCGCGGTCGTGCGACTGGCGAGGCATCATCTGCGGATCTCGTTGCGGCCGGAAAAGGGCGCGCCTACCGGAGGTTCACCCACACAGATTTCAGCTGTGTGTACTGGTCGAGCGCCTGGCCGCCCAGGTCGCGGCCGTAGCCGCTCTGCTTGTAGCCTCCGAACGGGCTGGCCGGGTCGTACAGGTTGTACGTGTTGATCCACACCGTGCCGGCCTTCAGACGTGATGCGACGTAGTGCGCCTTCTTCACGTCGCTGGTCCAGACAGCCGCCGCGAGGCCGTACATGGTGTCGTTCGCCTGCTCGATCGCGTCGTCGACGTCCTCGAACGTGAGCGTAGCGAGCACGGGTCCGAAGATCTCCTCCCGCGCGATCGTCATCTCGCTCGTCACGTCGTCGAACACCGTCGGCCGGACGAAGTAGCCGGGCCCGATATCGGCTCGCCCTCCCCCGGCGACGACACGAGCGCCCTCCTCCACGCCCTTCTCGATGTAGCCCAGCACGCTCTCCATCTGGCGCTCGGAGACGATCGCACCGATCCGCGTCCCCTTCTCGAAGGGGTCGCCGACCTTCATCCTGTCCGCGCCCTCGGCGACCATCCCCACCAGCTGCTCGTGTGCGCTGCTCTCGACGAGGAGTCGGCTTCCCGCCGCGCACACCTCGCCCTTCCCGTAGAAGATGCCCGCCAGCGCTCCCTTGGCGGCGATTGGCATGTCCGCGTCCGCGAACACGATGTTGGGGCTCTTGCCGCCCAACTCCAGGGAGACGCGCTTGACCGTCCCGGCGGCCACCGTGGCGATGCGCTGCCCCACC
>DAOVWI010000139.1 GCA_030636765.1 Gemmatimonadales bacterium
GAACCCACCGCACTCGATCAGGCTTTCGGCGAGGCACAGGGCCAAGGACGTGTCGTCCGTCCACTGCCGGGCCTCGAGCTGGAAGGGGCCGCCGCCGACCATGTCCGTGATCGGCTCGAACGTGCCGGGAGACTTGAACTCGAGGGTTGTGCCGAGGGCATCGCCGGCGGCCAGACCCAAGAGGCAGCCGAGGTAGCGGTCGAGGTCAGCCATCGACAAGCGCCGGATCGCGTTCGGCCCAGCTTCGGACGAAGTGGAACTGCGCCTCCGTCTGCGGCGACGTGCTCCAGCTCGAGTCGGGGCGAGTGGCCCACAATTCGGCCACTCGGCTGAGTGCCTCCTCGCCCGTCATGCCGTGCCGCACGAGCCAGCACCCGACGATCGTGCCCGTGCGTCCGATCCCGCCCCAGCAGTGGACGTAGACGACTCCGCCGTTTTCGGACTCCCTGTCGATCGTATCCAGAATCTCTGCCGCGTCCGCCGCCGAGTCCGGCACGTTCATGTCGACGATCGGGAGCGGAACGCGCTTCACCCCGTTCGCGCCGAGACGCTGGAGGAGAGGCTCGTAGGGGTCGAGAGGATCGCGCGGATGCGTCAGATCCACAAAGCACGTCACACCTGCGTCGAGGAAACGCTGCAGCTTTTCGAGCGCGCGCGCCGTGTTCACGCTGATCGGGTACTCGCCGGCCAGGATGCGGCCTGGGACAACCCAATAGGATTCGGGAATCGGCTTGGGAAAGCTCATTCGTCGCCTCCGGTCTCCGCATCCACCCGGGCGCGGGCGTCGCGCAGCACATCGTCGTACCTGGCCTCGAGCTCCGAGTTTATGCCACGGCACCCGGCCACGACCCTCTCCGTCCAGTCCACGTACTCGCGGCGACGCTCGAGTGACCAGCCTTCGGCCGGCGCGTGGCCCACGTCGAATACGTTGCAGATCTTGTCAGCGATCTTGATCAGTTTTGCGTCAGGCTCCAGGCCGGGCGCGTGCTCCACCTGGAGCCGCTTCCGCTCGTGCGACGGCAAGCTCTTGTCGTCGGTCACCGCCTCGACGAGCTCCCGCACCCGCGGTCCGAACTCGCGCTCGAGGTCTTCGGGCGTGGCACAGGTGTCCTCGACCGTATCGTGCAGGAGCGCCGCGGCCAGCACTTCCGGATCCTCGACGCTGACGCTTACGAGCTCGGAAGCCACGGCGATCGGGTGATTGATGTAGGGAGACGCGTCCACGCCCTTTCGCCGGCCGTCGCGGTGATGGTCCGCCGCAAAGCGCAGGGCGCGGAAGAGGAGCGATAATCCGGGCCTATAGGTCATTCTTTCATCCTCGTCACATTCCCATCCGGGGCGGATCCAGGACACAACGGATTCGTCGAAGAACTCCTGCAGTCGGTCCGCAGGTACGCTTCCCACGGTTCCCACGAAGAACGTGTACTTCCTTTTCAGCACCGAGTTCTTGAACTGGACTCCCTTAGTAATGCAGCACAGTGGGCCAAGCTTCCAGTGCCTCCCACGCTCGTCAACGAACCAGTGCATGTAATCGGACAGGTGGGTTGCGGTCTTATCCATCGCTCTACTTCCGTCGGACTGGCAGGCCCTTCCCTGTGCAAGCGGGATCAGATCTGGGACTTGTGTCGGGGATCGAGCTGAGGCGGGCGCGTGGGGCCCGCATGACTATTCTATGGGAGCGGCGTGACAGCGGGGCGGTCCAGGTATGTACCCGGCGTTATGAGCGGTGAGACACCCTCGGAAGGCTGTGCGTGAATTCGGGAAGATATCTTCCTGGATCCATCTTAGCCTTCTGAAGACATGCAAGGGGTCGAGGCTCCAGGCGCGAGAACGCGAGAACCGGCTGGATAAAGAGCGGCGGACGATCCCTACCCGAAGGTCTCGCTCAAGGACCCTCGGCCTCCAGAACGATATCCACCCACTGGAAGCTCTGGCCCGGCGTCAGCCGCACGAGCCGCTCCTGCGCGACATATCCCTCGCGCACCACGCGGATGGTGTATACGCGTGCCGCCAGTCGGTGCTCGATCAGGGGGGTGTCTCCGATCTTGACCTCGCCAGCGTAGATCGTAGCCCACCGCGGATTTCGAACGCCGACCGAGATCAGAGCATCCGTGATGTCGAACGCCACACTGGATGCCTTGCCCGCGCTTACCCTCACGGTCTGCTCTTCGGCCAGTCCATCCGCGCCTTCCGGGACAAAGCGGACGGTGTGCGAGCCCGGGCGGAGCCGCAGGCCTGTCACCGGCGCCGCTCCGCGGTCGCGCCCATCCACCAGCACCCGACCGGGCAGGTTAGCGCGCACTCCCACGGTGCCGGTCGTGGGGGGCGCTCGCTTCAGCGCCAGGCTGAGCGAGACGTCGGAGGCCAGCTCGACCACAGTGTCGAGCGGCAGGTAGCCGGCCGCCTCTGCGTGGACCCGGTGCGGGCCAACCTCGAGCACGACGCCCGAGTCGGGGATCGCTGTCAGCGAGTCATCTACCGTAACAGTAGCCGCGGCCGGTTCCACCGTGATGGCGAGACGAACCGGAGGTGGAGGCGGCGGCGTTTCGGGCGCGGGCTCCACGGCCTCGACCAGATTCTGAAGCGAATCGGTGGCTGCGTCCGGCAGCGCGCCCTCGGGGACGTTCCCTCCCCCGAACTGGAACCACGCGACGGCCGATGCCCCGGCGATCGCCAGCGTGACGAACACGCCCAGCAACGGTCCCTTGCCGGGGCCTCTCGTCCTTCTGGGCGCCGTGAACACGGGATCGCCCTGCCCGGGCCTAACCTGTAGCTCCCCTTCGGTGCCGCGCGTAGCGTCGCTCATGGCGTCCCTTTATCCTCTGCCCGCATCCCGGCGACGAAGTTCCGGACGCTCGGGCTGAAGTCCTCCTCGGCGGGGACCCAGTCCGGCGAGATCTCGATTACCTGCTCGAACGCCTCGCGGGCGTCCTCTTCGCGGCCCTCCGCGAGGGCCAGAGCCCCGAGTCTGCCGCGGACCCGGATCTCGTCCGACTGGAGAAGGAACGGAGTCTCCGCGAGGATCACCTCGTACAGCTCGCGGGCGGCGTCGAAATCGCTCCCCTCGAGCTCGATTGCGCGGTGGATGCGAGGCTTGGCAGCGAGAGCGCCGAGGCGGAGCTCCCATTCCTCGGCCGAACTTGCGGAAGTCTCTGCGGCGTACGCCTCGAGGTCCCTGAGCACGACGTCCACCTGCTGCTCGGCGGTCAGGTCCTGGCGTCCGACGATCGAGCCGTCGAGCAGACCGTCCGTGATGTCCGTCGCGAGCTGGAAGATCCCGCGGTCGAGCTGGCGGCGGAGTCCCGGCCCGTTCGCATCCTGCGACGCCTCAACCAGGGTGGTCATCGCCTGCTCGGGCCTGTCCCTGGCGACCTGTACCGCAGCGAGAGCGAGGGTCAGCTCGACTTCTTCGAGGCTCGCCTCGTAACCGTGTCGGACCAGCATTTCGGCAGCGACATCCGTATCTCCTGCAGCGTCCAAGTCCAGCGTCAGTCGCTCGACCGGACTCAGCGTCTCGGGAGCCATGTCGCCGATCGGGCGGAGCCACTGGACGGCCGTCTCGCCGGCGCCTGCCCGAATGGCTCCGGACACGGCGGCCCGTGCGATGTCGAGGCGCATCTTGGCCGCCTGCTCCGGATCGAGCGTGGCCTCGAAGGTCGCGAGCTCCGCGCGCGCCCGGTCGTACTCGCCCTGCGCGATGATGGACTGGAGGAAGACGGCCCGGAGAGACATCACGTCCTCCCTGCCCGCCTCCTGTGCGAGGGCCAGCTCTTCTCGGAGAAGTGACTCGGCCGTCGAGACGTCGTCGCCTGCTGCGAGACCTCGCAGCGCCGGGGTCAGGCGATCGGTGACAGAGGTCGAGTAAGGACCGGCCACGCCACGCTCGCTGACGCCACGAATGAATAGCTGTCCGACCTGCGAGCCCCAGACCTGCCTCGGAATCACGACGGAAGGACCGGAAGAGGTCGTTACGAGCTCGGCTTCGTCCCCGTCCTGGCGTCGGAACACCTCGAAAGACGCAGCGCCGGGAGTGCCCGGGACCCACGCCAGAAGTGCTCCTCCATCCGGACCTGTGTCGAGCGTGAGGCGAAGTCCCCGCGGCGTCGGCGGCGGACCGAGGCAGCGAAAGCGGACGGTGCGCAGCGTCGATTCCTTGCCTCCGCCCACTAACATGTCGCCGGCCTGTGTCACCGCGAACCCGGTCACCGGGCTCGTGAGCCACGGGGCCCCGACCTGGCACTGCACGCCGTCGGGGCCGATCTGCGCAGCGGTGCCGGTGGCTTCGTCCAGGAGGAAAGTGCGTCCCCACGTGTCCGCGCCTACGCCGAGTGCCACGTTGCCCGCGGTGCGGTTGATCGTGACCGGGGCAGAGCCGCTGACGTAGATCCCGTGCTCGTCGAACTCCTGGACGCGCGAGCCCTCGAGATCCACCACGAACAGGTGGCCCACGTCGTTGAACGACAGGCTGACGGCCTTCGATATCTCGCCCGCGCCCGCCCCCTTGCGGCCCACTCGCTGCTGGAAAGCCCCCTCCGAGGATAGGATCTGGATCTCGTCGTCGTCCCGGTCGTACACGGCGATCGCCCCGTCGGTCGCGCGCCACGCGAGGGCCGCCGGGCGCTTCAGCTCGCCACCTGCCGTCGCCTGCGGAAGCGAGCTCACGACCTCTCCGGTGCGAGACAGAAGCCGCATGCGGCGGTCCGCCCCGACCAGCACGAAACCGTCTCCGGTGCCGGTGGTGACAATCGATTTCGGCAGCTCGCCGGGGAGCACCACATCGCCGACGCGCTGACCTGACGGATTCAGGACGCTGAGGCCGTCCGCGTACCGAACAAGCCAGCGCTCCTCCGCCTCACTGCCATCCGCTCCGGGAGCCACGGCCAGCACCTGGCCCTGAATCGTGTCGATCACGAACGACGCATGAGAGCGCGGAGCCGACTCCAGGAAGGCCGCCCCGTCGGCCCACTCGACGCGGATTCCCTGGACGAGCAGGTCCTTCTGGTCCACCACCGTCATGACGCCGCGGGACGCCGAGATCGAGAGCCCCGTGAGCCGCTCGTAGCGTGCGGGACGGCCGGACGGACCGAAGATCTCGCCCCTCAGCTCGCCTGACGGCTCGAGAATCGCGACCCGGGACTTGTCCTCGAGGACGAGAAACAGGGCTCCGGTCGGATCGACCTGGAGGTCGTACAGCCCCTTACCACCCAGCTGGACGAGGTCGAACGTCCAGCGGTGCGTGCCGTCCATGTCGCCCGCGAACACCGTCTTCCGGTCGGCATCGTAGACATACACGCCCCGGGCTGGATCCACGGCGACCAAGGTGGGCTTCTCGAAGCCCGCGCCCGTGAAGCCCGTGGTCACCCGCTCGAGCTGGCCTTCGGGGGTGAACACATTGATAACGCCCCGGCTGCCGTCGGCCGCCCACACCATGTCGTCCACGTCGATGGCGATGTCATCCAGGGAGTCGAACTTGCCCGGATCGTCGCCGCGTCCGCCCCACGAGCCGCCGAACTGGCCGTCCTCGAACCAGTAGATCCGCCGGTTCTCGGCGTCGGCCACGTAGATCCGGCCGCGGGAGTCCGCCACCGTCCGCACGGGGCGCCCGAGGTTCCGCGCCGGGAGCAGCGCGGCGAGGTTGCCCTTCCACACCAGGTTCTCGTCGAACCACAGCACGTCGCCTTTTTTCGTATCCGTGAGGAAGAGCCGTCCGTCTTCCACCACGACGGCGCGATACGGCTCCCGCACCTCCGCCGCGCGGTCGCCCTTCACGAGCGTCAGAACGCGGGCCGGCGTGAGACGGAGCGCGTCCTCTTCCTGTTGAGCTGCA
>DAOVWI010000126.1 GCA_030636765.1 Gemmatimonadales bacterium
AGGCCCTTCGTCCATGACGCGAAGCTCGTGGCAGGAGCCTCCGAGAGACGGCATCGGGCGCGAGTGTGGAAGTGGGAGGGTATCCCCCAATTGCAGTTGTCTGAGGAGGAAACCGGCCTCGCGTCGCGCCTCTCGTGAGAAAGGTGGAGTCTTAACCTCACCGTGCAACCAGACCAGCGGTTTCGCGTAGCCCATGAAGCGTATGTCACATGTGATATATACACAAGCCCAATCCCATGGGATACTGCCGGTCTCATCTCAGCAGGGAGGTCGGCGTCGGCTCGAGTGCCAGAGCTTCGTCGAGGTTGGCCACGATGGGGATCGGGCCGCCGAAGCCCAGGATCTCCGATACGGGAGAGCCCGCGCGGGTCGAGTCGAGGACCGCCGCGACGCGCTCCGGGCGGTAGCGGATGAGGCTCGCGGCCGTCTTGGCCCACTCGGCGTCGAACGCCCCTTCGGCAAGAACGACGTACCGGCTCATAGCTCCTTCCGGTCGAGCCACTTCGAGAGCTGCGGTGCCCGGTAGGTCCGGAAGCGCTCGATCAGCGGACCCGGCTCCGCGTCGACTAGGAGCATCGCACGATGCTCGGGCGCGACGAACCGCTCCTCCGCGGCATGGTCCATCATCGAGAGCATGCGGTCGTAGTAGCCCGCCACGTTCAGCAGGCCGCACGGCTTCGCGTGGTGCCCGAGCTGAGCCCACGTCAGCACCTCGAACATCTCCTCGAGCGTGCCCAGGCCGCCGGGAAGCGCCACGAAGGCGTCGGCGAGATCCGCCATCTCGGCCTTCCGCTCGTGCATCGAGCCGACGACCCGAAGCTCGGTGAGTCCCGCGTGCGCCACCTCCCGCTCCACGAGGGCCCGCGGCATCACGCCCACGACGGATCCTCCCCGATCGAGAACCGCATCGGCTACGGCACCCATCAGGCCCACGCCGGCGCCCCCGTACACGAGCCCGATCCGCTCGTCGGCCAGCGCACGCCCCAGCGCTCGCGCAGCGGTCACGTACTCGGGCCGCCCTCCGGGGCTCGAGCCCGCGAAAACGCAAATCCGCTCGATCTCGTGCATGCTCTCCGCGTCGCTAACGACCTGCTAGGGTTCCTGGAGGGCCAGGCCGCGGAACGTCCGGAACAGGTGCGCGTTCGCCGCGATCACGCCGGCCGCCTCGATGGCCGGTGCGCCGACCGCTCCTTGGCCGACGGGCTCCCTCAGGGCCGAGGCTGGCTCCGGCGCGGGAGGCGGGAAGCTCTCCGCGACGCCTCCCGCCTCACGGATGATCAGGAGTCCCGCGGCGAAGTCCCACGGCAGGAGCCAGAACTCCCAGAACGCGTCCAGACGGCCGCACGCGACGTTGCACAGGTCCAGGGCGGCCGCGCCCCCGCGCCGCACCCCGCTCGTCGCCTCGAGCACGCGCTGGAAGCTCTGCAGGTAACGGGGGAGCAGATCGGGCCGCTTGAAGGGGAACCCGGTGCCGACCAGCGCGAGGCGCAGCTGATGGATGCTGGAGGTCTGGATCGGTTGGCCGTCGAGCCGGCTGCCCCGGCCCCGCACGGCGGTGAAGCGCTCGCCGGTGGCGGAGTTGAGGACGAGCGCGATGCGCTGCCCGGCACCGTCCACGGCCGCGATCGAGACGGCGTACTCCGGGTAGCCGTGCAGCCAGTTCGTGGTTCCGTCCAGCGGATCGATGATCCAGCGGATCGCAGCGCCGCGCCCCTCGCTGCCGGCGTCTTCCACCGGGCCGCCGGGCGGGCCGCCGGGCGGGTCGGCCCGGCCAGGGGCGACCGCGTCGTCCGGGCCGGAAACGACCGCGTCGGTCGCCGACTCCTCCGCGAGGATCTCGTGATCGGGGAAGCGCTCCAGCAGCACCTCGACGATCGCCCGCTCCGCCTCGCGGTCCACGTCCGTGACGAAGTCGGAGGTGCCCTTCTCCTCCCACGCCCCGGAGTCCAGGCGGCCGGCATACGTCCGATGGATCGCTCCGGCCCGCTCTGCCGCCGCGGTCGCGGCTTCGACGAGCCCACGATCCTCCTCGCTGAGGTTCCAGTTCATCGGCCTGCTTGCTCCAGTGGTTGCGGCGGAATAACTTAGCCGGGATCGACCCGCACCTCCAGCAATCGGCTAACTCCAGATTCCACTCTCTTTTACGGCGGAATGACGGAAACCCGGCGACGAGTATTCAGCGGCATTCAGCCGTCCGGAGACGTCCACCTGGGGAACTACCTCGGGGCGATCAAGAACTGGGTGGAGCTGACGGAGCGCTACGAAAGCATCTACTGCATCGTGGACCTCCACGCCATCACCATCCCCTACGAACCCGAAGAGCTGCACGATCGGGTGCTGGATCTGGCCGTCGCCCTCATCGCGAGCGGACTGGAGGCGGACCGCTGCACGCTGTTCGTTCAGTCGCACGTCCCGGAGCACGCCGAGCTTGCCTGGCTCCTCAACACGGTGACGCCCCTGGGTGATCTCCAGCGGATGACGCAGTTCAAGGAGAAGTCGGAGCGGATCAAAGCCGTGAGCGCCGGCCTCCTGAACTACCCCGTCTTGCAGGCAGCCGACATCCTGCTGTACCGGGCGGACCTCGTCCCCGTGGGTGAGGATCAGCGCCAACACCTGGAGCTGACGCGTGAGATCGCGCGCCGGTGGAACGCCCGATACGGCGAGCTGTTTCCGGAGCCCGATGCGCTGATCGGGCCCGGGCGGCGGGTGCTGGGGCTGGATGGCGTCTCCAAGATGTCCAAGTCTCAGAACAACGTGATCCCGCTGCTCGCCACGCCCGAAGAGCTCGATGCGATCGTCCGGACGGCGGTCACGGACCCGGCACGGGTCGCGCGAGTCGACCCCGGCAACCCGAACGTCTGCAACGTGTTCGCCCTCCACCGGGTCTTCTCGTCGCCGGCCGAGGTCGAGGAGATCGAGATCCGGTGCCAGACGGCCGGCATCGGGTGCGTCGAGTGCAAGCGGCTGCTGGCAGGGAACATCGCCGACGAGCTCGCCCCGGTGCGGGAGCGCGCGCTGGAGCTGCGGGAGAGGCCCGACCTGGTCCGGGAGGTCCTCCATGAGGGGGCGGAGCGGGCCCGCGTCATCGCGCGGGAGACGCTTGCGGAGGCCTACGATCGGATGGGCCTAAGGCGCAACATGGCGCCCACGCCCGCTGCGCCTGCCGCGCCCGCGCCCGCCGCGACGCCGGACCCGGCGTAGGGCGAGGAGGGCGAGGACCCGTGCAGGAGCTTCTGGGACTGCTGCCGGCGTGGACGGAGGCTCTCGGCTTTCCCGTTCTCGGCCGGCTGCTCCTCGCGACCATCCTTGGAGCGGCGATCGGCCTGGAGCGTGAACTGGCGGGCAAGGCGGCCGGTCTGCGCACGAACATGCTGATCTGCGTCGGAGCGGAGCTGCTCACGGAGGCCTCGATCCTGATCGCCGCGAGCTTCGCCGCGCACGACCTCATCCGGGCGGATCCGGGGAGAATCGCCGCGGGGATCGTTACGGGGATCGGCTTCATCGGGGGCGGCGCGATCCTGGTGGCGAGGGGCAGCGTCGTGGGCCTCACCACGGCGGCGACGCTCTGGGTCGTCGCGGCGATCGGGATCACGGTGGGTGTACACGCCTACGTGGAAGCGGTCGGGGCCACCGTCCTCGTGCTCATCGTCCTTCTGCTGGTCGGGCTTCTCGAGGGGCGTGTGCTGAAGGCGCGCGCGGAGCGGACGCTGCGCGTCGTCCTCACGGGCCCGGAGCGAGGCCCGGAGGCGATCGACGAGCTGCTGCGCGAACTGGGTCTGAGGGCGGAGCCCCTCAGCATGAGGCGCGATCCGGAGAGCGCCGAGTACCGTTACACGATCAGCGGAGCTGCGGACCGCCTGAGCGAGCTTCTGCACCGCCTGGCCGGTACCGACGGGGTCCGCGGCGTCGCGATCGAGTAGCGAGCTTGCGCGACTTCCTCATCTGGATGTACTCGACCACTCAGCCCTTGTGGTCGATCCCTCCCGAATGCGTCGAGCGCGTTCGGGAGGCGCTGGGCGCGGGATGGAGGGTGCTCAGCGTCGAGGAGGAGCAGGACGCGACCGGTGATGGGCCGGTCAGCACCCCGGCCGGAGTGCTCGAGGAGATGTCCGGGGCGGAGGTATTCGTGGGCTTCGGGATCGGCCGGGACGCCTTCCTGGCCGGGCAGCGCCTTCGCTGGGTCCACTCCGCGGCGGCCGGCGTCGGCCGCTCCCTGTTCGGCGAGATGGTCGAGAGCGATGTCCTGTTCACGAACTCGGCCGGTCTCTACGCGGAGCCGATGTCCGAGCACGCGCTCGCCATGATCCTCTACTTCGCTCGCGGGCTCGATGTGGCGGCCGCCGGGATGCGTTCCCGAAGCTGGAAGAGGGAGGCGCTGGCCGGCCCGGCGGGCCCGCTGATCGATCTGGAGGGGCGGGTGCTCGGCGTGGTGGGCTACGGCGGGATCGGGCGGGCGGTCGGGCGCCGCGCCGCCGCGCTCGGCATGCGCGTGTGGGCGCTGCGTCGTTCGCCGCCGGCGCAGGGCGATCTCCCGCCCGAGGTGGAGCGGATGTGGGGCGCCGAGGACCTGGACGCGTTGCTCGAAGGCAGCGATTACGTGGTGCTTACGGTGCCCGAAACGCCGTCCACGATTCGGCTGATCGGCGCGAGGGAGCTCGGCCTGATGGGGAAGGGCGCCGTCTTGATCAACATCGCCCGCGGCCGCATCGTGCAGGAGGTCGCGCTGGCCGATGCCCTGCGGGCGGGCCGGCTGCGGGGAGCCGGCCTCGATGTGTTCGAGGTCGAGCCGCTCCCGGCGGAGAGCCCGCTCTGGGGGCTGGAGAACGTCCTTCTCACTCCTCACGTGGGCGGGATATCGCTTGGCTTCTGGGGGCGACAGACCGACCTGCTGATCCGGAACATCCGGCGCTATCTGGACGGGCGGCCCATGGAGAACCTGGTGGACAAGCGTCTCGGCTACTAGCTGGACGCAGAACGGCTCGACACACGGGTGGCTCCGGGAGATGAAAGGCCACGAGAAAGGCGATCCTCCGATGATGATGAAGAAACTGATTAGCGCGGCGGTCGAGCGAGGGAGTGAGTCCATTCACATCAAGGCCGGCGACGTCTTTCGGGCCCGGATCCACGGGGATCTCGTGAGGCTCTCCGACGAGCCGTTCACGCCGACGGACACGAGACGCATCGCCATGGATCTGCTGCCCACCGATGCCCTCCGGGAGCGGATCGACGAGATCATGGACTACGACTTCGCCTGGGAGCTCGAGGGCGTAGCCCGCTTCCGGGTGAACGTTCTCAGGCAACGCGGCACCTTCATGGTGGTGATGCGGGTGATCCCGTGGAAGGTGCCGAGCTTCGAGGACCTGGGGCTTCCCCTCTCCCTGGCCGAGATAGCGAAGCAGCCGGATGGGCTGGTCCTCGTTACCGGCGCTACGGGAGTCGGCAAGAGCACCACGCAGGCCGCGATGATCGATTGGATCAACCGGAACCTCCAGAAGCACATCATCACCCTGGAGGACCCGATCGAGTACTGGCACGACAACGTGGCGAGCACGGTGACCCAGCGGGAGATCGAGCGGGACACCGAGAGCTTCCGGTCGGGGCTGCGGTCGGCTCTCCGCCAGGACCCCGACGTGATCCTCATCGGTGAGATGCGGGACACCGAGACGTTCGAGATCGCGTTCGAGGCGAGCGAGACCGGCCACCTGGTGATCTCCACGATGCACTCGCCCACGGCCGTCGGCACGATCACGCATATCCTCGCCATGTTCCCGGATCAGAAGGAGATTCTGGTGCGCCGTCGGCTGGCGGACACGCTGCGCGCGATCATATCGCAGCGTCTGGTCTCCAAGCTCGATGGTGGACGGGTCCCCGTCATGGAGGTGCTCATCGGAACGGCCGCGGTGCGCGACTCGATCCTCCAGGGCGAGGTCCAGCAGTCGATCATGCGGCTGATCCAGGAAGGCTCCGGCTACGGGATGCAGACGTTCGACCAGCACCTCATGCAGCTCGTCAAAGAGGGTGTCGTGACGTTCGATGACGCCAAGGCGGCGGCCACGAGCCCGGCGGACTTTGAGCTCATCTTGCAGACGCTGGCGCAGGAGGATGAGGAAGCGGCCGAGGAACAGACTGCCGGCGACGAGTTCGTGAGCCGCGACTTCTTCCCCGAGTGATCGCGAGCGCGGAAGGTCCGTGAACCTGGACGGGATCCTGCTGCCGGTCACGACTCCGTTCGAGCCCGAGACCTCCAGCCTGAGCGAGGCGGCGTTCGCGAAGAACCTCGGGCGGTGGTTGGCGCATCCGATTCGTGGAATCGTCGTGGGTGGCTCGACGGGAGAGGCCCCGCTGCTCGACCTCGAGGAGCTCTGCGC
>DAOVWI010000172.1 GCA_030636765.1 Gemmatimonadales bacterium
GTGAGGATCGACGGGGAAGCCTTCGAGTCCGTGCCGTTCGAGACCAGCGCTCTGGAGGCCTCGGACGTGATCGTGATCACGACCGATCACGCCAATATCGACTACGAGCTCGTGCTGGAGCGGGCGTCAATCATCGTGGACCCGCGGAACGCCCTGAAGGGACGGAGCGGCCGCGCCGTCGTCTATCCGGTGGCGGGACCGCCGCGACGGAACAGGTCTACCGCCGCGGTATAGCCTGCCGCCACACCCCCGGCCTGACACCACACTACCGGGCTGTCGCCCGATCTGGCTGGCCGTCTCAACCGCTTGCCGGCACGGGGCGGCGACCCTCTTCGACCACCAGGCGCCGGCACTCCGAGGCCGCCACACGGAAAGCCCTTATGGTCGTCGAGGCGACGTGCACAGCCGGATGCGTGACCCGGAGAGCGACCGGCTCGGCCGAATCCAGGCTCCTGCGAAAGACGGACGCGCTGCTGAACGTCGGCATCTCCGTGTAGGCACGACCGATCTCGGCCGGGAAGTGAGCGTCGGAGGAAGCCGCGCGCGGCAGGCCCCGCGTCCGAGCCTCCCGATCCGCTCTCCGGTTCCACGCCGGCAGGAAGGCACGGGCGTTGAACGCTTCCACGACGTCGGCGACACCGAGCGCCCTCTCGAGATGCCACCGCGGCCGGAGCGCGTACGCGTAAGGGTGCGGCGCGTAGACGACCCCGTCTTGGGCTCGGATCCTCTCCACGACCTCTTCGATCCGGAGGCGCATCGGAATCCGCTCGCTGAGAAAGAGGCCGATGAGCTCGGTGCCGCACCGGCACTTGATCTCCTCACCCACGATCACCAGGTCCCGGTCCATCTCCCGCGCCTCGAGGGCGCCCTCGATCACCCCGTGATCGGTCACGGCGAGCCTCCCGAGACCCGCCTCACGCGCTCGCTCCACGAGCTGGGCCGGCGGCAGGAGGGCATCCGGGGAGTGCCGGGTGTGCGCGTGAAGATCCACGCGGATTCGGTGTGTCGATGGCTTTCGGTGCGGTGTCATCGCTACAGGCTCTGCGTGAGACTTTGTGTGTGGGCCCCTGCTGGTTCGACGGCCCAGCTTCCCCGTCCAGACGCCACGCCCGACTACATGGTACCGGCAAGGCAACTCTACGAGTACGCGAAGGCGCTGCGGGAGCTTCTACATTCCGCAAATCATAGGCCAGAAACCGGCGGCGAGGGGTGGCCAGAGAGCCCGTCGATCGATGGTCCGCTGAGCGGCACGCCGAACCCTCTACATGCGCACCTGTACAGGTAGAAGGACGGGCGCGAGAGGTCTTTCGGACGATGGCGGGATGAAGTCCGGCGACAGCGAGCGAGATCGGCAGCGATCGAGATGGACAGTGGAGCCTACCGGCGGCCATCCAGCGGCCGCGGGCAGATGCGTCAGCGGCGGACCGTCAGGCGATCTCCCGGGTGGATCGTCGTGGAGTTGAGACTGTTCCAGCGCATGAGATCTCGCGTCGACACGGCGTACCGGCGGGCGATCGACCACAGCGTGTCACCCCGACGCACGGTGATTGTCGACGGTCCCGACGCGGCCCTGGTGCTGGGTTTGCTCGACGCCGAAGCGACGCGCGTCGGTTTGCCCGAGCGTGGCACGATGAGCTTCTGCCCGATCTGAAGCCTTCGGGGGTTCACGTTGTTGTTGGCGGCACGGATGCCGGCCACCGACGTTCCGTAGCGTCTCGCGATCTGCCCCAGGGTCTGTCCTCTCGTGACCACGTGAATCAGCCACGTCACCCGCTTGTCCGCGGGGATCTGCGCGTAGTTGACACGGAACGCCTGAGCCGTGCCCGGCGGAACCCGGATGGTCGCGCTCCGCTTGGGCGGCGTCACGTACCGGAGGTACTGCGGGTTGAGTTCGCGGATAATGGCTTCCTCCGTGCCCGCGGCCTCCGCGATGACGTCCATGCTCGTCGCGTCCGGGACCTCGGCCAGCTCGAACGCGAGCGGCAGCTGGGGAACGATGTTTCGAAAACCGTATTTCTCGGGATTCTTCGCGATGATCGCGGCCGCGATCATCTTGGGAACGTAGCTGCGCGTTTCCCGGCGAAGCGATGTTCCGCGCGTCAGGTCCCAGTAGTCCTCTCCGCCGGTCCTCGCCAGAGCACGCCGGACACGGCCCGCCCCCGCGTTGTACGCGGCCGCCGCCAGGTACCAGGAACCGAACTCCTCGTAGAGGTCGGAGAGGTGAGCGACCGCCGCGTCGGTGGACTTGAACGGGTCGCGCCGCTCATCCACCCAATAGTCGACCTTGAGGCCGTAAGCCCGGCCGGTGCCCCGGATGAACTGCCAGATGCCCACCGCCCGGGCACGACTATAGGCCCGCGGGTTCAGCCCGCTCTCGATGAGCGCCAGATAGATCAGGTCCTCAGGAAGGCTCGCCGCGCGCAGCCTTCCGCGGATCATCGGCCCGTACCGGCCGAGACGCTCCAGGTAGGTGGTGAAACGTTCGGGGATCTTCGCCTGAAAGTACTCGATCCACCGCTCCACCTTCTGGTTCATCTCGAGCGGAAGCTCGTACCTGGCGTTGTCCGGATGCAGCGCGAGGCCCAGTGGATCGGAACCGAACATCTCCAGGAACTCTCGGCGGGTGGCCTCGTCGAGCGCCTCCACCGACCGCTGCGCTTCGGCGTCCATCAACTGCGCGTCGGACACCCCGTCATCGGCCGTGGGATCCGGCGTGAGCCCCGGGGCGTTGCCCGAAGCCGCCGGTCGCGCCGGTTCGTCGTCCGCCGAGACCTGGCTTGGGTTTAAGGGAGGTGTGTCGGCCTGAGTGCCTTCCTCAGCCTGTCCCGCCTCCGCGCCCTTGCCGGCATCGGAGGGAGCCGACGCCTCGGCCTCGGGTGATGTGGCCGACCCCTCGGCCTGGGGTGAAGTGGCTGGCGGCTGCTTCGGCGCGCATGCCATGCCGGAAGCCACCACGATCACGCACAACGCCGCCAGAATCCTGTCGCCTGCCCTCATGCGCATGGACCTCCCAACCTCGTCGACAACACCGACCAGCGAATAAGTGCACAACCTTGAACAATATAGAGCAATCGATACACCGGCCAGTCGCTTATGAGCCGGACTGCCCGCGGTCCTTCTCGAGCCGCACCGCTTTGGAGCCGCCGAGCCGCTTTGGAGTCGCTGACCCGCGGCCCTCCAGGCCTACAGGCGGTAGTTCGGCGCCTCCCGCGTGATCACCACGTCGTGCGGGTGTGACTCGCGCAGACCACCCGGCGTGATACGCACCAGCTCGGCGTGCCGCTGCAGCTCGGCGACGCTCGAGACTCCGCAGTACCCCATCCCGCTCCGCAGACCGCCGACCAGCTGGAATATCGTGTCCGCAGCCGGACCCTTGTAGGGCACCCGGCCCTCGATACCCTCTGGCACGAGCTTGCGAGAATCGGACCGGTCATCCTGGAAATACCTGTCGGCCGAGCCCTCCTCCATGGCGGAGAGTGATCCCATGCCCCGGATCGTCTTGAATCGCCGGCCCTCGAGTAGGAAGGACTCGCCTGGACTCTCGTCGGTTCCGGCCAGCATGGAGCCCATCATGCACGTCGCCGCGCCCGCCGCGATCGCCTTCGCGACGTCGCCCGAGTGCTTGATCCCGCCGTCCGCGATGATCGGGATCTTTCCGTCCACGCCCTCGGCCGCATCGCGAATCGCCGTGATCTGGGGCACTCCGACACCGGTGACGACGCGCGTGGTGCAGATGGATCCGGGGCCGATGCCCACCTTCACGGCGTCCACGCCCCGTTCCAGAAGCGCGAGGGCGCCTTCGCGGGTCCCCACGTTGCCGGCCACGAGCTGGGCGTCCGGCAGCGCCTCCCGAACCCGGTCGACCGCATCGAGAACGCCCTGGGAGTGCCCATGGGCCGTGTCCACGACGATCAGGTCGCACCCCGCGGCGGCCAGGGCCTTCGCTCGCTCCAGGTCGCGGCGGGAGGCACCCACGGCCGCTCCGACCAGAAGCCGGCCATGTCCGTCCTTGGAGGCGTTCGGAAACCGGCGGCGCTTGAAGATGTCCTTCACGGTGATCAGGCCTTCCAGCCGACCCTCGTCATCCACCACCGGGAGCTTCTCGATCTTGTGATGACGAAGAAGGCCCTCCGCCTCCTCGAGGGAGGTGCCCAGCGGAGCCGTGATCAGCCCTTCGCTCGTCATCACCTCGCGAATCGGGCGATCGAGATCGGATTCGACGATGAGACCCCGGATCGTCTGGAGGAAGAGCAGCGATGCGGCTGCTTCAACGAGCGTGACGCCGCTGATCGAGTACTCCGCCATGAGCGCGGTCGCCTGCCGGAGCGTGGCGTCCGGGCCCAGCGTGATCGGGTGAAGGATCATCCCGCTTTCCGAGCGCTTTACTCGA
>DAOVWI010000128.1 GCA_030636765.1 Gemmatimonadales bacterium
CGCCCGGTCCGTGCGGCTGAGCGACGGTGAGACCATCCCGGCCCGGCCGCTCATCTGGACGGCGGGCATCCAGGCGCACCCGCCAGGAATCGACACGGGCTTCACCACCGAGAGGGACGGCTCCGTGATGGCCGACCAGTTCCTCCGCGTGGACGGGCGCGATGACGTGTACGCGGTGGGCGACATGGCGAGCGTGCGAAACCCCCGATCGGATCGCCCGTACCCCAAGGTCGCTCCGATCGCGATCAGCCAGGGCGTCCGGGCCGCGGCCAATATCGAGAACGATCGGGCCGGCCGGCCCGCCGAGCCGTACGCGGCCCACCACGCCGGCAAGATCGTAAGCGTGGGCGCCGGACGGGCGCTGGTCGACATCCTCGGGCTTCGTGTGGCGGGACGGCCGGCGTGGCTCATCTACCGGACGGCGTATATCCTCAAGATGGTGGGGCTTCGGAACAAGCTGCAGGTGGCGTTCACCCTTGCCCTCAACCGGATCTTCGAGCGGGACCTGACGACCGTGGTCCCGTCCTCAAGCGCGAACGGGCGCCTGACTGCTCGGGACGGCAACGCAACTGGCATGGACGGCGGCGCAACTGGCCACGACGGCAGCGCAACTGGCGTCGCATCCAACGAGGAACTAGTGTGACCTTCGGCGCTGTTCTTTCGTCAGAGAAGATGAAGCCAGTACTGAGCGGGGAGCGAACGCCTTCAACGGAGGGGCGGCAGATGAGTGAGTGGGCGGGGAACGACAAGGTCTATCACCGCGTTCTGGGGATCGGACTTCTTGTCTCCGTGGCGGTATTCGGAGCCACGCTGGCGTGGGGCCGCCTGAACGCGGGAGCGGCCGATGTCGGCGAGGCTCAAGCCGGGGCGCAGCTCGCGCTCGCCTACGCGGACGCTCAACCGGCCGAGTTGGCCGACGTTCGCGTGACCGAGGCGGACGAGGTCGCGGCTTCCCTGCCTGCCCCGGACGCAGCGACCTCGACGGAGGAGGCGGCTCTCGACCTGGAGCCCCCCAAGCTCTCGATGGCGAGCTCCGGATCCCTGATATCCGTGAGCCTCGTGGACGCGCCCGACGACCAGATCGAATCCGCGATCGAGTACGATCGGCTGGGCGCGGCCGTGGCGGCGGCCGCAAATGGCGCGGGCGACGCCGACACGTGGGCGCGCGTCGGCGGGTTCCGGATCCCCGAGGGCTCCGGTGGTCGCGGACCTCTGATCATCGGCGGCGGCGGGAGCGGCTGCCAGGGCCCGACCAGGGTCGTGTTGCCGGGCACACGCGTCGGCGGCTTCTCGGGCATGGGCATCGGGGGGACGACACGCCGATTCTGAGATCGATGCGCTGAGCTCGCTTCCTCGAAGCGGCACAAGGCCCCGGGATCGCCAGGCGAACCGGGGCCTATCTGCATCCAGAAGCCTCCCCCTCCCAGTCATCCCGGCTCGCGGTCATCCGGGCGGCCGCTTATCCTCTAACCCGCCCGGCAACCCACCTCCCACAGGAAGCGATTGGAACCATGACGGTGGAGACGGTAGATCTGCGACGCCATATCGAGCGCGGGGAGGGCATTCATGTGCTCCGCTCGCACCAGGAGCAACGCGAGTGGAACGGCATCCGCTACAGGATCGGGCTCTCCGGCAAGAACGTCGGCTCCAGGGAGCTGTCGATGAACGTCGCCACCATCCCGCCGGGAGCCATCGCCCGCGCCCACATCCACGTGGACTTCGAGGTGATGCTCTTCATTCTCTCGGGCCGAGTGCGACATCTGTACGGACCCGGCCTGACCGAGACCGTCGACAACGAGGCCGGCGACTTCATCTTCATCGAGCCCGGCGTCCCGCACGAGGTGCACAACCTGAGCGACGAGGAGCCGGTGGTGGCCGTCGTCGCTCGCTCTGACGCCCGGGAGTGGGAGAACATCATCGCCTACGAGGTCTGACCTCCCTCCCGGAAGCGCGGCTCAATGCGGATCATCTACGAGTTCGTCCGTCTGGCGGTGGTCGCGCTGATCGTCGGGGCTTCGCTCTATCTGGTTCTCCCCCGGTCGCCGATCGAGCCGCTCGCCTGGACGCCACCCGAGGCTCCGCTCCTCGCGGGAGAGTACGAGCCGAACCGCCGGCTGGCGGCGATCGAGAGGCTGGGCTCGGGCTCGGGCCTGGCTCCGGAGGACGTAGCCGTCGACGCGGCGGGCAGGATCTATGGAGGGATGGAAGACGGCCGGATCGTGCGCCTGGGGCCGAACGGCAGCGATCCGGAGGTGTTCGCAGACACCGGCGGCCGGCCGCTCGGTCTCGCCTTCGATGCCGCCGGACGCCTGATCGTCGCCGATGCGTACCGCGGCTTGCTGTCGATCGCTCCGGACGGAACGATCCGGAGCCTCGCGGTCGGAGCGGATGAGCGGCGGTTCCGCCTGACCAACGACGTCGACATCGCGCCCAATGGAACGATCTACTTCACGGACGCCTCGGACCGCTTCTCCCTCGACAACTACGTGATGGACCTCATGGAGGCTCGACCGAACGGCCGCCTCCTGGCCTACGATCCCCGAACCGGCGACGTGCGCACCGTTCTCTGGCCGCTGTACTTCGCCAACGGCGTGGCCGTCAGCGCGGACGGCACCTTCGTCCTCGTCGTCGAGACGGGGCGCTATCGTATCATGCGGCAATGGATCCGCGGCCCGCGCAGCGGGGAGAGCGAGATCTTCATCGACAACCTGCCTGGCTTTCCCGACGGAATTTCCGCGGACGGCCGTGGGGTTTTCTGGCTCGCCCTCGTGTCGCCGCGGAATCTGCTGGTCGATTTCCTCATGCCCTACCCTCTCGTGCGGAAAATCCTGGTACGCCTTCCCCGGCGCCTACAGCCCGGGCCGAGGCGATACTCGTTCGTGCTCGGACTCGATCGCAGCGGCCGCGTGATCCACAACCTACAGGACCCGAGCGGCGGCTTCGCCCAGATCTCCAGCGTCGAGCGCCACGGCGATGATCTCTACTTCGGCAGCCTAGCGGAGGACGCCATCGGGCGCCTCCCGGCTCCCTGAGCCATGGCCCGGCTCTTGACCGATCGTTGACGAGCTCGGTCGATCCTTCGAGCGGGCGGCGGGAGACGTTCGGCTCCCGCTTCGGAACTCTCCTGACCATGATCGGGGTGGCCGCAGGACTCGGGAACGTCTGGCGCTTTCCGTACATGGTGGGAGAGTTCGGCGGGGCGGCGTTCGTCCTCTTCTACATCCTGGCGATCGCCGTGATCGGCGTTCCCGCGCTCGCAGCCGAGTGGACGCTCGGCCGCCACACCCGGATCGGCACGGTGGGCGCGTTCGCGGCCGCGGGCCTGCCGGGTGGACGCTGGGTGGGATGGTTCTTCTTCCTCACGATGACGGCGGCGATCGGCTACTACACGAACGTCCTCGGCTGGGTGGCCTACTTCGGGATCGGCGAGGCAGCCTCGGCGCTCGGGCTGGAATGGAGCTCGGCCGACATCCTGCCGCCGGCGACGGGCACGAGCGGCCGGTCCTTCCTGCTCCAGGCGTTCATCACCGCGCTGATCATGCTGGCGTGCGTGCTCGTGCTCACCCGCGGCCTCCGCCGCGGAATCGAGCGTGCGAGCAGGCTGCTCACGCCCGCGCTCTTCATCGGCCTGATCGCTCTCGTCTTTCGGGCCGTGACGCTGCCGGGCGCCGGCGCGGGCCTCGAATGGTACATCCTCAAGTTCGACCCGCAGCAGATCAACGCCGGCGTCGTGCTGGCCGCCACCGGCCAGGCGGCGTTCTCCCTCTCCCTGGGCGGGACCTTCATGGTCGTCTACGGCTCGTACCTGAGACGAGACGAGAACATTCCGCAGCTCGCCGTCTGGACGGCCACGGGAGACACGCTGGCCGGGCTGCTCGCGGGCCTGGCGATCTTTCCCGCGGTGTTCGCGATCGGCCTCGAGCCCGCTAGCGGGCCAGGGCTCCTCTTCGAGACCCTGCCCGCCGTCTTCGACGCCATGCCCACCGGATGGCTGTTCGGAGCGCTCTTCTTCGGATCGCTCTTCGGCGCCGGCTATCTGTCGGATCTGGCCGCCTTCGAGGTCGTGATCGCCGGGCTTACCGACAACACGCGGCTCCGGCGGCGCCAGGCCGCGTGGTTGATGGCGGGAGTCGCCTACCTGTTCGCCCTGCTGCCCATGATCAACCTGGAGGTCTTCCTGCGGTGGGATCTGACCTTCGGCTCCGGCATGCAGACGTTGGGGGCCCTGGTCGCCGCGGTAACCCTCGGGTGGTCGCTCCGGCGTTCCGCCGCGCTTCGCGAGCTGGCGCAAGGCTGCGAATCACGGCTCGTGGGGCTGCTGTACGTGTGGATCCGCTACGTGATCCCGACAGTGATCCTCACCCTCTTCGTCGGGTGGATCCTGACCCAGGCGCTTTGAGCGAGGGGCACCACGGGCCCGGTGTGGTCCGCCGTCGGCCCTTGAGCCGCGGACCAGACCCTGCCATAACTGTGGCCCACGAGATCCGCACGCCGGCTCTCGCCGGGAAGGCGCGGCAGCGAATGCGGCCGGGTCCGCGAGAGCCTCTGGGCCTAACCGGCCGCGCAAGAGAGCGGCACGAAGGAGCGACTTGAAAGAAGAACGCTCGATAAGACTCCGCGAGTACGGACTGACGATCGGGACGCTCGGGTCGAACGCCTCCCAGACCCTCATCATCGCTCTCCTGCCCGTCTTGCTGGGGCGGTACACGCAGTCGGCCGCCCTGATCGGCGCCGTGATCGGCAGCGAAGGGCTCCTGGCGATCCTCGTGCCGTATTGGATCGGCTACCTGAGCGATCACATGCCGGAGACGTGGGCCCGCCGGGTCGGTCGGAGAACCTTCTTCCTGTGGGCTTCAGCCCCGCTCATGGGTGGCGCGCTGGTCCTCGTCCCGTTCCTGCACGGGTTCTGGCCGCTCGCCCTGTCGGGCATCCTCTTCTTCGCGGCGCTCCAGGGCTACATGACGCCCCTGTGGGCTCTGATGATCGACTCCGTGCCGGACGAGCGCAGGGCGATGGTCCAGGGAGTGCGGGGCGCCTTCCAGGCGATCGGCCTCGCGTTCGGCCTCATCGTTGCCGGCCTGCTCTTCGAGCTGTGGGAGCCGCTGCCCTTCTTCACGGCCGCGTTCCTCCTGATAGGCTCGACGTGGCTCACGGTGCTCTCCGCCCCAAGCGACCGAGGGCGGGCAGCGCTGCTCCAGCCCGGCAAGCCCAAGGCACCCGTGTGGCGACGCCTCCTGAAGCGGCCGGAGATCCGCTGGTTCCTCTTGGCGAGCGCGCTCTGGAACGGAGCGATCGACGGCATCCGGCCGTACATCTTCCTTTACGCAGCCGCCGTGTTCGGCATCTCCGTCGGGGGGACCTCCGGCCTCCTCGTTTTCCTCATGCTCGGGGTGGGACTCGGCGCCGTAGCGATCGGCCGGCTAAGCAACGTCTTTGGCCGCGCACGGCTGCTCTCCATCTCGGCCGCGGTCTGCGGCATCGCGATGCTCCTCGCGTACTTCCCGCGCCAGCCGTCCGGAATCGTGGGCCTGCTGGCCTTCGCGGGTCTCGCGGCCGCCGCGTTCCTCGCGCTGCCCTTCCCTCTCTATGCGCGGCTGGCGGGTGACGAAGCGCCCGGGCGACAAACCGCGCTCTACATCGTGTCGATCGGCATCGCCCGCATGGTGGCCCCCGTGATCATCGGCGTGGTGATCGACCTGGGCGCGCGATTCAAACCGGAGCTCGGCGGATACCCGTTCATGTGGGTCGCGGCAGGCACCATGGCCCTACTCAGCGTCCCCGCCCTTCGACGGGCCGTGTCGGCCGCACGGGCTGGCCGGCGGGATCAGCCTGCGGATGCCGGATCCGCGCGGCACGCGGGGCACGGATCGGCGGCCGGATCCGGGCGGGACGAGACTGGCGCGTGACCAATCGGGCTCGCGCGGCGTCTTTTAGAACGGGAGGGTTCTGACGGAGGGTGCGGCGACGGCATGTGACGGGCCGGCACTTCTCCGTCCATGAAGGAGCAAGGGTGATGTACGCACGACGTGTCACGCGAGCGCTCTTCGCCGGCGTGCTCGCCGTTCCGCTGCTACTCGGGACGGCGACCGAGCTCGCCTCCCAGAGTCAGCGCCAGTCTCGCTCGCGCGTCACCCGGGCCGCTCCAGCCTCCCGGGTGCCTCAGGTCCGGCGCGCGTCCGCCCAGAGACGGGCGCCCGCCCAGCGACCTGCATCCGCTCAGAAACGAGCGCCCGCAGCCCGACGAGCGTCCGCCGCTTCGAGCAAGGCGACGCGGCACTCTCGCCCGAAAGGGCAGACGGTCCGCGCTCTAGGGCCCGGACGTA
>DAOVWI010000205.1 GCA_030636765.1 Gemmatimonadales bacterium
CCGCGCCCTCCAGCTCGCCCAGCATGATGGAGACGCGCTCGTCACGGCGGTCGTAGGTGATGCCCCGCAACGGGTAATCGTGCTCCTGTTCCTGTACGCCGATGTCGGGAATGGTCCCGCGCCGCCGTAACCCGTAGGGCGCATGGGGATTGTGGCCGAATACGGCGTCACTCGTCGTCGACGATGCACTGGGCATCGACTCCTCCTTGTTCCTTGTCTTCAACTCACAAGACCCATGCGCGCACCCACCAGGGTCTTTCAGCGACCTGCCAGACTGGGATTGCGGTTCCGACGGCTTCCTCAGCCTCCGAGGCCGTGCTGCGCCACGGCCTTGACGATGTCCGTAGTGCTCGCTACGCCAACAAGCCGGCCTTCCTCAGTCACGAGCACCCGATGGATGCCGGCCCGCAGCATGAACTCGGCGGCATCTCGCACATCGGTCTCCGGCGGCAGCTGGCACAGGCGGTGGGTCATGATATCGGAGACGACGTGCTCTTCCAGGATGTCCCACTCCGGGCTGTCCGTCTTCCGAAAGCGCTCGTCGACCTGGACGAAGACATCGGACCACATCTCGCCGAAGTAGGCCGCCGCCGGCTCTCCTCGGCTGTTCCACGCCTCCTCTTTCTCGGAAGATTCTCCCCACTCCGCTCGTTCCTCCTTCAGGGTCGGCGGGCCGGGGTTGGAGGAGACGAAATCGAGCAGGTCGGCGATCGAGATCACGCCCACGACGCGGTCGCCGGCCACGACGGGCGCTCCGCCGAAGTGCTCGGAGGAGAGGACCTCCGTGGCTTCCCGAAGGGTCATGTTCGGATCGAGAGACGTGACCTCGACCGACATGATGTCGTGCAGCTTGACCATGGCTCCTCTTTCCTCCCTGCCGGTCCTCCGGAAGTCAGGCGATTGCGAGCACGGCCGACCCCCGGACCCGTCCGGAGCGGAGATCGTCCAGTGCCCGGTTGGCGTCCACCAGAGCGTACTCCTGCACCTCGGTACGAACGCCGTGACTTGGGGCGAGCCGCATGAACTCCTCTCCGTCCGCTCGAGTGAGGTTCGCTACCGATCTCACGACCCGCTCTCCCCACAGTATCTCGTACGGGAAGGCCGGGATCTCGCTCATGTGGATGCCGGCGCACACGACCGTTCCGCCCTTCTCGACCGCCCGCAGCGCCTGCGGCACCAGCGAACCGACCGGAGCGAAGATGATCGCCGCATCGAGCTTCTCCGGAGGGAGCTGGTCCGAGGCGCCGGCCCACTCCGCCCCGAGGTCGCGTGCGAAGCGCTGGCCTTCCGTATCGCCCTCCCGCGTGAACGCGAACACCCGGCGTCCCTGGTGGACGGCCACCTGCGCGATGATGTGGGCTGCCGCGCCGAAGCCGTACAGCCCCAGACGCTCGGCGTCCCCCGCCATGACGAGCGAGCGGTACCCGATGAGGCCGGCACACAAGAGGGGCGCCGCCTGCAGGTTCGGGAAGCCCTCGGGAATCGGGAAGCAGAACCGCGCGTCCGCGGTGGCGTAGTCGGCGTAGCCGCCGTCGATCTCGTAGCCCGTGAAGCTGGCCCGATCACAGAGGTTCTCCCGACCGGATACGCAGAAGGCGCACTCACCACACGTCCACCCGAGCCACGGCACACCGACCCGATCGCCCGGCTCGAAACGTTCGCTTCCCGCTCCGACCGAGATGACCTCTCCCACGATCTGGTGGCCCGGTATCAGGGGCAGTTTCGGGTCGGGCAGCTCTCCGTCGACGATGTGTAAATCCGTGCGACACACGCCGCACGCCAGCACTCGGAGCAGCACCTCGCCCTCGCCAGCGTCCGGCCGATCCATCTCCCGGCGGCGAAGCGGCTCGTGCTGCCGCTCCAGGACCATGGCACGCACGGAGGCACTCTGACCCGAATCCCCCTCTTTCTACGCGCCCGCGACCGGCTCGTCCCCCACCGCCTCGGGCATCTCGAGCATCTCCTCCCGGACCTCGAGCTGCTCGACGCGATGCGTGAGGGCCAGCACATGGCGGCGCAACGCTGCCAGATCCTCGCGGAGGCGCCTCACCTCATCCTCGAGCGAGACACCCGCAGGGTCCAACACCTGAGCGATCGTCTCCTTCGTGGCCTCGTTCATTCGTACGCCTCCCCCCAGTTCTGGTTGGATGGAGCGGATGGCAGCACGGCCGGCATCTCCAGCCTCACTCGCGTCCCGTCACCGGGCGAGCTCTCGATGGAGAGCTTTCCACCGACCCGGCGTGCGCGCTCCTGCATCTCCAGCAATCCGAGCCCGCGGCCCGCCTTTTCGATCTCGGTCTGGACGTCGAAGCCTGTTCCGTCGTCGTGAACCTCCGCCACGAAACCGTCCTCGCTGCGCGTGACGTATACCCCGACCGAGCCGGCCGAGGCGTGCCGAACGGCGTTCGAGAGAGCCTCCTGCACGATTCTGTACACCGCGAGGCCCGCCTCGGGAGAAAGCTCCGTATCGACGGCCTCCGCGTCCAGTCGAATGCTCAATCCCGTGCGCTCCGAGAGCGAGCGCGTGTGTGCCGTTAGCGCCAGGACGAACCCGATCTCGTCGAGCTCGGGCGGCCGAAGCTCTCGAGCCAGCTTTCGTACCCCCTCCAGCGCGCCGAGCAGCTCGTCGCGCAGCCTTTCCAGCTCTTCCTCTTCCGTTCCCGCCGGATCCAGCCGCGGTCGTGCGACCTTGAGCCGGAGGAGCGTTGCCGCGAGCGACTGCGCGCACTCGTCGTACAGCTTCCGCGCGACCCAGCTCCTGGCCTTCTCTTCGGCGTCCAGAGCGCGGAGAGTCAGCTCGCGCTGACGCTCGCCGGAGCGCCGCACGCGGTCCAGCATCCGGTTGAACACCGCGGCGAGCCGGAGCATGTCCGCATCGGCGAGGCGGGAGGGCCCGATTCGGGCATCCATGTCGCCCAGCTCGACGCCTCGGGCGGCGCTCTCGAGCTCCCGAAGGGGCGAAAGCGCGAGGCGCGTCAGTACGGCGCTGCACGTCGCGCCCATGATGAGGGCACCGAAGGAGAGAAGGAGGGCGAGCCGAAGGATGGAGCCGGCCTCCGCCATCCCGCCAAGTCGGGCGATCAGCATGGTGCCCAGCAGCGTCATCAGCCCGAGAATAACGGCGTTGGCGATGAGTATCTTGTAGAATAACGGAACGCGGAGGAGTTTGTCGGCGATCGGGGAGCCGCCGGCTGGAGGCCTGCCTCCGCTCGCTGCCGAGCCGGGGCGGACCGGAGACGGTGTTCGGTCCCGGACTGGATGGTGCGACATGGAAGTCGAACCGGTTATTTTTGCCATCGCCATGGTTTCATCGGGCCGCGGCGTCGGCCGGCAA
>DAOVWI010000171.1 GCA_030636765.1 Gemmatimonadales bacterium
TACTTCTCCCGACAACCCGAGCAGCAGAAGAAGAGGGTGACGCCCTCGTGGTCCAGCGTGTGGCGGGCGCTCTCCGTCTCGACCTTCATGCCGCATACGGGATCCACCGCGACTCCCTCCTCCCCGGTGGCGTCTCCCTCGCCGACGGCGTCTCCCTCCCCGACGGGAGCGACTTCTTCCCGTTCGTCGGCGTTACGGCGTCTGACGAGGATCAGCTCGGCGAGGATGCTGATGGCGATTTCCGCCGGTTCCCGGGCGCCGATGTCCAGGCCGGCCGGGCTGACGAGTGAAACCAGCGCGGCCTCCTCCCACCCTCTCTCCAGCAGAAGACGGCGCACCTCGGCGGCTCGGCGTGGGCTCGCCACGAGCCCCACGTACCGGGCCCCGGCCCGAAGCGCACGCTCGACCGCCTCCTCATCCCACACTCCGAGCGTGGCCACGAGCGCATAAAGCTCGGCCTCGCCGACCGGCACGGGTTCCGCTGCGTCGGCTTCCTCTGCGGCCTGAGCAACCTCCGCGGCTTCGGCCACCCGCACGCGGTATCCGGCCCCGGTGGCCATCGCCGCCAGGGCGTGCGTGACGGGAGAGTCGCCGAACAGCGCGAGAACGGGCGCCGGTAGCTGCGGCTCCACGTAGATCTCCACGGTACCCCCGCTGTGACAGGTCATCGGGTAGACGATCGCGTCCGCTCGGTCCGAGCGTGCGTCCGGGGCGAGCACTACGATGCGAGGCCGGCCGTCTCGCATCGCGGCCCGCGCCTCCCGCTGAACCACCGGCTCGATGCATGCTCCACCGAGCCAGCCGGGGAAGCTCCCGGCGGCCTCGCCGAGCGCCTTCTGTCCGACACGGGAGGAGCTCGGAGGAAGGCGGCTGACCACCGTCGCGAGCGCGAACGGCTGGCCGCGCTCTGACAGCCGGGCCGCCAGGCCCAGGATCTCGCGGTCGCCCAGACGTCCGGCCCCGTGCATGAGGCGCTGCTCCGTGACGCCGGCCTCGCGCAGCACCTTCCACACCTTGTCCGACGTGATAGGCATGTCGATGTGCCGAACGCCGTAGGGTGAGAGGGCATCCACGACGGCGTTGACGAACGCGGCCGGTGAGCCGACGCACGGCGACTCGCCGACGCCTTTGGCGCCGATCGGGTGGTGCGGCGAGGGCGTGACGGTCCGGTCGGTGTCCCAGTGGGGGGTCTCGACGGCGGTCGGGAGCAGGTACTCCATGAAGTTGCCCCCGATGATGTTGCCGTTCTCGTCGAAGTCGACGAGCTGCATCGACGAGATCGCGAACCCTTCGGTCAGCCCGCCGTGGATCTGGCCGTCCACGATCATCGGGTTGATGACCGTTCCGCAATCGTCCACGGCCACGAAGCGGCGCACCTTCCACTCGCCCGTTCCCCGATCCACGTCCACCACGCAGATGTACGTGCCGAACGGGTAGGTCATGTTGGGCGGGTCGTAGTAGTGAACGGCTTCCAGGCCCGCCTCGACGCCCTCCGGGGTGTTCGTATAGGCGGCGAAGGCGACGTCCGCCATCGAAGTGGAGCGGTCGGGCGCGCCCTTCACGCGGAACGCGTAGTCCTTCCACTCGATGTCCTCCTCCGCCACCTCCATTACGTGGGCGGCGATCTTCTTCGCCTTCTCGCGGATCTTCCGCGCGGCCAGGGCGGTAGCGGCGCCCGCGACCGGCGTGGAGCGGCTGGCGTACGTGCCCAGGCCGTAAGGAGCGGTATCCGTGTCGCCGTGCTCGACGAGGATGTCGTCAACCGGGATCCCGAGCTCCTCGGCCAGGATCTGTGCGAAAGTCGTCTCGTGGCCCTGGCCCTGGCTCTGGACGCCGATGCGAGCCAGCACCTTGCCGGTCGGATGGATCCGCACCTCGCAGGAGTCGAACATCTCGAGGCCGGCGATGTCGCACTGCTTGCCGGGTCCGGCGCCGACAATCTCGGTGAAGCTGGAGACCCCGATCCCCATGATCTCGCCCCGCTCGCGCTTCTCCTCTTGCTCTCGCAGCAGATCCTCATAGCCGATGATCTCGAGCGCCCTGTCGAGTGCGCCCTCGTAGTTCCCGCTGTCGTACGTCCAGCCGAGCGGTGTGTCGTATGGGAAGCTCTCGGACGGAATGAAGTTCTTCCGGCGGAGCTCCACCGGGTCCATCCCGATCTCGTCGGCCAGGACGTCGACCGCTCGCTCGATCAGGTAGGAAGCCTCGGTCACGCGGAACGAGCAGCGGTAGGCGATCCCGCCGGGAGCCTTGTTCGTGTAAACGCCGTCCACCTCGACGAACGCGTTCTCCAGGTCGTAGGAGCCCGAGCACACGTTGTAGAAGCCGGCCGGGAACTTGGTCGGCTGGGCCGCCGCGTTGAACGCGCCGTGGTCGGCCAGCGTCTTCACGCGGAGCGCCCGGATGCGTCCGTCCTGGCTGGCCGCCAGCTCGGCCCGCATGTGGTAGTCACGGGCGAACCCCGTGCTCGTGAGGTTACCGGAGCGGTCCTCGGTCCATTTCACCGGCCGGCCGAGGGTCAGGGAGGCGACCGTGGCGCAGACGTACCCCGGATAGATGGGCACCTTGTTACCGAAGCCCCCGCCCACGTCGGGCGAGATGATCCGGATCTTGTGCTCGGGAAGGCCGGTGACGAGCGCGAACAGCGTGCGGTGGGCGTGTGGGGCCTGTGAGGTCATCCAGAGCGTCATCTTCTCGTTCGCCGAGTCCCAGTCGGCCACGCAGGCGCAACATTCGATCGGGGCCGGGTGGCAGCGCTGGTAGACGATGTCCTGGCTCACCGTGACATCGGCCTCCGAGAAGATCCGCTGGGTGGCCTCCCGGTCGCCCGCCTCCCAGTGGAAGATGTGGTTCGTCTTCTCCTCGCGGTCCTCACGCAGGAGCGGCGCGTCCGGATCGAGCGCCCTGTGGGGGTCCACGAGCACTGGGAGCTCCTCGTACTCCACCCGTACGGCCGCCGCCCCGTCCGCAGCCGCGAAGCGGGTCTCGCCGACCACCGCCGCCACCTCCTGGCCCTGGAAGAGCACCTTCCCCGTGGCGAGCACCATCTGCTGGTCGCCCGAGAGGGTCGGCATCCAGGCGAGGTTGGAGGCCGCGAGATCTTCGCCGGTGATCACCGCAAGAACTCCGGGAACGGCCAGCGCCCCGGAGGTGTCGATTTCCCCGCGCCGCGCATGTGCGTACGGAGAGCGAACGAGCTTCAGGTAGACCATGCCCGGAAGCTGGACGTCGTCCACGAACCTGCCCCGTCCTCGGATGAACCGGGCGTCCTCCTTCCGCCTGACGGACTGGCCGAGTCCTCCGAGGTCCTGGGTCTGCGGGGCGCTCATCGCTCATCTCCTTTGGCGGCCTCGGCGGCGTACTGGATCGCTTTCACGATGTTCTGGTAGCCGGTGCACCGGCACAGGTTGCCGGAGATCGCCCTCCTGATCTCCGGCTCGCTCGGGCTCGGGTTCGACTCGAGCAGGGCGCTGGCCGTCAGCATCATGCCCGGCGTGCAGAAGCCGCACTGAAGCCCGTGCTCCTCCTTGAAACCTGCCTGCAGCGGGTGCAGGTCGCCGTTGCGCGCCAGGCCTTCGACCGTCGTGATCGCCTGGTCGTTCGCCTGCACCGCGAACATCGTGCACGACTTGATAGGCACCCCGTCCAGGAGAACGGTGCACGCGCCGCAGTGCGTGGTGTCGCACCCGATGTGCGTGCCGGTGAGCGCCAGCTCGTCGCGCAGGAAGTGGACGAGGAGCATGCGCGCTTCCACGTCCGCCGTGTGCTCCACCCCGTTGACCGTGATCGAAACCGACACGTTCGTCGCCATCGTCTGACCTCCCTTAGGCCCCGGGGCCGCCCGCACGCTCCACCGATCGGCGGAGCGCCCGCGCGGTGAGCACCCGGACCATGTCGCGCTTGTAGTCCTCCGAGCCCCGATTGTCGGCCGCCGGGCTCGACTCCTCGGCAGCCTTCCTCGCGGCCTCGGCGATCGTCTCTTCTCCAGGCTCGGCGCCCAGGAGAGCCTCCTCGGCCATCGCGGCGCGCAGGTTGGTTGCACCGACGGCCGTGAGGCCGATCCCCGCAGAGCTCACGCTGCCGCCCTCCGCGAGAGTGATCTGCGTCGCCACTCCCACCGTCGCAAAATCGCCGACCTTGCGTTCCAGCTTCTCGTAGGCTCCGCCTTTTCCCTCACCCCCACAGGGGATGCGGATCTCCACCAACAGCTCCTCCGGCTCGAGAGCCGTCATGAAGGTCGTCAGGAAGAGCTCGTCGATCGGCAACGTTCGCTCGCCTCCGGCCTTGCGGAGGATGAGCTCGGCCCGATAGGCGAGCATGACGGCGCCCCAGTCGCCGGCCGGGTCGGCGTGCACCAGCGATCCCCCCACGGTGCCTCGGTTTCTTACGATGGGGTCGGCGATCACGTCGACGGCGTCCGCCA
>DAOVWI010000124.1 GCA_030636765.1 Gemmatimonadales bacterium
CAACGGTACGGATCGGCTACCGCCGTACCGTGGTAGTCGTCCACGACCTCCCCCTTCCGTGCCTCGGGATAGGCCCGCTCCTGCGCGGTCAGCGGGGACGCGACGCCAGCCAGACCGGCCGCGACCAGCAGGCCGGCCAGGATCAGGTTACTCGGCTTCATTCGGCTCTCCTCCACGGTCTTTTTCACGTAAGCTCTCCTCCAGGTCGTTAGGATCCGCGACCGGCCGTTCGCATGCATGCTCTCGACACACATGCGCCGCCGCCCGGCCGTCCACCTCCTTCATGTGCTCCGTAAACGGGGCGAGCCTGGCGACTTCCCTCCCGGCATCCCCGGCCGGCCGGAGCAGTGCGACCGTCCTCGGACGGAAGCCGCGGCGCACCACGCTCGCGAGCGCCTCCGTGTCGGCCCGGCCAGGCTCGCCGACGATCACGACCTCTCTCGAAGGACCGAGGCGGAAGTCCACGGCGATCATCAGCTGGGTGTGAGCCGACGGTGCGCGCCTGACCCGCGCCGCGAACGAGGCCTCGATCTCCTCGGCCCGCCGCTCGAGCTCGGCATCGCCGGTCAGCCGAGCGAGGCGCAGCAGGTTGAGCATGGCCACCGAGTTCGCCGACGGCACGGCCCCGTCGTAGATCTCCCGGCCGCGCACCGGAAGCTCGTCCGCCTCCGCGGCCACCTGGTACAGCCCGCCTCTCGCGTCATCCCAGAAACGCTCGAGCAGATCCTCGTTCAGGCGGAGGGCCTCGCCCAGGAAGGACGGGTCGAACGACGCCTCGTACGCCTCCAGCAGCCCCCACACGAGAAAGGCGTAGTCCTCGGCGAACGCCGGTATCGCGGCTTCCCCATCCCGGTAGCGGTGCAGGAGACGTCCCTCCGAATCGACCATCCGCGTGCCGATGAACTCCAGGGCCGCGACGGCGGCCTCCAGGTAGTCGGGCCTCTCGAGCGCCGCCGCAGCCTGCGCGAGCGCAGCGACCATCAGGCCGTTCCAGTCGGTCAGGACCTTGTCATCCTTCGACGGCCGGACCCGGCCTTGCCGAGCCGTGAACAGCTTCTCGCGTGCCCGTTCTAGGAGAGCGCGCACAGCGGCTTCCTCCATCCCGAGCTCCGACGCCTCCCGGTCCCAGGAACGGCTGACGTAGAGAACGTTCTCACCGGTCCGGCGTCCGGTCGCCTCGTCAACGAAGTTGCCACGGCGATCCACGTTGAAGGCGGCTCGCACGAGCGCGACCTCATCCGGGTCGAGGATCTCGCGCAGCTCCTCATCCGTCCAGAGGTAGAACTTCCCTTCCCGTCCCTCGCTGTCGGCGTCCTCCGCGGAGTGGAACGCCCCACCCTCGTCTCGCAGGTCGCGCAGCACGTACTCGATCACCTCGACGACCGTGTCGGCATACTCCTGCCGACCGGTGGCCCGGTACGCCTCCGTGTAGGCCATCACCAGAAGCGCCTGATCGTAGAGCATCTTCTCGAAGTGGGGGAGCATCCAGCGGGCGTCGGTCGAGTATCGGTGAAAGCCGAAGCCGACGTGATCGTAGATCCCGCCCCGCCGCATCGCCCGCAGCGTGGTCTCCACCATGCCGAGCGCAGCTTCCTCGCCCGTACGCACCCAGTAGCGGAGGAGAAACCTGAGGTTGTGCGGCGTTGGGAACTTGGGGGCGCCGCCGAAGCCACCCTGCAGCGAATCGTACGCCCCCGACAGTTGCTCGTAGGCCTGATCGAGAGCTGCTCTGCCCAGCTCCCTCGGTTCACCGGCGGACTCGCCGCCGGCAGACTCACCCGCGGACTCGCCGCCGTCCTCACCGTAGACGCTCTGCCGAAGGGCGGCACCGATCTGGCCCGCCGCGTTCAGCGCCTCGCTGCGCTGCTCCGTCCACAGCTCCTGGATCCGCGGCACAAGGTCGACCAAACCGATCCGGCCGTGCCTGGATTCCCTCGGGAAGTACGTGCCGGAGAAGAACGGGTCCCCGTTCGGCGTCATGATGATCGTCAGGGGCCAGCCACCGTGGCCTGTCATCATCTGGGCCACCGTCATGTAGACCTGGTCTATGTCGGGGCGCTCCTCACGATCGACCTTTACGCACACGAACGCGTCGTTCAGGAGCCTTGCGACGTCAGCATCCTCGAACGACTCGCGCTCCATCACGTGGCACCAGTGGCAGGTGGAGTAGCCTATGGAGAGGAAGATCGGCCTGTCTTCACGTCGGGCGGCCTCGAAAGCGTCCTCGCCCCACGGGTACCACTCGACAGGATTGTAGGCGTGCTGCAGGAGGTACGGGCTCTTCTCCCCGATCAGACGATTGGGGCGCGACCCCGATCCGGCCTCCGCGTGGTCGCCGGCGGCGCCGCCCCCGCCGCGGGCGCCACGCTCGTTCATCGGGCGCCGCCCCCGCTCATCGGACGACCCGGACGGGCGAGAGAGCGGTGTTCGTGGAGCCGTTTCCGAGCTGCCCCTCCTGCCCGCTCCCCCAGCAGAAGGCAGCCGCCTCATCCGTTACCGCACACGTGTGATCGTCGCCGGCACTCACCTGGCGGTAGGTGAGCGTGCTGATGACGGCCTGAGGGCTGAGCCGGTCCTGCACGTTTCCGGTCCCCAGCTGGCCGGCTTCTCCCTCGCCCCAGCATAGGACCCGGCCGTCCTCGGTGATGCCGCAAGTGTGCGCCCGGCCGCCACTCACCTGCACGAAGACGTTGCCGCCCTCCACGGGCGTCGGCGTGAGCCGGTCCAGCGTCGTTCCGGTCCCGAGCTGCCCCTTCTCCCCCTCGCCCCAGCAGCGCGCGCTCCCGTCCACGGTCACGGCGCAGCCGTGGTCGCCTCCCACGGTGATCTGGGAGAACACCAGGGCCCCGTTCACCGGCGTCGGCGTGAGCCGGTTTAGCGTAGTCCCCGTCCCCAGCTGTCCGTTCTCCCCCTCACCCCAGCAGTACGCCGTCCCGTCCTCGGTGACGCCGCACGTGTGCTCTTCTCCCGCACTCACCTGGCGGAAGACGAGCCCGCCTGTCACCGGCGTCGGCGTGAGCCGGTCCAGCGTCGTCCCGGTCCCGAGCTGCCCTTTCTCGCCCTCACCCCAACAGTACGCGGTCCCATCCACCGCCACCCCGCAGCTGTACTTCGCACCGGCGCTGACGCTCGCGAAGAGCACCTCTGTGTTGACCGGGGCCTGCCCGAGCGTGCTGTTCGTCGTTCCGGTCCCGAGCTGCCCGTTCTCTCCCTCACCCCAGCAGTACGCGACGCCATCATCCGCCACCCCGCACGTGTGCCGCAGCCCGACGCTGACGCTCGCGAACGCCACCTGACCGAGAACGGCGGACGCCCTGAGCCTATCGAGGGTATTGCCCGTCCCAAGCTGGCCCTCCTCGCCGCGGCCCCAGCAGAACGCCGAGCCGGCCATCGAGGTGGTCGATGCGGCGGGTGCGACGCCGCAGGTGTGCCGGGCCCCCGCCACGATCCCATCCAGCTCGAACAGCTCGGGCGGGGGCGGCTCCGTGCCGTTCCCCCCGTCGCACGCCGGAAGGGCGAGGAGGCTCGCGAGGATGATGCCGAGTTGGCCCCCCAGGATTCGAACCTGGATCACCGGCTCCAAAGGCCGGGGTCTTGCCATTAGACGAGGGGCCATCGCGTCTCGGAGACGGTCATCTAAGATGCCTCGCTCCCCCCCACGGCGTCCTCCACGAGCTCCTCCGCGTGTTCCACCTCCGACCACCGGATGCCCAGTCGGTGCAGATACCAGAGGCCCAGCACGGTCACCGGGATGAACGTCAGAATATGATATCCGGTCGCGAAGCTCACGATCCGCACGCTGTCGACACCGTAGGCTCCGAGCGACAGCCGGGCCGCTGCCTCCAACGGTCCAAAGAAACCGGGGCTGGAGGGGATGGCGACGCCGAAGCCGATCACCGACTGCACGAACATGGCGCCGGCGAAGCCGGGCTCCGTGATGCCGAACGCCAGCAGGCCCAGCCAGATGGAGAGGCCGCCGGTGAGCCAGACGGCCACGGACCATGCGAGCGCCCGAACGAAGATGAGCGGGTGATGCAAGGCACCGAGGCCCTCGAGGAAGGAGGCGATAATCCCGATGACCCGATCCGTCAGCACCGGAGAGAGCAGACGTCCGACCGTGTGCTCGACCAGGGTCAGCGTGCGTTTCGGCCACCGCGCCATCGTCCAGAGCACGGCCAGGCCGACCGCAATGGTCAGTCCAGCCGCAGCTCCGGCGCTTCTCATCAACGCCGTGCGTCCGGCCGGAAAGCCTCCGTACGAGATCGCCAGAACAAAGAACGAACCCAACACCACGGCGTCGAACACACGCTCCACGACGATCGATGCGAGCGAGCGGGGCACGCCGATCGGCTCGACGCGCGAAAAGCTGTAGGCCCGCGCGAACTCGCCCAGTCGTGCCGGCAGCAGGTTGTTCGCCATGAAGCCGATGCACACGGCGGCGAAGCGCGAGCGCAGATGGGAATCGGGAAAGCCCGGAAGAAGCAGGACGTGCCAGCGAAAGGCGCGGACGAGGAACGTCGCCGTCGCGGCCGCTACCATGGCCGCGAGCAAGACCGGGTCTGCGTCTCGCACCTCGGCCAGCACCGCCGCCGCTGACACGTCTCTCAGCACCCAGGCGAGCAGCCCGACCGTGATGAAGAGCCCCACCACGATCTTGATGCGGTGCTGTTTCAGCATCGCCTTCAGCGGGCAGGCTGCCGCCGGGCAGCCTCGACGATCCCCTTCATCTCTCGAACCGCCCGCTCGATCCCCACGAGCACCGACCGGCTCACGACCGAATGGCCGATGTTGAGCTCCTCGACCTCCGGGATCCCGGCGACCGGCGCAGCGTTCTCGTACGTGAGGCCGTGGCCGGCATGGACGGCCAACCCTGCCCCCCGGGCGACGCGAGCGGCGGTGCCCAAGCGGCCCAGCTGGGCCGCGGCGCCCTCCGGCGTGCGGGCGTTCGCGTATTCGCCCGTGTGCAGCTCGACGGCGTCCACTCCCAACGCCGCAGCCCGCTCCATCGCGTCCTCCAGCGGATCCACGAACAGCGATGTCCTGATGCCCAGGGCACGCATGCGCTCTATCGCCTCGTCCAGCCGCCCTCCGGCCTCATCCAGATCGAGCCCTCCTTCCGTCGTCACCTCCTCACGACTCTCCGGAACGAATGTCACCTGCATCGGACACCACTCCCCGGCGAGGCCGAGCACGCCCTCCTCGGCGGCCAGCTCGAGGTTCACGAGCGTTCGAACCGTCTCGAGAAGCAGGCGTACGTCGCGCTCCTGGATGTGCCGGCGATCCTCCCGGAGGTGAACGGTGATACCGTCCGCGCCGCCCAGCTCCGCCAACACCGCTGCCCGAACGGGATCGGGCTCGTCCGTTCTCCTGGCCTCCCGAACAGTCGCCACGTGGTCCACGTTGATGTAGAGCCGAAGAGGCTTGTTCATCTGGTGTTCTCCTGTCTCCTCACGGAGCTTCGCGGGCGGACAGCAGGGCCTCCAGCCGCACGCGCACCTCCGGCTCGAGCCGGCCTGCCGTCAGCTCGAGCAGCTCACGACCGAGCGCACGATACAGGGCGGCGCGCTCCGGGTCGAGGACCGACAGATTGGAGGTGATCGTCTGCGCGTCACCCCGCGTCACCGGGCCGGTAGCTCCCATGCTGAGGCCGAGCTCGCCGAGGTTCCCGAGGGCGGCGGCGGCAAGCGGGAGAAGGGCTTCCAGCTCCGCCTCGTCCGAAGCGCCGCGGAGCTCGTTGAGCGCCACATGCAGGCAGGCGACCAGGAAGTTAGAGGCGAAAACCGCGGCTACGTGGTACTGCGCCCGTCCTTCGGGCCGCACGGCGAACGTCCGCCCCCCGAGGCGCCTTGCCAGCTCCTCACCCGTTCGGCACGCCTCGGCGTCCCCATCGACTCCGAACCAGACGCCCTGAAACGCTCCGGTCCTTGGCGATGCCACGGCGACGAGCGGATGCCACGCCGCGATCGAGACCCCCTTCGCCCTCCACGGAGCCAGGGCTTCCGCCGAGTCCACGCCGCTCGTGTGCAGAGCCGTGCGGGGTAGCCTGCCTCCGACGGCCTCGCTCCAGGAGGCGGCCAGAGAGGTCAGAGCGTCGTCCGTGACGCAGAAGAGGAGTTCGAACGCCGGCGAGCCCTCCAGCGTTGCTGCTGCTTCGAACGCCCCTGCCGCATCGGCCTCCGGCGCCGACACGTACCCGATCCGGGGCCGGTCGCCGAGGAAGGCCGGCCGCTCCTCCTTTCGACCGACGACCGTCACGGACATCCCGGCTTCGCTCAGATCGGCGGCGAGTGAGAGACCGACTCGCCCGGCACCGACGATGACGACCCGAGAACTCAAGCCGCGTCGGTGCCCGTGACGCGCACCCCCTCCTGACGCCGCCAGCGGCCGACGAGAGCCGCCGGCACCCGCGCCGTGAGCTCGATGCTCGCGCCCTTCTCCAGGCGCTCCAGAACCTCCCCCTCCCGATACGCCTCCGCGAGGGTTCGACCGTCGCGCGCCGACAGGGTCACGCGAACC
>DAOVWI010000185.1 GCA_030636765.1 Gemmatimonadales bacterium
CGGCGATCAAGTCGTGTCGCTGTTCGGCGTTCCCAGGGCGCATGAAGACGACGTTCGCCGGGCCGTTTCCGCCGCGCTCGCGGTCCAGGAGACGCTCGGCGAGCTGAACATCGGCGCGGCCGAAACCTGGCCGTCCCGGCAGCTGGAGCTCCGGACGGGAATCGGCAGCGGACTCGTGGTCGTCCAGCCGGAATCCTCCCCCGAACGTCGATACCGGATCGCGGGTCCGGCCGTGGACGCCGCCTCCCGGCTTTCCGCGCACGCCGGGCCGGGCGAGGTGCTGATCAGCGAAGATGGCCAGCGTGCGGTGGAGGCGTTCTACGAGACCGAGGCAGGCGAGCCCCTGAGATCCCGAGGCGGAACGGAGCGCCTCACACCCCACAAGGTGGTCGGTGAGGCCAGAAAACGGACGCCCTTCGAATCCCCTGACAAGCTCACCGCGTTCGTGGGTCGGGAGAAAGAAGCCGCCACGCTGACGGAAGCCTGCTCAGCGGCGATGGATGGCGAAGGCCGCTTCGTCAGCGTGGTCGGTGAGGCAGGGACGGGTAAGAGTCGACTTCTATTCGAGTTCAAGCGGCGGATCGATGCCGAGGGTGTTCGCGTTCTAGATGGACGTTGCCTGGAAGGCGCCGTGAAGGGATCGTTCGTACCCTTCGTGGACGTCCTGCGCGCCCGGCTCGGCATCGAGCGAGGCTCGGTCCCGACCGCAGATGAGATCCTCGAATCGGTGCTCTCGATCTCCACCGAGCTTGAGGGCTTCCTGCCCTATTACCTGTATCTGCAGGGCGTGGATTCGGACGACCACCCAGTCCCCGACCTGGAGGGCAGGCAGAAGAAGTTCGCGATCCTGGACGCGCTGATCGCCCTGATCACGATCGACGCCGAACGAAAGCCGGTGGCCCTTCTCCTGGAGAACTGGCAGCACTCCTGCGAAGGATCCCGCGAGGTCCTGAGACGGCTCACCGAGCTCGCTCCGGCACACCGGCTTCTCATCGTGGTCACTGCCCGGCCCGAGCCGGGGCTCGGCTGGGGATCTCCTGCCTGTCACGTGCCCGTTCATCTGGGTCCGCTGAGCCTGGAGGCGTCCGGCGAGCTCGTCCGCTCCGCGCTCGGAGCGGAAAGCTTGCCCCCTGGCCTCGCCGAGCACCTCCATGCCAGAACGGGCGGGAATCCCCTCTTCCTGGAGGAGGTGTGCAGGACGCTGGCCGCGGAAAGCTGCTTTCAGGTCGAGGCCGGTGCGGTGCGCATGACGTGCGAGCTGGACAGCCTGGAGCTGCCGGACACGGTCCAGGGCGTGATACGAACGCGCCTGGACGCGCTCGATCACGCGACCCGGTCGGTCCTCACCCACGCCGCGGTCGTCGGCCGCGAGTTCTCGGAGGCGGTGTTGCGCGGATCCCTCGATGACATGCCTGCGGTCGCCGAGGCACTGGGCTCCCTGAAGGATCTCGGGTTGATCCAGCAGGTCGGGGTCTCCCCCAACATCACCTACAGGTTCACACACGCCCCGGTGCGGGAGGTCGCGTATGAGAGCCTCCTGCGTCACCGCCAGAAGGAGCTTCACCAGAAGGTGGCGGAGGTGATCGAGGAGCTGTACCCGGAGAGCCTCGACTCACACCTGGATCGCCTCGCCTCCCATTTCGCCGCCGCCGGGGTGTGGTGGAAGGCCGTGCTGTACGGCCAAAGAGCGGCGGAGCGCGCCGGGACGCTCAGCCAGTTCACGGATGCCCTCGAGCTTCTCGACGAGACGCTCGAAGCCGCGAGTCGCCTGCCTTCTCGAGAGGAACGGGAGGAGGTGCGGCTCAGGATCCTGTTCAAGCAGGAACGACTTTGCGAGACGATCGGCCTGCGGGAGCGCCAGCAAGGCATCTGCGGTGAGCTCGTGCGCCTGCTGGAGCCCGGCGGCGCCTCGGAGCGGCTGGCCGAGGCCTATCTCCGTCAGGGGGAGCTATACACGCTCACCCACGAGTTCCACCTCGCGGAGCGCGAGCTTAGCAGCTCCCTCCGCGTAGCGCGCGAGCTGGGTGACCGGGCGACGGAGCGCAACGCGCTGCGCAGCACCGGCCTCCTCCGCTGGCACCAGGAGCGTAACGAGGAGGCGATCTCGCTCCAGGAGCAGACCCTGGCCATCGACCGCGAACTGGGTGACCCCGAAGGCATGATGATCGAGCTCGCCAACCTCGGTAACCTGTACAAGGGCCTGGGCCGATACGATGAAGCACTGGAGTTCCTGTTCGAGGCCGTCCAGGCGCGCGAGCGCTACCATGGGAAGGGCGGCGGGGAGCTCGACAAGAAGCTCAGCTACGTCCTTCACATCATCGGGAACATCTACCGCTCGCTCGGAGATACCGACAAGGCGCTCGAGTACATCGATCGGTCCGCGTCCCATGCCGGCGGCTCGATGCACGCGGTTCAACGCTCCTATCACCTGATGTCGCTCGCCCATCTGCAGCTGCAGGAAGGGCAGATAGAGGAGAGCCTGGAGCTTTACCGCCAAGCCGTCGAGGCGAGCCGCCGGGCCAGCACCGCGGATGGGTTCGCCCAGGCACAGCGCGCGCTCGGCGAGGTGCTGGTCGGCCTGAAGCGATGGACCGATGCCCTCCCCCACCTCCTCGAGGCCGCCGAGACTTTTGCCCAGCTGAGAGACACCGAGGCGGAGGCCGCGATGCGGCAGGCAGCGGCCAGGGCTTACGAGGCCGAGGGACGCCTGTCCGAGGCGGTATCCGCTTGGGATCAGGTTCGGGTACTCGGCGAGAGATATCACGATGACGCGAGGGTCCTGGCGGCGTTGGCAGCTGTGGCGAAGCTCTCCAGAGCCGATGATCCGGAGCGCTCGCTGCGCCTCTACGACAAGGCGATCCCCCTGGCCCGGGCGCTGGGTGACCGCCCGAGGGTGGCTTCGCTCTACAACTCGCTTGCGATCCTCCGCTGGCGAAGGAAGGAGCACGAGCAGGCCCTGGAGTGCTACCGAGAGGCCCTCCACGTCTACAAAGACCTCGAGGACTGGGTGCACGCCGGCCTGATCCTCAACTCGCTCGGAGTCACCCTGCGCGACATGGAGCAGACCGAGGAAGCGGTAGCCAACCTCCGCGAAGCCCTGGAGGTCAATCGCATGACCGGGGAGCGTCTTCTGGAGGCGCACAGCCTGGCCGTCTTGGGCGAGCTCGAACACGAGAACGGAGAGTACGAGGCTGCCGTGGAACATCTGGAGGCGTCGCTCGCGATCAGGCGTGACCTGGGCGATCGTTCGGGGATGGGATGGATGCTCTATCGGATGGCCCGAGCGAACTCGGAGCTGGGATCGGTCGCGGCTGCTCGCGGCCTCGCGGCCTCGGCGGCGGAGATTGCGGAGGAGCTGGCCGACCGTGAACTTGGCGAAGCTTGCCGCGCCCTCGATATCTAGTCGTGAGTCTCGACATCCAGCGGAGGTAGCCAATGCCACGTTTCATGGTAGAGCGCACCGTCGAGAACATCTCGATGGAGATGCTCGAGCAAGTCACGCGTCGCTCGAGAGAGGTGATGACCGATATGAGCGGCGTGAGGTGGATTCGGAGCTTCGTCTCCGAGGCGGAAGGCAAGATCTACTGCGAGTACGACGCCCCGAGTGCCGAGCTCATTCGGGAGGCATCTCGACTGGCGGGACTTCCCGTCGACCGGATCAGCGAGGTGTCGATCGAGCTCAGCCCCGAGATGTTCCGCTGAAGCAGGCCGCCCGGCCGAGGTCTACCGGGGCCGGGTCTCCCATAGCACGTTAATGATCACCCAGCGACCGTCCACCTCCGCCAGGTGCATGTAGTCGATCCAGCCGGTCGCATCCACGCGCACGCTGGCCGCCCGCTCGAAGATGTCCAGGATTCTGACGTCGGTTCGCCGCTCCTCTTCCGGCGTGCCGCTACCGCCTCCCCGTTCGGTCTGTTTGATCATGGCCTTCGCATCGGTTTCCGCGACCTCGTCGCCGTCCGGAAAACGAAAGACGATGCGCTTGGCCAGGTC
>DAOVWI010000165.1 GCA_030636765.1 Gemmatimonadales bacterium
CGACGTTGATGCGGCCGGAGCCGACGATGTAGATGGAGTATTTCTCGCGCAGCTCGGCCACTTGGTCGGGGTCGAGGCCCGAGAAGGAGAACATGCCGCGTTGGCGGGTGATGAATGAGAAGTCGCCCTCGGCGCCTTTGGCGGCGAGTGTTTCCACGAACATCGTTCGCATGCCGTTGATCCGGTCGCGCATCTCGGCGACATGCCGGCGGCCTTGCTCGTGCTCCTCGAGCATGCAGCCGATCGGGCCGCCGTTGCGCGGGATGCCGTGCTGCACGGCGCCCTCGATGAAGGCCTCGCGATAGCCGGCGACGTTGCCCATCCGGGTGGAGGGGAGCTTACCCTTCCCGCCATAGACGCGCTTGGGGTTCTCTCCACATGCCATCTTCAGCGCCATCGGCGCGCCCGGGAACATCATGTCCTGCGCCGTGCGGCCGGGGACGGTCTTCAGCGTGATGCCGCGCCCCCCCACGAGGTTGGCGCTCCCCGGCAGGACCTGGAGCGTGGTCACCCCGGCCGCCAGTGCACGTGTGAAGCCCGGATCCTGCGGCCACACCGAGTGCATGGCCCAAACCTCGGCGGTGGTCGGGGCCGTCGCCTCGTTTCCGTCCCGGGTGGAGGACACCGAGGGCGAGGGATAGACGCCGAGGTGCGAGTGGGTGTCGATGATGCCCGGCGTGACGTATCGGCCACGGGCCTCGATCACCTCCGTTCCAGCCGGGATTTCCAGATTCCGGCCGACCGCCTCGACCCGGCCGTTCCTCATGAACAGGTCGGCGCTCTCCAGCTCCTCGCCGGCACCCGTCATGATCGTGGCCCCGCGGATCAGGGTGGGGCGCGAGGGCAGCGGACGGTACGTGGACATCCAGGCGCCGTTCGGTCTCCCGTACAGCAATTCGGCCGCGCCCTGCCGGTCCGCGGACGCCGCCTCGCTCCCGACCTCCTGCGGCGCCGGCCTTCCCTGCAACGGGGCTAGGGGAAGGGCGAAGCCGGCCACAGCGGCAAGCACGGCCGAGCGCCGGACCCACCCGAGCCATCTGCTGATCATCAACTACCTCCTTCAGGCGAGCGCCCTGTAGTCAGCGGGCTCCTCAAAGCCGAGCCCATCCAGCCAGGCGCGGATCTCCTCCCGAGCCCCCGGCGAGCCGACGGCCACGATCACGAACGGCCGAACCTCCGCCGCGCGCTCCAGGAACGATGGGGAATGTACGATAGCGCCGTGGATCTCCTGGCCGATCTTTCGTGGGTCGAGGTCCACGAACGCGCTGGGCTGAACCTGATGCCGAACGAGCGTGCGGGCCAGAGGCTTTCCGACGCGCCCCGCTCCCCAGACGACGACGGTGCGACCCGGCGGGAGGTAGCCCCTGCACAGGTGATGGACCTTGCAGCGACGAAACGCCGCGGGCGAGTACGCCTCCGAGCGCATGGAGAGGCGACCGGGCGTGATGCGCCACCGGAGCAGAGCGCCCGGGACGTTCGCCAGCCGCCGACCGGCGCGGTGCAGACGCAGCAGAAGATCGTAGTCCTCCGGCCACCCCCGGTCGCGATACCCGCCGGCGTGGTGAAACACGCTGGCCCGCACGACAAGCGTTGGGTGGGCGATCGGACACTCGACAAGCAGATCGCGCTCCAGCTCTTCGGGCTCCCGGATCGAGTTGATCCACCCTTCGTAGCGTGCGTAGCCGGATCCGACGCGCTCGCGCGGGAAGTAGCGAACACCGGTGCCGCAGGCCGCGACATCCGGACGCTCGAGCAGGAAGCCCCACTGCCGCTCGAAGCGCTCCGGCAGAGCCACGTCATCCGCGTCCATTCGGGCCAGTAGGGGGGCGCACGCCCGGCTCACGGCGACGTTGAGCGCGGCCACCAAACCCCTTCCCGCGCCCTCGATGACCTGCACTCGCCGGTCTTCCGCGGCCCAGCGGTCCAGGTGCTCCCGCGTTCCATCGCGAGAGCCATCGTCCACCGCCAAGACCTCGAAATCCTCGAACGTCTGTTCGCGAAGGCTGCGGATGCACTCATCCAGCACGGCCTCCGCGTCCCGGCAGGGAAGCAGGACCGAGAGCGCGGGACGGCTCAACCCGCACGCTCGGAAGCGGGGGGTGGTGCCGCGCGTCCCGTCTCCAGGTACGTGCGCAGGTATCGCGCGGTGTGCGAGCCCTCCGTTCCTGCTACGCTCTCCGGCGGTCCCTCGGCGACTAGCCGCCCGCCGCCTTCGGCCGCCTCTGGCCCGAGGTCGAGAATCCAGTCGGCCCGCGCGATGACCTCCAGGTTGTGCTCGACCACGAGCACAGAGCCGCCGGCATCCACGAGCTCCTCCAGCACGTCCACCAGGCGGCCCACCTCGCTCACACCGAGGCCGACCGTCGGCTCGTCAAGGATGTAGAGCCGCCGGGCCACGGCCGAGCTGGCCGCGAGCTCCCGGGCAACCTTCAGGCGCTGCGCCTCGCCGCCGGAGAGGGTGGTCGCCGGCTGGCCGAGCCGGAGGTATCCCAATCCCACGCGCTGAAGCTGCCACAGCCGCTCGCCGATCCGGTCCTGCCGAAGGAAGAAGCGGATGGCCTCGTCGACCGTCAGGTCGAGGACGCCGCGGATGTTGAGCCCTCGATACGACACCTCCAGGATCTCCGCGCGGTAGCGAGAGCCGCCGCACGCCTCGCAGGACAGGGCAACATCCGCCAGGAAGACCATCTCCACCAGCTCTTCGCCGGCCCCCTTGCACACCTCGCAGCGCCCGCCCGGCGTGTTGAAGCTGAAGTGCCTGGGCTCGTATCCCCTCCGTCGTGAGAGCGGCTGCCCCGCGAAGAGACGGCGCACTTCGTCGAACGCCTTGATGTAGGTAACGGGGTTGGAGCGGGACGTCCGTCCGATCGGACTCTGGTCGACGAGCACGACGTCATCGAGCGCGCCGGCTCCCTCGAGCGACTCGAAGGTGCCCGTCCGCTCGCCCAGGTGGATCTTGGCGCTGGAGGTCCGCCGGAGCTCCCGCTCGAGCGCCCGATAGATCAGGTCATGCACGAGCGTCGACTTTCCCGAGCCGGAGACGCCGGTCACGACCGCGAGCACGCCGAGCGGCACCTCCACGTCCAGTCCGCGGATGTTGTGCAGGGTGGCCCCACGCAGGGCGAGCCGCGATCGGACGGCGCGGCGGCGGCGGCAGCGTCGAAGCGGCGACGTGAGCGCTCGCCCCGTCACCGTATCGGCCTCGAGAAGCGCCTGCCAATCGCCCTCGAACACGACCTCCCCGCCGTGCTCCCCGGATCCCGGTCCCAGCTCCAAGATCCGGTCGCTCGCGGCCAGCACCGCGGGGTCGTGCTCCACGACGAGCACCGTGTTCCCGACGTCCCGGAGGCGCCCAATCACGTTCAGGAAGCGCTCGACATCGCGTGGATGAAGACCGATCGTCGGCTCGTCCAACACGTAGAGCGTGTCGACCAGATGGCTGGCCAGGCAGCTGGCGAGACGAAGCCGCTGCATCTCCCCTCCAGCCAGCGTGCGGGCCTGCCGGTCGATGGTCAGGTACCCAAGGCCGACCTCGTCCATAAACCGCAACCGGTCGGCGAGCTCCCGCCGAATCGTGCCCGCAACCTTCCGCTCGAAGGGCCTCAGTTCCAGGCCGGCGAGCCAGCGGCCGAGCTCCGAGACGGACAGAGCGGCGGCATCGGCGATGTGCAGTCCCCCCAGGCGGACGTGCAGCGACTCGGGCCGCAATCTGGCGCCACCGCAGCTCTCGCATGTCCGGGGAAGCTGGTAACCTCGGAGGAAGACCCGGATGTACCGCTTGTAGCGCTTTCTCTCGCGGGAGCGCAGAAACGGAAGGACCCCCCGGAAGCCATCTCCGCCATGCAGGACGCGCTGCCGGAAGGCGTCGGGCAGGTCGCACCACGGCGCGTGGAGATCGACGCCGCACTCGAGCGCGTGCCGCTCGAGCTCCGCCCGCTCCCTCGTGTATCTCGGCTTGCTCCAAGGGTCGATCGCCCCGTCCGCGAGGCTTCTCCCGGCATCGGGAACGACGAGGTCCAGATCGTACTCCAGCGTCGCCCCGAAGCCGTTGCAGGTCGCGCAGGCACCGGCCGGGTTGTTGAAGCTGAACAGAAGAGGGCTCGGAACCGGGAATCCGCGGCCGCACGTCGAGCACAGATGCGCTTCGGCGAAGGACAGCCGGTTCGTGATCTCCGGCTCTTCCCCATCGCCAGCCTCGCCGACGACGAGGACGACGGCATGCCCCTCTCCCTCGGCGAAAGCGCTGGCCAGGGAGTCCGTCAGGCGCTCTCTCTCCTCGGGATCGACGGAGAGGCGATCGACGACGACCAGGAGGTCGCGGACCCCGGCGAGCATCGCTTGGCCGGCACCCTGCCGGCCCTCGCCCGTGCTGGCCTCGCCCGCGCTGGCCTCGCCCACGCTTGCCTCTCCGTCCGGCAGATAAACCTCCCGGCCATCCGCGATCACGCGCAGATAGCCTTGCGCCACGAGGTTGGCGGCGGCCAGCTCATGAGAGATCCGGTCGCTGAAGCGAAACGGGAAGGCGACGTAGATCCGCGCGCCC
>DAOVWI010000147.1 GCA_030636765.1 Gemmatimonadales bacterium
CAGGAGCTCCATGGCGAGGAACGTCCCGTTGCCGCTGTCGGTCACGAAGACCGCCTCCGGGGCGAAGCGCGCCTGGAGCTCGCGGAAGAGCAGGGCGGGGGCCAGCCCACGGCCGCCGCGATCGGCCCGATCCTGCTCCAACCCGGCGCGGCCCTCCAGGATCTCGCGGCGCAACTCGCCATCCCGGGGTCGCTGGACTAGGCCCGCGAGCAGCGCCTCGACGACGGCAGCCGCGTCGCCGATCACGGCGACCTCGGCCGGGTAGTTGCGTCCCGGGACGGCGGGGTCGATGTCGACGTGGACGAGGGGCTGGGGTGGACGAAGGCCGTAGCTGCCGGTCCCCACCTCGCTGCAGCGGCAACCGATCGCCAGGGTGGCGTCACACCCCTCGGCCACACGTCGCGCGAACGGTGGAGCGGCGTGCCCGAAGCCCGGCCAAAGGGAGAGCGGATGGGACTCCGGGAACACCCCTTTCCCCTGGATTGTCGTCGCGACCGGGGACTCCAGACGCTCGGCCAGCGCCACCAGACTGCCCGCGGCACCCGCAGCGCCGAATCCGAGGTAGAGCAGGGGACGTCGGGCTCGCTCCAGCGTCTCGAGGGCACCCATCACGCTCTCGGAGCCTCCGCTACCGTCGGTCCGGCCGGCTCGTCCGGTGGAACCCCCGTCGGTGCCGCCGGCCACGACGGGTTCCTGCTCGACGGCGTCCTGCGCGAGGTAGTGGTCGGCGGGCACCTCGACCATCACGGGGCCCGGCACACCCGAGCGGGCCAGCTTGCAGGCGTGCCGGACGGTTCGGTAGGTCTCCCCGCGCCGGTCGATCCGGAACGCGGCCTTCACGACAGGAGCCGCGATACCCAACTGGTCGACATCGTGCAGCTGATAGGCCCGGTCCTCCTCCAGGCGGATCCCGCACGCCAGCACGAGCATCGGGACGTTGTCCAGGTAGGCCTCGGCGATCCCCGAGAGGGCGTGCGTGAGGCCTGCTCCCGGCACGACGTTGACACACGCCAGCCGACCGGAAGCGCGCCAGTACCCGTCCGCCATGAAGGACGCCGACTGCTCGTCCGTGACGAGGATCGGGCGCACGTGGTCGGAGGAGGCCAGCGCATCGTAGAGTTCGATGTTGTGGGTGCCCGGGATCCCGAAGGTGCAACCTACCCGTTCGTCCTCGAGCGCCCGAACCACGGCCTTGGCTGCGGTGAGCTTCATGCGGTCGCCGCCGGGCCCCCGCCCGCGACCTCCGTCTCCCCGCCCCCGGCCTCCGCGCCCGCTGCCAGCAGCTCGCCCGCATCGAGACGGATCGCCTCCGCCGTGCGGTCGGCCAGCGCCATGATCGTCAGATACGGGTTGATGTGGAGCGAATCGGGGAAGAGGCTCGAGTCTGCTACGCGCAGCCACGGGATGCCATGAACGCGACCCCACCCGTCGGTGACCGAGTCACGCTCGGAGCGCCCCATGGCACAGCCGCCCATCAGATGCGCCGCAGACACGGACACGGTGCCCGGCGTAAAGTGCTCGGGCCGGACTCGCTCGTCGATCCGGTCCGCCTCGCCCGCTCCCAGGGTGGTCGGGGATGCGAGCGGCGCATGGACCCGGAGCGCCCCGGCGGCGAAGAAGATCCGGGCGGAGGCCCGGGTTCCGAGCGCCAGAGCTCGCACGACCTCGTCGGTGAAGCGGTAGTGCACGACGGGCCGGCCCGCGCCGTCGATGGTCACCCGGTTTCCGGGCGTGGCGCGGTCGCACGCCAGCACGAGAATCATCTGGAGGCGAGGGAAGGCGGCCATGAAGCGGCTGTGCTCCTCACCGAATCCGACCAGGCTCTTCGCGGTCACGAACGGGAAGTACATGCACGTCTCGAGGACGTATCCCTCCTCGTCGGCGCGGTCGACGAAGAAGCTCTTCGGGTGGCCCACGTCGTTCGTGATCGGCCGGGGGTGCTCCGCAACGAGGATGAGCGCCGGATGGCATGTGAAGCGCTCGCCCAGGCGTGGCAGATGCTCGCCGAAGCCGGAGCGGAGCAGCAGCGCCGGCGAGCCGACGGCGCCCCCGGCCAGGACCACCATCCGGGCGCTGACCCGGTACTCTCCCGGCTCCCACTCCGAGGGCGCTCCCTTCTCGCTGGGAGGCTTCTCGGACACGCGAACCATGGCCGCTCGCTCCTCCAGGCGAAGCACCTCGGCCCGGGTCACGACCTCCACGCCGCAGAGCTCGGCCGCCGGTAGCTGCACGCGATCGGTCCCCTGCTTGGCGCCGTTCGGGCAGCCGAGGTTGCAGAGGCTGGAGCCGAGGCAGCCCTTTACGTTGATCGGGAACTGGTGGGCCTCGTAGCCGGCTGCCTCGCACCCCTTCTGGAACAGGGAGTTGTTCTCGTTGATGAGCTCGGGCTCCAGGAGGTGCACGTTGTTCTGGTCCATGTACTGCCGCGAGCGTTCGGTGACGTCGGTGTGCGTCAGCCCGGGGATGTCCCAGGCCTCGATGACGTGCGGGCCGGCGATCAGAGAGGTGCCCGTGTAGACGGCCGTCGAGCCCCCGTACACCTGCCCGAAGGCGAGAGTCATCGTACCGTCGGCTGTCAGGAACCCGCCGGCGTCGGCGTACAGCGCCTCGGCCATCTCGAGCTCCTCCCCGGTGAACTCCTCGTCCGCCAGCCGCGGCCCCTGCTCGAGCACCAGGACGCGATGCCCCTGTTCCACGAGCGGGACGAGGCCCACGGCGGCCGTCCCTCCGCCCGCTCCCGAGCCGACGATCACGACGTCGTAGCTGCGCTCGATCACGCCTCGTCTCCTTTGCCTTCGCCGGCCGTTGTCCGGCGGCGGGCTTCCCAGCCCCCGGGGTCGGCCCGGTAGCCGATGGCGCGGCGAGCCTCGGGTCGTCCGTAGTATCCGAGAAGGACGAGGGTCCGGAGCCCCCAGAATCCGCGCCGAAGCACAAGAGCCGGAGAGCGCTGCAGCCGCCGCAGAACCGCCGCACGGGCTTCTGCGCCGAGTGCGCTGAAGCGGCGCCCGTAGCGGAGCAGGGGCATCCAGTCGAGCACCTGGATCAGCAGGCAGAGCTGGCGGCGGAGGGCGGGCGAACGGTTTCGAAGCGCCGCCTCGATCCGCTCTTCGACGTCCGTCCAGCCGCGCTCGTCCATCCGTGCCGCGGCAGGTACGATCGTCGCCGCCAGGGCACGGAAGGCTCGGCGTACGGGGAGAATGACCGGCTCGCCAGGGGTAGACGTCACGAGGTGAACGATAGAGATCCGCCGGAGGGCGGAGCAAGGACGCCCGCGCCGTGGTACAAAGGATGTGACGGAGGATCCGAGGTCGGTGAATCAGTAGGAGAACGAATGGAAGCCCCGCTCTACCAGGTCGATGCTTTTGCGGACCGCCTCTTCACGGGGAACCCGGCCGCCGTCTGCCTGCTCGCACGCTGGCCGGAGGACGAAGTCCTCCAGTCGGTCGCCACCGAGAACAACCTCTCGGAGACCGCGTTTCTGGTCGGAAGCGGGAGTCGGTACGAGTTGCGCTGGTTCACGCCCGTCGCGGAGGTCGACCTCTGCGGCCACGCCACGCTCGCCTCGGCGTTCGTGCTCTTCGAGCTACGCGGCGTCTCCGGCGACGAGGTCGGCTTCGAGACCCGCAGTGGCCTCCTTTCTGTGCGGCGCGACGGCGAGCTGCTTCGAATGGACTTCCCGGCCTCCCCGGCGCGCCCGTGCCGTTCGCCCGAACGGTTGCTCGCCGCACTGGGAGGCTCCGCTGTCGAGGTGTTGAAGGCGGACGACTACCTGGTCGTGTACGAGGATGAGGAGGAGATACGGGGTCTGCGGCCGGATCTTCAGAGGCTGCTCGGACTCGAGGCCCGCGGGGTGATCGTAACCGCGCCGGGCGACGACGTCGACTTCGTCTCTCGCTTCTTCGCGCCGGAGCTCGGCGTGCCGGAAGACCCGGTCACGGGCTCCGCTCACTGCACGCTCGCCCCCTACTGGGCGGACCGCCTGGGCAAGGTCCGGCTGCATGCACGCCAGCTCTCTCGGCGGGGCGGCGAGCTGTGGTGCGAGGTCTGTGGCGAGCGCGTCGAGATCTCGGGACGGGCCGTGCTTTACCTGTCGGGCTCGATCCGCATCTGATCGGGCGAGCTTCGCTTCCGGCCCGCCTGATCACGACATCGGTCGGTCAGCCGAGCACGCCGGCGAATCGTGCCCTGTCGATGTGGAAGCCGGGGAAGACGCTCTGGAGGTTATCCGCGCCGAGGTGACCGCTCACGACCTCGGCGAAGACATCCCGGAATCCGTGGTGATCGCAAGATTGACCTGCCCCCAGGAACGGTACCACTTCTCTCACCAGTGATGGGTGACAGTCTCGACCGTAACGTAGCGCCTTCACAAGGGGGCGCCGATGCCATGGTTCGGAGTTGACCCGGCGGTCTCAAGCGATCAACGCAACATCTTGGCGGGTGTTTTCAGTGATTCGCCAGGAGGAGAGAGATGCGTGGTCGCCCCGACAATGGGAGGAGACTGAGCGCCGCCGATCCGGAGAGACGAGCGTCCGCCAGCTCCATTTGTTTGTTAGACCGCGACCTTTCACTTCCCGAGCTCAGGGACTGAAAGGCTGCGACAGATCTTGTGAGCAAGCTTATCGGAAATCTCGGTGTGGCGAGGAACGGCCTCGACCTGACCGGTCTGTGGATTCGTCCAGAGGGAGTGAGAGCGACCTTCGCGTTTGAGGTGGCAGCCATGGTGCCGCAGGTGACGGAGAAGCGCCGAGCGCTTCACTCCAGCGTCACGGTCTCACGTTCGACGCCGTCCGGCACGCCTCTCAGGGAATCCTGACGGCGATCCTCCAAAATGAGCGCAAGTGCGTCTGCAAGGCTCTGGCGGGCTTCTTCCTTCGTTCTGCCCTGCCCGTTCGCCCCTGGAATTTCGGGACAGTACGCTATGTACCAATCGCCGTCGCGCTCGAAGATAGCGGTGAATTCGTGCTTCATGGATGCCTCCTCGCCAGGTTGCCGATCCCCCCTAAACCTATAAATACGCCATATACCCCGCGAAGACTGTCGCGGTCTAATGCCCGGCCGATGAGTTGCGGGCGCCGAAGGCGACCATCAATCGAGTGTTCAGTGTGTGCTCAGGCCCGGCCCTCTCGCGTCCGCGGGGCTGCGATCAGCCGCCGATGAGCCTGAAGACGGTCCCGTCCCCGGACACGATGTAGATCTCACCGAAGCCGTCCTCCCCGAAGGAGACGACCGGGCCGAGGTTACCGACCGCCCACTCTCGAAGATCGGTCGCTCCCGCGCCGTTGAAGCGGAAGCTGCGAAGGAAGCCGGCGCAGAAGTCGGAATACAGGTAGTGTCCCACAAGCTCGGGGATGGCCGCTCCCCGGTACACGAACCCTCCCGTTACCGAGCAGCCCTCGCCGTGATCGTACTCGAGGGCGGGGAGGGTCAGGCCGCTTTCGTCGCAGGACCCGC
>DAOVWI010000267.1 GCA_030636765.1 Gemmatimonadales bacterium
CGCCGATCGTCATGACGTCCTCGAGAACCCACGCTTCACCCTCTCCCCACACGGGGGTGAGCGTGTTCTTGACGAGTTGCACGCCCGCGCTGTCCTCCACGGTACCGGCCCAGTCAGCCGAGCTCCCGGCCTCCCCTCCGCACGCTGCGGCCAACAGGAGCGCCGGGATCCACATCAATGTCCTGCGCATGACTATATCCTCCCTCGGGAGTATGAGATTTCGAGGTTCCTGCCGGCACGTGAGCCGCACGCACCGGTGTAGTTCAAAGCGGCCGGACCCGAGCGACGGCGGGGGGCCGGCTCCATCGCGAAGTACACCTCATTCGCCGGATTCATCGATCTCCTCGACGGGGAATTCCGGCGTCATCTTCTTCATCGTCAGTTCGTAAACAGGTCGAAGATGTCCTCGAGCCTGCTCTTGTCGGCCTTGTAGACCTCGGTAAACCGGCAGCGCGTGCACGTCACCGTCGTGAACCGCGGGGGCTGCCCATCGAAGATCTTGCTCAGGGTGCCGCCGCCGGCCCGGAACTGGCCGGTATCGTAGTCGGTGTTAGCGCACTTGGGGCACTCAAAACCGCTCATCACAACTCTCCATTCGAAGGAGGCCGATCCGTCACGGATACAGCCGGTCGATCGTCCACTCTCCGTCGGTGCGCGTGAAGCGCAGCCGGTCGTGCAGCCGGTTGGCCCGCCCCTGCCAGAATTCGAAGGTCTCGGGGATCACGCGGTAGCCACCCCAGAACGGGGGCAGAGGAATGTCACCGCCGGCGAACCGCTCCTTCGCTTCCCTGAAGCGGCGCTCCAGCTCCTCTCGCCTGCCGAGCACGGAGCTCTGGTCGGAGGCCCAGGCTCCCACCTGACTTCCTCGCGGTCGGGTGTTGAAGTAGGCAGAGTTTTCCTCTTCCGTCGTCTTCTCGACCCCGCCGTTGATCCGGACCTGGCGCTGCAGGATCGGCCAGTGGACCGCCAGGGCGGCGCGCGGGTTCTCCGCGATCTCATCGCCCTTCCGGCTGTCATAGTTGGTGTAGAATATGAAACCGCGCTCGTCGAACGCCTTGAGGAGCACCTGCCGCACGGAGGGCCGGCCGTCCGCGGTCGCCGTCGCGAGGGCCATGGATTCGGGTAGATACAGGCCGGCCTCGCGGGCCTCACGGTACCAGCGGTCGAACAGGGCGAACGGGTCTGACCCGGCCTCTTCGTCCGTGAGGCCGCGCACCACGCCCTTCCCGGTAGTGAACAGGGCTCTAAGGGTCGATCGAAGGGTCATCGGTCGGGTGCACTTTTCCGTTGGCCGGGTGCCGCCGTCACGGCGGATTCGCGTGCACGAAACTACACGTCGCGGACCGCCGGCGCGACGTCGGAGGACGGACGTCACTTCGTTGCTCGCCAAGAGGTTGAGCCGCCCGGCAACTTGCCGTGCCGGGCACGGGAATCTAAGCTTCCCCTGCTGACGAGGCACCGGCGACCGCCCCACGCCGGACGACTCCGGGAGCAATCAATGCCATCCCTTCTCGACCGGCTGCGCGACGCCCTGGCGCCGCGCTACGAAGTCGACGGTGAGGTCGCCTCCGGCGGCATGGCCACTGTGTTCCGCGCCCGAGACACCTCACTGGAACGAGTGGTGGCCGTC
>DAOVWI010000245.1 GCA_030636765.1 Gemmatimonadales bacterium
GACCGGGGCCCCGTCCGTCGAGACCGGGGGCGTCGATCCTCTCCGGTACAGCCAGCCGGGCAGGTCGGAAGGCGATCGAGGGCCGGAGGCATCCTTCGCCGAGGAGAGCGACGAGCTGATGTTCGTGAAGCTCCGCTACAAGGCGCCCGACGGCGAGCGCAGCCGGTTGCTCGAGCTGCCGGTGCCGGATCGGATCGAGAACGCCTCGACCGATCTGCGCTTCGCGGCCTCGGTCGCCGCGTTCGGCATGCTCCTGCGCGACTCGGAGGGTTGCGGGGACTTCACGCTGGCCGACGTGTCCCGGCTGGCTCGGGCCTCATTGGGCGAGGATCGACACGGCTACCGGGCCGAGTTCGTGCGGCTGGTGGAGGCGACGCGGGAGCTGAGCCTGCTCGACAGCTAGCCCGGTCCGGCCTCCGTCGGCTCGAGCGCGGGGGTAGCCTCGCGCCGCGACGGAGGCCGAGCCTCCTCTAGGTCGCCTGGTAGGCCGGCACTAGGACCTCGGCCGCGAACGTCTCGAAGGACGTGGGCGTGGTGTTCGCGGCCGAACGGCCCTCGAGGGACCTGACCTTCCCCGCGTTGAACGCCCGGGCCATCTCCGTGTAGAGCGCGGCTACGCTAGCCGAGAGGCCCATCTGAGCGAGCGAAGCCTCGAAATCCTCGTACCGGAACTGCACGTAAGCCAGGTCCGGGTTCCCAATCGCCTCCCCGATGATTCCGTTCGCCTTGGCCATCGTGAGGTCTCGTGGTCCGAGGAGCTCCCGGACGACGAAACCGGAGAAGTCTCGCTCCACGAGCGCTTTCGCCGCGACCTCGGCGATGTCTCGGGTGGCGATCATCGGCAGCGAGGTGTCCGGAGCGACCGCACCTCCGTTGATCCCCTGGTGCTTGATCAGACCCAGCGTCTCGAAGTGGTTCTCGAAGAAGAACCCGGGGCGCAGCGCCAGCACGTCGACTCCCTCCAACGACCGCAGCCGCCCCTCCTGCCTGTGGAGCCCGGCGATCGGTCCCGTCCCCGCCGGCTGGTCGGCTCCGATGCTGCTGAGGAAGACGACGTGGCCGACGCCGCTCTCCTTGATCGCGCCGACGATCGCCTCACCGACCTGATCCTGAAACGCCGAGTAGTCCTCGACCTGCACGTCCGGGGGAATCAGGGTGTAGACCGCGTCGGCACCGCGGAAAGCACCGGTCAGGTAGCCCGCGTCCGCCGCCTCTCCCACCGCTGCCTCGGCACCCTTGGCGACCAGACCGGCGAGCCTGTCCGCCGATCGGCCCAGCGCCCGTACGTCCGAGCCCCCCTCCAGCAGTCGCTCGCTGACCATTCGTCCCGTGTTTCCCGTGGCACCCATCACTGCGATCACCGCCGCCTCCTTATGTCTTCAGGCCTTTCGATCAGAGCGTCGTCTGATCCGAACGTCTTCTGAAACGTCGTCCGATCCCGATACCCATGCCGTGCATCATAGCACGGCGTGGCTAGTCCGGCCGCGCCTCCGTAGGGTCAAGCGCGAGGGCGCCCTCTCGCCGCTCGGCCAGCAGTCGCCGGACGGCGGCCACCGCCTCGAACAGCAGCCACAGCTCGAGCACGAAGATCGCGCCGCCGACGACGAGAAGCAGCGTCTGGCTCTCGCTTCGGTACCTGATGAGGTTGAGGATCATCGCCCAGGTCGTCATGACGAGGACGAAGCTCATCGGCACGACCGTAACCCAGGCCGGGCGCCTCAGCCTGATCAGGAACAGGCTGACGATGAGGAGCGTGAGTCCCGCCAGCAGCTGATTCGTGGTGCCGAACAGGGGCCAGATGCGCATTCCGCCGGCCCCCCGGTCCAGGCCCAGAGCGAGGAGGGCGGAGCTGCCGACGGCCACGAGGGTCGCCAGCCAACGATTCTGAAGGATCTTCACACGGTACTGCACGCCCAGCTCGCTGATGATGTATCGCTGGAGACGCACGCTGGTGTCCAGGCTGGTGGCCGCGAAGCTGATCACGATCACCGCCGCGAAGATCGTGGCCAAGGCATGCGGGATGCCGAGCCCTTCAGCGAGCATGCCGACCC
>DAOVWI010000052.1 GCA_030636765.1 Gemmatimonadales bacterium
AGTCAGCTACGACTCCCGCTAAAACGCGTACTCGCCCTTCAGCGCCGCGTCCGTCATCCGGGCGCGCTCGTAGAAGGCCTCCCGGTCCGCCCCGAGGCTCCCCTCGTCGCCGCCCCACACCTTGAGCGGCGTGGCCTGGAGCCCACGCCCATACGAGAACGTGAGCTCCCACGGCCCGCTGTCACCCAGCCGGTTCAGCGCGTTGAGGTTCTCGGTGGCCTCCCTGTCGCTTTGCCCACCCGAGAGGAACGCGATGCCCGGCACCGCTGCCGGTACCGCCCGCTTGAAGCACCTAACCGTCGCCTCGGCCACCTCCGCGGGCGCGGCGCGGTTCGGAGCGTCCTTGCCCGAGAGCACCATGTTCGGCTTCAGCACCATCCCCTCGAGCAGCACGCCCTGGGCATCGAGTTCCCCGAACACGCGGTGCAGCGTCGCCTCGGTGACCTCGAAGCACCGGCCGATGTCGTGGTCACCGTCCATCAGCACCTCCGGCTCCACGATCGGCACCAACCCGGCCTCCTGCGAGAGTGCCGCGTATCGGGCGAGCGCGTGCGCGTTCGCCTCGATGCAGTAAGGCGTAGGGATTCCTTCACCGATCGTGATCACGGCCCGCCACTTCGTGAAGCCGGCCCCGAGCTCGCGGTACTCCTCGAGCCGCCCCCGCAGCCCATCCAGGCCGTCGGTGATCTTCTCGCTCGGAGAGTTGGCGAGAGGGTTCGTGCTCTTGTCGACCTTGATCCCCGGAATCACCCCTTCGCTCTCGATGACCTCGACGAAGGTGCGGCCGTCATCGGCCGACTGACGGATCGTCTCGTCGAACAGGATCACGCCGCTGATGAACTCGCCGAACCCCTCGGTGGCAAACAGGAGCTGACGCCAGCGACGCCGGTTCTCCTCAGTACTCTCGACGCCGATGCTCGCCAGCCGCTTCGTGATCGTCCCCGTGCTCTCGTCCGCCGCGAGAACGCCCCTGCCGGGGGCCACCATCGCCCGGGCGGTCTTTGTCAGTCTGTCTACGTCCATCTCTCGCTCCATCTCGCTGCTCGTTCAGATCAGACAGGGAGATTACTGCCGTAGCAGGGAAAGAAAAAGGTGGAGGTGTCTTGCGCTGGCGGCGCGACGGCCGGCGGCGCTCGTCCGTCGCGTGGGGCCGGAACGCGTCTCGTCCGCTGAGGTACGTAGGACGGCGTTCAGCGGGAGCAAGCCTTCCGGGACGTCGACCAGACCGGCTCTCGAAATCCGACCTGTCGAATGGAGGTACTGAATCCGATGAAAGTGCGAGAACGCCTGCCGCTCCTCTCGGCGGCCGCAAACGAGGCATCCATCAAGACCGCAACGAAGCTGGCGGTCCTGCTCCTCCTTGGCGCTGCCACCGCGCCCGCGGCCCAAGCGCAGGAAGCGCCTGCCGAGCTCGAGGCCGGCGGCGGCGTGGAGGCTGTCGAGATCCAGCCGGCCGCGCCGCTGAGTGTGGGCATGGGCGATACGCTGAAGATCAGCCTGTTCTTCCTCGACGCCGAGGGCGATCCGGTCCATGACTTCCGGTGGGGCTTCCAGTTCTCGCCCTCCATCGCGGGCGCTCGACCCGACCCCTCGACCGGCCCGGGCAGCTTCGAGATCTGGGGGATGAAGCCGGGCCGCACCTCCCTCCAGGTCGGCGTGCTGGTGGCCGACGACGACGGGAACCCCTCGCCGAAGGTCATTAAGAGCTTCGAGGTGATGTTCGAGGACTGGCCCGTCGCTCGCGTCGAGATCGACCGGCCCGCCTTCGCCGCGTTCGCGGGCACGACCTTCCGCATGACGGCCCACGCCGTGACGACAAAGGAGACCGTCCACGCCACCGCGTCGCCGGCGTGGCGCTCCGAGACACCCGACGTGGCCGCGGTGACCACGAGCGGCGTCGTCACCTTCCTCCGGCCGGGGACCGCCCGGCTGAAGGCCAGCGCGGGAGGCGCGTCGGCCGGCGTCACCCTCCAGGTCGTCGAGAATCCGGTACGCGAGGTGCGGCTGACGCCGAGCGCCGCGTCGGCACGCACCGGCGACGTCGTGCGCTTCGAGGTGTCGGCGCTCGATGGCGCCGGGCGCGAGGTCTCCGATGTGGCCATCAGCTACGCGATCCAGTCGATTCCGGCCTCGGATGACGCCGGCGCGATGATCTTCGAGGACGGAGCGTTCGTGGCCGAGCGGCCGGGTGCGTACCGCGTCTTCGCATCGGCGGGCTCGTCCGGCGCGTCCGCCGTGGTGGAGGCCACGCCGAGAGCCAAGCCGAGTGAGGTGGAGCTCCTCGGGCGCGGGGCCGTGCGGACCCTGGCAACCACCGATCTGTGGGTGTTCACCGGTGTGGACGGCCGCGACTACGCGTACACCGGCACGATGCCCGAGGGCGGCGGGGAGCGGATGTACGTATGGGATGTGACCGACCCGACGAACGTCGTTCTCTCCGACTCCATCGTCATCGACGCGCGCCGGGTCAACGACGTGAAGGTGAGCGACGACGCGAGCTGGGCGGTCGTGACGCGCGAGCAGAACAGCGCGCGGGGCAACGGAATCGTGATCCTGGACCTCGCCGACCCGGGCCATCCGACCGTGCTCGCCGAGCTGACGGAAGACCTCACGGCGGGCGTCCACAACGTGTGGATCAATGGGGACGTGGTGTACGCCGTGAACGACGGCACGAGCGCGATGCACATTATCGACGTGTCCGACCCCGCCCACCCGACCAACGTCGGTACCTGGGAGATACGGCCGGGGGAGGAGGACAAGACGCTGCATGACATCTGGGCGAAGGACGGACTGGCCTACCTCTCCTACTGGGACGACGGTCTGGTCATCCTCGACATTGGCGCCGGAATCAAGGGCGGCACCCCGACCGAGCCGAAGCTGGTCTCCCAGTACAAGTACCGGGTGAGCCACGGCGAGGAGTACGGTAACACCCACACCGCCTTTCGCTACGGCGAGTACGTCTTCGTCGGCGACGAGATCTTCGGATGTGGCGCGTGCATCAACGGTCCGCGTGGCTACATCCACGTGATCGATGTCTCCGACATCGAGGCCCCGAAGGAGGTTGCCAGGTACGAGGTCCCCGAGGCCGGCGCACACAACATCTGGGTGGAGGACGACATCCTGTACGTCGCCTACTACCAGGGCGGCCTTCGGATCGTCGACGTCTCGGGCGAGCTCCGCGGCAATCTCTACCGGCAGGGGCGGGAGATCGGATGGTACCACACCGCCGGAAAGGAGGAAGAATCCTGGCGCCCGAACGCCGCGCAGGCGTGGGGCCCACAGCCCTTCAAGGGGAACCTCTTCCTGAGCGACTACAACAGCGGCCTCTGGGTCCTCCACCACGAGCCGCCCTCGGAGCACGCTCCGTGAGTCCCTCGGGCTTGCCCGCACGCTCCGTGAGGCACGAGCCCGGCGTCGCGCTCGCGTTGATCGCTCTCCTTCTCGCCTCGTTGGTGCTGCTTCCCGCGGCTCCGGCGATGGCCCGAACGCAGGCGGAGCCGGACGGTGGAAGCGCCACCCGATCTCCCGGCTCCAGCTACTGGGTGTACGTGGCGAACGAGGCCTCGGACGCCGTTTCGCGCGTCCGCTTCGGACCGGATGGTCTGGTCGTCGAGCACACGACGGAGGTGGGGATCCGTCCCGCCGACATCGAGGGCGCGCACGGCGTCACGGTCTCACCGGATGGACTCTACTGGTACGTGTCGGTAGCGCACGGCACGCCGTTCGGCCAAGTCTGGAAGTATACGGCGGGCAGCGATCTGCTCGTGGGCAAGACGGAGGTGGGCCTCTTTCCGGCAACGATGGCACTGACGCCGGACGGATCCTCTCTCTTCGTCGCGAACTTCAAGCTTCACGGAAACCCGGTGCCGAGCTCGGTGTCGGCCATCTTCACGCCGGCCATGGTGGAACTGGAGAGGATCGAGACGTGCGTGAAGCCGCACGGGAGCGCGGTCGACCACGAAGGCGTCCTGCACTACTCGGCGTGTGTGGGAAGCGACCAGCTCGTGGAGATCTCCGTCGACAGCATGAGGGTCACGCGCCGGCTGCTCCTCACGCCGGGTGCCGAGCGCCCGCTCGAACCCCTGGGAGGGGCGGGAACCGGCGGACCGGCTCGATGCAAGCCGACCTGGGTCGCCGTCTCGCCGGACGATCGCTTTCTTTACGTTCCGTGCAACGGGAACCGGGAGACCCTCGAGATCGAAACCACCGATCTCCGGATCACGCGCCGCTTCCCCACCGGCAGGGGTCCGTACAACGCCGCGGTCAGCCCGGACGGGCGCTTCCTGGTCGTGACCCTCAAGGGCGAGGGTGCGGTCGCGATCATCGACCGGCGTAGCGGCGAAGAGCGGCAGGTCACGACCTCTCGGCCAGTCACCCATGGCGTGGCCATCTCATCCGACTCTCGCTATGCGTTCGTGTCAAACGAGGCGGTCGGGTCGACGCGCGGCACGCTCGACGTCATCGACCTCGCGGCGGCGGAACTCGTCGCGAGCACGCCGCTGGAGCTCCAATCGGGCGGGATCGCCTTCTGGAAGATGGAGGCCGTGCCGGCCCACTGACGCGGCCGATAGCGATCGTAACTTCAGGCGGGATCCAAAGAGCGAGATCGAGATGAGCCATCGATCGCCCTGGGTCGACGACCGGAACGCCGCGCTCCTTACCGACCAGTACCAGCTTACCATGCTGCAGGCGTACCACCGGGAAGAGCTGGTGGAGGACGCCGTGTTCAGCCTCTTCGTCCGGCGCCTGCCTCCGAGCCGCAACTTCCTCCTCGCCTGCGGTCTGGACGACGCGCTGCGTTACCTCGAAACCCTCCGCTTCGACCGGGATTCGCTGGACTATCTGGCGAGTCGAAACGAGTTCTCCCGGGAGTTCGTGGATTGGCTCGCGGGCCTCCGGTTCACGGGCGACGTCCACGCCCTGCCCGAAGGCACGCCCGTCTTCGCCGAGGAGCCGATCCTCGAGGTGACGGCGCCCCTGCCGGAGGCCCAGCTCGTCGAGACCTTCCTCATGAACCAGATCCATTTCCAGACGGTCGTGGCGACGAAGGCTGCCCGCGTGGTGCACGCCGCGAAAGGCCGAACGGTGGTGGACTTCGGCCTCCGCCGCACCCACGGAACCGACGCGGGAGTCAAGGCCGTGCGCGCCTACTGCATCGCGGGGCTGGCGGCCACGAGCAACGTCCTGGCCGGCCGCCTCTACGGCGTGCCGGCGAGCGGCACCATGGCCCACAGCTACATCCAGGCCCACGGGAGCGAGCTCGAGGCGTTCCGCGCCTTCAGCGAGCTCTACCCCGACACCGTGCTGCTCGTCGACACGTACGACACGCTCGATGGGGTGAGGAACGTCACCGCGCTCGCGGCCGAGCTCGGCGACGCCTTCCGGGTCAGCGCGATCCGGCTCGACTCGGGGGACCTCGCGGAGCTTGCATTCGCGAGCCGCGAGACGCTGGACGAGGCAGGCCTCGAGGATGTGGAGATCTTCGCCAGCGGAGGGCTGGACGAGTACGAGATCGCCCGGCTCGTCGAAGCGGGAGCGCCGATCAACGGCTTCGGGGTGGGAACCGGCCTGGGTGTGTCGAGGACGCGCCCTCGCTCGACATCGCCTACAAGCTGACGGCCTACGCCGGCCGCGGGAGACTGAAGCTGTCACCCGACAAGCGGATCATCCCGGGTCGGAAGCAGGTCTTTCGGGTAGAAGAAAAGGGCGTTGCGGTTCGCGACGTGATCGGTCTCTCCGGGGAGCGGGACCTCGGGCGTCCCCTCCTCCGGCAGGTCATGGAGGCAGGCGCACGAACGCCGGAGGGGCTGATGGACCTCGAGGAAGCGCGCAAGCTGGCGCAGGTGGAGTTGGCGCGCCTGCCCGACCGCCTTCTGGCGCTGGACGCAGCGGACCCACCCTACGCGGTGCGGATGAGCGCCAAGCTCCAGGCGTACCGGACGAAGGTGGCATCGGAGGTGGCTGGCGAGGCGACCGAGCCGTGATCGAACGACCGACCGAGCCGTGATCGAACCACCCGCCGACGACGCGACGGGGCTCGGACGCGGCGTCCGGGAGGTGGAGCACACCGCGGACGTCGGCCTCGCCATCTCGGGCGCCACGCTGGAGCAGCTCTTTCACCGGGCGGCGCTCGGCTTGGCTCGGCTCATGCGCGGGGACGCTCGCCCGGCTGGGGCCAGAGGCGCAACCGGACCCGTGCACGCGGCGGAATCCGCGCAGGTGACCCGATCCGTGGCGCTCGCGGCGGAATCCTCTGATCTCCTGCTCGCCCGCTGGCTCGGAGAGTTGCTCTACCTGGACGAAGTGGATGGATTCGTTTACGAGGGGGCCGAGTTCGCGGTGCTGGACGAAGGACGGCTGGAAGCCACCGTTCGAGGGCGAATCGATCTGGAGGCGCCCATGTGCCAGCTGAAGGGCGTCACGTACCACGGCCTGTCGCTCGGCCGCGGAGAGGAAGGTTGGGAGGCCCGTGTCATCTTCGACATCTGATTCGATCGAGCTCCGGCAGCTCGACGAGTACCGGTGGCTGCTTCCGCGAAGGGGCAAGATGCGGGTGGAGGGCCTCGTCTACGCGGACTCGCGGCTGATGGAGGACATCGGGGGCGACGAGGCGATTCGGCAGGTGGCGAACGTCGCGTGCCTGCCAGGCATCGTCGGCCGGTCCATCGGCATGCCGGATATTCACTGGGGCTACGGCTTCGCGATTGGCGGCGTTGCGGCGTTCGACCCCGATGAGGGCGGGGTCGTGAGCCCGGGGGGGGTCGGCTACGACATCAACTGCGGTGTCCGGCTCCTCCGCTCCGAGATCACAGTAGACGAGATGGGACCGCGCCTCAAGCGCCTGATGAACCAAATCATGCGGGACGTGCCGGCCGGCGTGGGTGCCAGCTACCGGAGCTCGGCGCTCGGCACGCCTGCCGTCCGCGAGGTCCTGACGCGGGGCGCGGCCTGGGCGGTCGACCAGGGGTACGGCACCGCGGACGACCTGGATCATATCGAGAGCGGCGGGATGCTCGAGGCAGCCGACGCCGACGCGGTCAGCGACCGGGCCGTGAAGCGCGGCCGGCCTCAGGTCGGTACGGTCGGCTCGGGCAACCACTTCATCGAGATCGGCTACGTGGAGGAGATCTACGACACGAAGGCTGCCGAGCGCCTCGGTCTGCACCCGCAGACCGTAACCGTCTTCATCCACTCGGGCTCACGCGGCCTGGGACATCAGGTGTGCACCGACTATCTGGATGTGATGCTGGCCGCGGCGACAGCATACGGAATCGACCTCCCGGACCGGCAGCTGGCGTGCGCGCCACTCACCTCCCCCGAGGCGCGGAGCTACCTCGGCGCGATGTACGCCGCCGGCAACTACGCCTTCGCCAATCGGCAGGTGATGTCGCACCGCGTGCGCGAGGCGTTCAGCCGGATCTTCGAGCGCCCGTGGGAGGATCTCGGACTTCGGCTCGTCTACGATGTCGCCCACAACAACGCGAAGTGGGAGACCCACCAGGTCGAGGGGCGCGAACGCCGTCTTTGCGTGCATCGGAAGGGAGCCACGCGAGCCTTTCCGCCCGGCCATCCGGACGTGCCGGCGGCCTATCGCGACATCGGCCAGCCCGTGCTGATCCCGGGGGACATGGCCCGCTACTCCTACGTGCTCGTCGGGACCGAGGGCGCGTACGCGGAGACGTTCGGGAGCACGTGCCACGGGGCCGGACGCCGCATGAGCCGCCGAAAGGCCAAGAAGTCGGTGCGAGGCCGGGATCTGAAGCGGGAGTTCAGGGAGCTCGGGATCGAGGTACGGGCGTCGTCGTTCGCCACCGTCGCCGAAGAGATTCCGGAGGCGTACAAGGACGTGGCCGAGGTCGTGGACGTGGTCGATCGTGCCGGCATCGGGCGGAAAGTAGCCCGCCTGAAGCCACTCGGAGTGCTGAAGGGCTAGCCGCGCATCGGCCAAGCCGCGGGTCGGCCCACGACAGCGGCCACCCTACGCCGTCAGGCCGATCCGCTGCAGAAGCGCGGGAAACCGCGGATCCGTCCGAAGGCTCTCGTAGGCCGGATCGACCGCCAGGAAGACCAACACCCAACAGCGCTCCTCCAGCGCCTTCTCGAGCCATCCGAACGCTGCGTCAGCATCGCCAAGCGCCGTGTGAACCAGGGCGTGGTAGTCCGGGAAGATCGGCGCGCGCTCGGCCTGCGGCTCCAGCTCCTCGTAGACGCTGCGGGCCTCATCCGTTCGCCCGGCCAAAGCGTGCGCCTGAGCGAGGCGCGCTACCATGCCCGGATGCCTATCCAACCTTGCCACCCACTCCTCATAGAGGCCTATCGCATCCTCGAATCGACCGCTCTGCACGTACGCCGGCCCCAGAAACCAGGGAACGATCGCGAAGCCCGGATCCATCTCCAGAACGCTCTCATACCGCTCGATCGCCCTCTCGTACCGGCCCGAGAAGTACTCTGCCCAGCCCAGTCCGACGGTTATGGTCAGAGAGAGCGGATCCAGCAGGTGGGCGCGCTCCAGCTCCTCGCGCGTCTCCTCCCGGCGGCCCATAGCCATCAAGAACTCGCCATACCAGTGGTGCACCGTCGGGTAGTCGGGGTTCAGGTCAATGGCGCGCCGAAACTCCACCTCGGCACCTGGAAAGTCCCACTCGTACAGGAACTTGGCGTAAGCGTACGACGTGCAGGCCTCGGCCACGGAATCGTCGAGCTCCAGCGCCCTCTTGGCCGACAGCTGTATCCGGGAGTAGGCCTCCTCCGCGGAGATGTGCCGGTACCACCCCAGGAGGCTGTACGCGTCTGCGAGACCGGCATGCGCCTGCGCGTACCCCTCGTCGGCCGCGATCACCTTCTCGAACAGGCTGACGCTCTCCCAAAGCCCGCCGGTCGTCCGCTTATTCCAGAGGTACCGGCCCTTCAGGTACAGCGTGTACGCCTCCAGGTCCTCCGTGTGGCCACGGACCAGTGGGGGCTGCATCTCGCCGAGAAGCTCCACGCGCAACCGGTCCACGATGGTACGGGCAATCTCTTCCTGGACGGCAAAGATGTCCGCGAGTTCACGGTCGTATACGTCACTCCAGATCTGGAAGCCGTCGGTGGCGTCCACGAGCTGGACCGTGATGCGGACACGGTCCCCCTCCGACCTCACGCTTCCCTCGAGCACGGCGCCCACGTTCAGAAGCTTACCGATCGTCCGCACGTCTTCGGTGGTCTCCTTGAACCGGAAGGAGGACGTGCGGGCCGCGACCCGAAGCCCCTCTACCTTCGCGAGCGCCAAGATCAGCTCTTCGGCCACGCCGTCGCTGAAGTACTCCTGACCGCCGCCCGCGCTCAGATCCGCGAACGGGAGCACGGCCACGGAAGAGGCGCCCGGCCCTGTCGCTCGCTTGGCCTCCGGGACCCCGGCATCGAGGTCCGCCTCCATCGCATCCCAGATCTCCACGGACTTCTTCGGAACCCTGGACGATGCCGGTGTCTGCGCCAATGCCGGGGCCGATGTCTCAGGGGCCGGCGCTGACTCCTGCCCCGAAGCCAGACCCGCGCTCCCGGGGAGAAGCGTCTCGCGAGCCCGGATCGCCGTGATCAGCTGCTGGGTCTGGAGCGACGGATCCACTCCCAGCTCGTGGCGGAGCTTGGCCGCAAACTCCTCGTAGGCTCGGACGGCGGCGGCCCGATCTCCCACGCGATCGAGCAAGCTGACAAGCCTTCTCAGCCCGCCTTCGTTCTCCAGGGAATAGCCGGCCGCGCGCCGGGCCCACTCGGCCGCCGTGTCCTCCCTGCCGGCCGATTCCTCGGAATCCGCCAGCGTCCATGCGGCCTGAGCGGCGAGCCTGCGCAGCTTTGCGCGCTCCGCATCCAACCACTTCTCGAACTCGGGGGCTTCCGAGATGAAGAACCCCTCGAGCAGATCCCCGCGGTAATGCTCCAGCGCGTCCTCGGAGCGCCCGGCCTCCACGGCTTCCATGAAGGCGGCGGCATCGCACCAGAGCTCTCCCGGATCCAGCGAGAGCTCCTCGTCCCCTGTCGTCACGAACACCGCCGGACCAACCGCGCGCCGCAGAACGTAGAGCGCCTGGTTCAGGGCGTGGCGCGCGCGGGCCTCGTCCATGTCGGGCCAGAACACCCCCAGCAGCGTGTCGCGGCGATGCGTCTCCCGCTCTCCGCAGGCAGCGAGGTACGCCAGAAGCGCGACGCGCTTCGGCTGCGCCAGAACCGATCGCAACGGTCGCCCATCATGCGCCTTCAGGGCCAGGGAACCCAGGGTGTAGAATCTGATCATCTAGCTATACGACAACGAGTTACCATACGATGCGCCTACTGCTCATTGCTCAGGTGACTTCCCCGTGACCGCACGGAGAGCCGGGCGTGACGACTCCGGCCGAAGTTGTGCAACGTACCGAGCAGGGGTGCGCCGTTCAAACGAATGAAACGGCGGCGACGCTCGACACGTTGTTAAGGAAAGAAGAACGAGCAACACGTAACCGTCCGAGAGGCAAGGAGCACGTGATGTTGATGAGAGGGAGGGGTCTTCGGGTTTCAGGTGGCAGAGGAGCTTTCTCCGTGGGTGGAAGCGGTCGGGGGCGTAAAGAGGAGGAGGGGCCTCACCGTTCATCCCCGGGGGTCCCTCTCACTTTCGCCCACGGGGCAGGCGACGCCGGAGCGGACGGGCGCCACATGCGAGCGGCCGCGAACGAGGCTTTCAAGCACGGCGGCGGGCGGCGGGCGGCGATAGGGCTGATCGCTGCCGTGCTGTTTCACGTAGCCGTCTTCGAGCTCTTCCCACAGATGCAGGCCGAAAGGCTCGGGGCGGCGGTAACGGCGCTCGAGACGATCGAGCTTCCGCCCGAGGTCCGGATCCCGCCGCCCCCGGAGCAGATCGCCCGGCCGGCCACCCCGAAGGTCGCGGCCGTGGAGGTGGATGAGAACGTGACCATCGCCCCAACCACCTTCGAGTCAAATCCGGTGGAGAACCTGGCGCCGCCCAAGACGGATGTGGATCCGTCGGCGCGCCCCAGCTTCATCCCTTATACGTTGGCTCCCGTTCTCCAGAACAAGAAGGAAGTGCTGACGTTCTTGCAGCGGGTGTATCCACCGATGATGAAGAGCGCCGGAGTGGGCGGTGCCGTCGTGCTGTGGCTGTACATCGACGAGCGGGGGCAGGTGCAGCGCACCGTCGTCGCCGAGTCGAGCGGCTTCGAGCAGCTGGACGCCGCGGCGGAGAAGGTGGCGTCCAAGATGCGGTGGAGCCCGGCGATGAACCGGGACAAGAAGACCGCCGTCTGGTTGTCTCAGGCAATCGATTTCTCGGTAACCTGACGCCCCGAACAAGGCGATAGATGGATTGATGGGAGGAAAGGGAGGACGATGATGGATAACAAGAAGAGAATCAACACGAATCCTCTGATACAGCGACGCGAGGCAGGTCCGAATGGCACCGACACACGCAGCAAGGCCTTTCGAGGCAGGACGAGGCCCGGCGGGCTCATCCTCCGGTCGGGCCGGCGCTCGGGCCGGGGCTTCGGATGGAGGGGACCCTCGCCCGCCGGCGTCTCGCCCTTCTTCAGCTGAGCTTTCGGACGCATTGACCCTGGGCGGGCTCGACGATCGGGCCCGCCCTTCCCGCCTTTTTCAGCCGAAAACCTAGCTCCAGCACGAGCTCGGCATGCCGATCCAAGCCGCGGTGATGACGGAGCCCGGAGCTCCGCTCGAGGTGTGGTCGCTCGATGATCCCGCTCTCGAGACGGGCAGCGTGCTACTGGAAACCATCTCCAGCGAGGTGTGCGGTACGGACGTGCACCTCCACCACGGCCGTCTCGCCGGCGTACCCTATCCAATCATTCCGGGTCATGTGAGCGTCGGGCGCGTGCTCGATGCCGTCGGCGTGGACGCCGACGCCACAGGAGCCACTCTGTCGCCAGGCGACACGGTCACGTTTTACGATGTCCACGAGGTGTGCGGCGCGTGCTGGCATTGCCTTGTGGCCCGGCAACCGAACCGATGCCCGAACCGCCGTGTCTACGGCATCACGTACTCGGCTCTGGACGGTCCTCTGGGAGGGTGGGCGGAACGCATTTACCTGAAGCCGGGGGTCAGGCTGCTGAAGCTCCCCGAGCCGCTTTCGGCCGATGACGTGATCGGGGGTGGCTGCGGCCTCTTCACCGGATTCGCCGCCGTGGAGCGGTCAGGCCTCCAGATGGCGGATACCGTGTTGGTTCAGGGCGCGGGGCCGGTCGGCCTCGCCACGGCCGCCTTTGCGGCGCTCAGGGGCGCCGCGCTCACGATCGTCATCGGCGCTCCCGACGATCGACTGGCACTCGCCCGCCGACTCGGGGCCGACCTGACGCTGTCGCTGGAGGATCAGCCCCCGGAGGAGCGCCTGCAGGCGATCCTGGATCTCACGGGCGGCAGAGGGGCCGACACGGTGATCGAGGCCAGCGGCAACCCGGCAGCGATCCCGGAGGGATTCGAGCTCCTGAGGGACGGCGGGACCTATGTGATCGCCGGACATTACACGGACGCTGGACCGATCGAGCTCAACCCGCACCTCGCGATCAACCGGAAGCACGCGCAGGTGCGCGGCCAGTGGGGCACCGAGTTTCACCATATGTTCCGGGCCATCCGGATGCTCGCCAAGCACCACGACCGGCTGGATTTCGCGCAGATCATCGGCGGGCGGTACGGCCTGGATCAAGCCGAGCAGGCGCTGGACGACGTGGCTTCCCTGCGGGTTCCCAAGGCGATCATCTCACCCAACTGACACCGCAGCGCCCGCGCACGCGTACGTGCCGGTCGTCTAC
>DAOVWI010000057.1 GCA_030636765.1 Gemmatimonadales bacterium
CCGACCCCCGTCTCGGCGCTGATCCACGCCGCCACGATGGTGACGGCCGGCGTCTACCTGATCGCTCGCTCGGGCGTTCTCTTCGCCCTCGCGCCGTTCTCCCAGGCCGTCGTGGCCTCCGTCGGGGCGGGCACCGCGCTCTTCGCAGCGTCGATTGCGCTCCAGCAGAACGACATCAAGAAGGTGCTCGCCTACAGCACGATCTCCCAGCTCGGTTACATGTTCCTGGCGGTCGGGGTCGGCGCGTACACGGCGGGAATCTTCCACCTGATGACGCACGCCTTCTTCAAGGCCCTTCTCTTCCTCGGGGCCGGTGCGGTGATTTACGCGCTGCACCACGCGTGGGACGCGACCGGCGAGCATGGTGACCCGAACGACATGCGGAACTACGGCGGCCTGAACCGTTTCATGCCGATCACGTGGCGTACGATGTGGGTCGCTACGCTCGCGATTGCGGGCGTTTTCCCGTTCGCCGGCTTCTTCTCGAAGGACGAGATCATCTGGGAGGCGGGCGTGCGCGGGTATGCCGTGCTCTGGGGCGTCGGGATGGCGGTCGCGCTCCTGACGGCCGGCTACATGACGCGCCTGATGGTCATGACGTTTCACGGAGCCAACCGAAGCTTCGGTGAGGTCGGCGGAGGCCAAGCCGGAGCCAAGCGCTCGCACCTCCACGAGGTGCCCAGGGTGATGTGGGCGCCGCTCGTCGCGCTGGCCGTTCTCTCGGTGATCGGAGGCTGGGTGCAGATCCCGGAGGCCCTGCCTCTGCTTCCACGCGTGAACCTCCTCCACGCCTGGCTGGAGCCCGTGTTCCAGCCGGCGCTGGCCTTAGCCGGCGCCGGAGCGGCCCACGGAGTCGTCGCTGCGCACGGAGCGACCGCCGCACCGGGTGAAGGCCTCTCGCTAACCTCACCCCTCGGGGGAGGGGAGGCGCTCTGGGCGGTCTTGGCAACCGTCCTGGCCGTGGCCGTAGTGCTCCTCGTGTTCCGCTCGCTGTCGCGGCGGCGCTACCGGCGGGCCGCCCAAGCTCCCGAGCCCCGGGGCCTGGCTGCCGTTCTGTACCACAAGTGGTACGTGGACGAGCTGTACGACCGTATCATCGTGCGGCCGCTGCTGGCGCTGTGGCGCGGCTGCTGGCGGATCGTGGACGATCGGCTGATCGACGGTTCGGTAAACGGGCTCGCCGGCCTGTCACGCATCGCCGGCTGGACCGGAAGTCAACTGCAGAGCGGCCGCCTGAGCACGTACATCCTCGTGTTCATGATCGGTGCCCTCCTGATCCTCGGGAGCCTGGCGTTCTGACGATGGGCACGCTCTACGGCACCCACTGGATCCTCACCCTGCTGTTGGCGGTCCCGCTGACGGGGGCCGTCGCGTGTCTCGTCGGACCGGAGCGTAGGGCGCGCTGGACGGCGCTGGCGACGACGCTCGTGGCACTCGCGCTCTCGCTCCCGCTCTTCTGGACCTTCTCGACCGGAACCGCGGAGTTCCAGAACGCAGCCTCCTTCCCGTGGATCGAACGGTGGGGTATCAGCTACGCGGTCGGCCTGGACGGCATCTCCCTGCTGATGCTGCTTCTCACGACGGTGCTCATGCCGCTCGTCGTAGCCGGCTCCTTCTCACAGATCGGTCGGCGAGAAAGGGCGTTCTACGCGAGCCTCCTCATTCTGATGATGGGCATGCTGGGTGTCTTCGTGTCGCTCGACCTCTTCCTGTTCTACGTGTTCTGGGAGGTGATGCTGATCCCGATGTACATGATCATCGGGATCTGGGGCGGCAAGCGCCGGATCTACTCGGCGGTGAAGTTCTTCCTGTTCACGGCCGCCGGCTCGCTGCTCATGCTGGTGGCGATCGTCGCGCTCGTCCACCTGCACCAGCAGCAGTTCGGCGAGGCCTCCTTCGCCTACGCCGACCTCCTTCGCCTCTCGATCCCGCCGCGCCTCCAGCTCTGGCTCTTCGGCGCCTTCGGGCTGGCCTTCGCCATCAAGGTGCCGCTGTTCCCGCTGCACACCTGGCTGCCGGACGCCCACGTGGAAGCTCCGACGGCAGGATCCGTGATCCTGGCGGGGATTCTCCTGAAGATGGGCGTCTACGGATTCCTGCGCTTCGCGATCCCCCTCTTCCCGAGCGCCGCGATGAACCGAGGCGTGATCGCGGTCATCCTGCTGCTCGGGCTGATCGGGATCGTCTACGCCGCGTGGGTGGCGGCCGTGCAGCCCGATGCCAAGAAGCTGATCGCGTACACGTCCGTGGCCCACCTCGGATTCGTGATGTTGGGGGTCTTCGCCCTCACGCCGCAGAGCCTGGAGGGAGCGATCCTCCAGATGGTGAACCACGGCATCTCCACGGGCGCCCTCTTCCTGCTCATCGGAATGATCTACGAGCGGCGGCACACTCGTCTCATCGCCGACTTCGGCGGCCTCGCCAGAGTGATGCCCTTCTTCGCCATGGCCCTGACGGTCGTCGCGCTGAGCTCGATCGGCCTGCCCGGGACGAACGGGTTCGTGGGCGAGTTTCTGATCCTGGTCGGCACCTTCCAGCGATACCCGGTGGTCGCCGTGCTCGCGACGACCGGCGTGATCTTCGCCGCCGCCTACATGCTTCCGATGGTCCAGCGGATCATTCTGAATCCGCTCACGGACGACGCGAACCGCGAGCTGAGCGACCTTGACGGTCGAGAGCGGGCCGTGCTGGCGCCGCTGCTCGGCCTGATCCTGCTGATCGGCGTGTACCCGCAGCCGTTCCTCGACCGCATCTCGCCCTCGGTGAACTCGCTTATCGCCTATGTGGAGGCGAGGGCCGTGCCGATGGAGACCGATCAGGAGCCGGGGATCCCGGCCGTGGCGTTCGAGCCGGCGCGGCGAGAGGGTGATCAGCGCGCGGCCACACCCCATCACTCGGACAGGCTCCTGGAGGAAGAGAGAGGGGAGATCGGCCGATGATCCTCGACTTCTCCTCCAACGCCGACTACCTGGTGGCGCTGCTGCCGGAAACACTGCTCACTCTGGCCGCGCTCGGCATCCTGCTCGCCGACGTCTTCCGGCGCGGGGATCGCCCGGAACCAAGCGGCGCCTGGGCCGCGTACGCGGCCATCGCGGGCACGCTCGTCGCGGCGGGGGCCAACCTGTGGCTGCTGTTGGAGGTCGACGCCGGGCCGGGGCTCGTGGCGGTCGACGGCTATCGGCTGGCCGCCAACTTCGTTCTCCTCTCCGGCACCCTGCTCGCCCTCCTCTTCGCGGTCGATTACCAGCGACGCGAGAGCATGCAGGTGGGCGAGTTCTACGCGCTGCTCCTGCTTGCGACCGTCGGGATGATGGTGCTGGTCGCCGCGCAGGATCTCCTCCTGATCTTTCTCGGCCTCGAGCTGATGTCGATCGCCGTCTACATCCTGACGGGCTTCAACCGCACGGACCCGAGATCCGCCGAGGCCGGCCTCAAGTACTTCCTGGTAGGCGCCTTCGCGAGCGCCTTCCTTCTGTACGGGATCGCCCTGCTCTACGGGGTGACGGGGAACACCAACATCGCCGACGTAGTCGACCGGGTGGAGACGGGCTCGGCCGAGGGAGAACTGATGCTGCTCGCGGGCGTCCTCCTACTTCTGATCGGGTTCGCCTACAAGGTCGCGGCCGTACCCTTCCATATGTGGGCGCCCGATGCATACGAGGGAGCGCCTACCTCGGTCACCGGCTACATGGCCGTGGGCGTGAAGACAGCGGCTTTCGTGGCGCTGCTCCGGGTCTTCTCCGTGCAGCTGGCGCCCGCGGCGGACTTCTGGACGGGAATCGTCTGGTGGCTCGCCATGCTCACCATGATCGTGCCGAACCTCGTCGCGCTCGTGCAGAACAACGTGAAGCGGATGCTCGCGTACTCGTCGGTCGCTCACGCCGGTTATCTGCTGGTGGGTGTGGCGGCGGGGACCGCGTTCGGGCGTGCCGCGGCTCTCTTCTACCTCGCGGTCTACACGCTGATGACGCTCGGCGCCTTCGCCATCCTCGGCCTGGTGGCAGGGAAGGGCGACCGGCACATGAACCTCGCGGACTTCCGCGGTCTCGGGTGGCGCCGCCCCGCCCTGGGGTTGGGGCTCCTGATCTTCCTCTTGTCGCTGGCGGGCTTCCCACCCACCGGAGGGTTTGTGGCTAAGCTGTACATCCTGCGGGCGGCCATCGACGCCGGACAGGTGACGCTCGCCGTCACTCTCGTCCTGGCCAGCCTCCTCTCCTACTACTACTACCTCCGGGTGGTCTGGAAGATGTACTTCGAGGAGGGAGCCGATCACGCCGTGGCCTCCACCAGCGGCAGCTTCCGGCTCGGGGCCGCCCTGTGCGCGGCAGGCGTCCTTCTCCTCGGACTGCTACCCGGACCGGTACTTCGCGGCTTCGAGCGGGCCGGAAGCGACATCGTCGGAGGGGCCGCGGCGACCGCCACGATCGAGGTGCCACGCCCCGACGCGCCGGCGAACCCAACGGCCGGCGGCCCCGCTCCGTGAGGGTACCGGCGGAGGCCTTCCGCGAGTACGACATCCGCGGCATCGTCGGGGAGACGCTCGATCCGCCACTCGCCCGGGCGGTGGGCCGATCCTACGGAAGTGAGCTCGGCGCGGGCCAGACGGTGGCGGTGGGACACGACAACCGGCCGAGCTCGCCCGAATTGGCCTCCGCGCTGTGCGAGGGTCTGAACGGGGCCGGAGTGGACGTCCTCTTGGTGGGCACGGTGCCGACGCCCACGCTCTACTTCGCGGAGCGCGAGCTGGGTGCGGCAGGCGGCATTCAGATCACGGGCTCGCACAACCCGCCGGAGTACAACGGCATCAAGCTGACCGTCGGAGGCCGTTCCCTGTACGGCAAGGCGATCCAGGGCCTGCGGGAGCGAATCGAGGACGACGCCTTCGAGACCGGCAGCGGAAGGACTCGACAGGTCGAGATCCTCCCACGGTACGTGGAGGAGATCGGCCGCCGGGCCACCGTCGCTCCGCCGGTCCGCTTCGTGCTCGACTGCGGAAACGGAACGGGGAGCGTGGTCGCCGCCGAGGCGCTTCGCGCCACCGGAGCTGAGGTGGACACGCTCTTCTGCGAATCGGACGGAACGTTCCCCAACCACCACCCGGACCCGACGGTCGACGAGAACGTCCGTGACCTGATCGACCGGGTGATCTCCACCGGGGCCGCCTTCGGCGTCGGCCTGGACGGCGACGCGGACCGGATCGGCGCCGTCACGGAGAAGGGCGACATCATCCGGGGCGACCACCTCCTGCTCCTGTACGCCCTCGATGTTCTGAAAGAGCGACCTGGAGCCGAGATCATCTTCGACGTCAAGTGTTCCAAGGCCCTGCCGGAGATGATCGAGCGGGCCGGCGGCGTTCCCATCATGTGGAAGACCGGCCACTCCCTGATCAAGGAGCGGATGTACGAGTCCGGATCTCCTGTGTCAGGTGAGATGAGTGGTCACATCTGTTTTGCCGACAGGTACTTCGGATTTGACGATGCGATCTACGCCGCGGCCCGGCTCGCCGAGCTTGTGGCCAGGGAAGGGCGTACGCTCTCCGAGATCGCGGCCCGGATCCCGGCGTATCCCTCGACGCCGGAGCTGCGACTGGAGTGCACCGAGGAGCGCAAGTTCGGCGTGGTCGAGCGCGCCGTGGCCCACTACAAGCGATCACACGACGTGATCGATATCGACGGCGTCCGGGTTCTTTTCGACGGAGGTTGGGCGCTCATCCGGGCCAGCAACACCCAGCCGGTGATCGTCGTACGCATCGAGGCGGACACCGCCGAGCGTCTCCGCGAGATCCACTCCGAGCTGGCCGAGTACCTGGCCACCGAAGGGGTGCGGCTTCCCGCCGAGGGCGTCGGGCTGTAGAAGGGCCCTCCAGCGCCTTCGGGACGCCACGAGCCGACCTGCTATGGAAGCGGACGAGCGCAAACGCGTGGTCATCGCTATCGGAGGCAACGCCCTCTCGCCGGCTGGCGGCCCGGCCGAGATCGCGACGCAGTTCCGGCACACCCGCGAGAGCCTCACGCCAATCATGGAGTTCGCACGCCGCCGATGGGACATCGCGATCGTTCATGGAAACGGTCCGCAGGTGGGGGACGCGTTGCTCCGCAACGAGATGGCGCGCACCGTGGTCGACGAGCTGCCGCTGGGTGTGCTCGTAGCGGGCACGGCCGGCTGGATCGGCTACATGATTCAGCAGTCTCTGCAGAACGCCCTGGCGCGAGCCGGGATCGAGCGAAACGTCGTTACGGTGATCACGCAGGTGCGCGTGGATCTCGATCACCCGAGCACCCTCCAGCCGCGCAAGTTCGTCGGACGCACCGTCGGACCCGACGTGGCCGGTGAGCTCGAGGCAGAGGGCGCCATGATCCGTCCCGACGGCCGTGGCGAGCTGCGACGGGTCGTGCCCAGCCCCGATCCCGTCGATATCGTCGAGGCCGAGGTCGTGCGCGGGCTCGTGGAGGCCGGAACGATCGTGATCGCGGCGGGCGGCGGCGGCACGCCTGTGTTCCGCGACGCGGTCCTCGGCCTAGAGGGCCTGGACGCGGTCATCGACAAGGATCTGGCGGCGGCGATCCTGGCCGTGAAGATCGACGCCAGCACGTTGTTGATTCTGACGGACGTGGACGGTGTCTTCCGCGCCTTCGGGACCCCGGAGCAGGAGCTGATCAGCCACCTGACACCAGAGGAAGGCCGGGCCCTGCTGGCTTCCGGCGAGCTGGGAGAGGGAAGCATGCACCCCAAGCTGAAGGCGGCCGTGGAGTTCGTGGAGCAGGGCGGCGAGCGAGCGATCATCGCCGAGCTCCACCAGGCGCCGGCTGCCCTGGACGGCCTGGCAGGAACGACGGTCGAACCGAGCACCCCGGAGGCGGAGCCCACACGGTCATGAACATTCACGAGTATCAGGCACGCGAGATCTTCCAGGCCCACGGCCTGCCGGTCCCCGACTCGGAGGTGGTGGACACGCCCGAAGGGGCGGCCGACGCCGCCCGTAGCCTGGGAGGTCGCGTCGTTATCAAGGCTCAGGTGCACGCCGGCGGAAGGGGAAAGGCCGGGGGAGTGAAGCTGGCCGCCGACCCCGAGGAGGCGCGCGACGCAGCCGGGCTGATCCTCGGAATGGAGATCAAGGGCCTGACGGTACGGAAGGTCCTCGTGGCTCCCACCGCGGACATCGCCACCGAGGCCTACGTGGGGATCGTCATGGACCGGGTATCGCAGAGGCCGGTCATGATGGTCTCGCCGGAGGGAGGAGTGGACATCGAGGAGGTGGCCGAGACGAATCCCGAGGCCATCTTCAAGGAGACGATCGACCCTCGATACGGGCTGCTCAACCATCAGGCCACGAGGCTTGCATACCGTCTCTTCTCGGATCCGTCCCTGGCCCGGCCCGCGGCCGGCGTTCTGTTGGGCCTCTGGCGCGCCTATCGATCCGCCGACGCCACCCTGGCAGAGGTCAACCCGCTCATCTCGACATCCTCGGGCGAGGTGCTGGCGATCGACGCCAAGATGAACATCGACGACAGCGCCCTTTTCCGGCACCCGGCCCTCGAGGCGATGCGTGACGAGGACGCCGAGGCGCCGTCGGAGCGACGAGCCAGGGAAGCCGGTCTGAGCTACATCAAGCTGGAGGGAAGCGTCGGATGCTGCGTGAACGGCGCCGGCCTGGCCATGGCGACGATGGACCTGGTGAAGTACTACGGCGGCGACCCGGCCAACTTTCTCGATATCGGTGGATCCTCCAACCCGGAGAAGGTGGTGTGCGCCCTGGAGATCATGGCCGGCGACCCCAACGTGCTCTCCATCCTGTTCAACATCTTCGGAGGCATCACCCGGTGCGACGATGTGGCGAACGGCATCGTGGAGGCCACGAGTCGTCTGGAGCTCCGGGTGCCGCTGACGATCCGGTTGACCGGAACCAACGAGGACGAGGCGGTGGGGATTCTGGGAGTCGCCGGCTTCGAGGCGGATACAGACATGGATAGGGCTGTCCAGCGAGCCGTACGGGCGGCCGGCGTACAATAACGGCGAGAGACCGATGGCGATCTTCATTGGCGAGCACACGCGACTGGTCGTACAGGGCATCACCGGCAGGGACGGTTCGTTCCACGCGCGGCAGATGCGGGACTACGGCACGCGGCTGGTAGCGGGTGTCACACCCGGCAAGGGCGGCCAGACCTTCGACGCAGACGTTCCGATATTCAACACCGTGGTCGATGCGGTCGAGGAGGCCGGCGCGAACACCTCGGTCATCTACGTGCCGGCGTCGTTCGCCGCGGATGCCATCCTCGAGTCCGCCGACAGCGGGATCGAACTCATCGTCTGCATCACCGAGGGGATCCCGGTGGCCGACATGATGCGGGTCATGCCGTACATCGAGGAGCGCGGCTGCCGGCTCGTCGGCCCGAACTGTCCAGGGCTCATCGTGCCCGGGATCTGCAAGGTGGGAATCCTGCCGGGTCAGATCGTCCTGCCGGGCCGAGTCGGCATCGTGAGCCGGTCGGGCACCCTCACCTACGAGGTGATCTTCCAGCTGACCAGCGCCGGCATCGGGCAGTCGACGAGTATCGGCATCGGTGGAGATCCGATCATCGGCACCGACTTCGTGGATTGCCTGCGGGCGTTCGAGGCGGATTCCGAGACCGATGGGGTGGTGATAATCGGTGAGATCGGCGGGACGGACGAGCAGACGGCCGCTCGCTTCGTGTCCGAGAACATGACGAAGCCGGTCGTCGGCTTCATCGCCGGCCAGACGGCGCCGCCCGGTCGACGGATGGGGCACGCCGGCGCCATCATCTCGGGCTCCGAGGGTACAGCCGAGGAGAAGACCCGCGCGTTTCGGGAGAACGGCATCGCCGTCGCCGAGCGGCCCGCCGACATCGTGGACGCGCTCCAGGCGGTTGTGTGACGCGACGCGGATGAGATTTGTGAGGCCAGGGAGGTGAGAGAAGGACATGAGTGATGCGAGGACCCTCGCGATCGTCAAGCCGGACGCATTCAGCGGTGGCAAGACGGGGAAGATCATCGCGCAGCTGGAGGGGGATGGCTTTCGGATTGTCGGGGGGAGAGTGGTACGTCTCGACCGGGAGCGCGCGGAAGCGTTCTATGCGGTCCACCGCGGGAAACCTTTCTTCACATCGCTGGTAGACTTCATGACCTCGGGACCGGTCCTGGCTCTGGCTCTCGAGAGAGAGGACGCGGTGACGCGGCTCAGGGAGCTCATCGGGGCGACAGATCCGGCCGAAGCGGCGCCCGGCACGGTGCGCGCGCTCTACGCGGAAAGCAAGGAGCGTAACGCGATACACGCGTCCGACTCGCCCGAGAACGCGCGGCTGGAGGTAGCGTTTTTCTTTGCCGAGAAGGACCTTACATAGAAGCACAGGCGCGGCGTTCGACACGATGTCCGTGATGTTCGAAATCGATCTGCGAAGCCTGGCGGAAGGCCCGATCCATCGATCGGGCAGAATGCGGCCGGATGCGCCCCCGTGGACGGAGACCCGGCTCCGCTTCGTGGAGCCCTTGGGGGTCTCGTTCACGGCCCGGGCCACTCGCTCGGGCGGCGTTCGGGTCGAGGGCTCGCTGGACGCGCTGATCCGCCTGACGTGCCGGCGCTGTCTGACCGAGAACGAGCGGCGCCTCGAGGTTCCCTACCGGTTCTTCGTCGAGCCGGGACTCGAGCCGGACGCAGCGGACGAAGGACTGTACCCGCTACAGAGAGAGGAAGACCCTCTGGACCTCGGTCCGATGGTGCGAGAGGAGCTCCTCGTCGTGATCCCCGAGTTCTCGCTCTGCCGGGAAGAGTGCAGAGGTCTCTGCCCACACTGCGGCACCGACCTGAACTCGGACACGTGCGACTGCGAGACGGCGGAGCTCGACCCACGGTGGGAAGTTCTCCGAAAGTTGCGCGCGTAGCGACAGGGCTGTTCATTCCGGCAGCCTGACCGCGCCGAAACCGGACGAAACTCAGCACAAGACTTAGCGATCACGCGAGGAGGATAGAGATGGCGGTTCCCAAGAGGCGAACCTCCAAGCAAAGAAAGCGAAAGCGCCGAACCCATTACAAGGCCGACGCAAGCTCGCTCCAGCCGTGCCCCCGGTGCGGGGATCCACGCCGGCCGCACCGCGTCTGCACGAGCTGCGGCTACTACGGCGACCGCGAGGTGATTCCCGTCGAGGAGTACTAACGGAACCCGGCGCCCCCCGCTCCGTGGAAGTCGAGTCGGGGCCACACACCGGGCCCCAGCGTACGATCGCCGTCGACGCCATGGGCGGTGACTCGGCACCCGAGGTGCCCGTAGCCGGAGCACTGGCGGCCCTCGCCGAGCTCCCGGAACACATCCGAATCGCGCTGGTCGGCGATCCCGAACGCATCGGGGCCGTTCTTCCCACCGCCGCCGACCCGAGGGTGGATGTCGTGCCTGCGTCCGAGTCGATCGAGATGGATGAGGCCCCGGCGCTCGCCGTGCGGCGCAAGCGGGACAGCTCGATCGTCGTCGGACTCGAGTTGCAGCGCTCGGGCGAGGCGGACGCGTTCATCTCGGCTGGCTCCACGGGGGCCGTCATGGCGGCGTCCGTCCTCGTGCTCGGCGCGCTTCCCGGGGTCGACCGGCCCGCCGTGGGCGCGATGTTCCCGACCACGAAATCGCCCGTGCTGGTGCTCGACGTAGGCGCCAACGTCGATTGCAAGGCGCGTCAACTTCACCAGTTCGCGCACCTGGGCTCCGTCTACGTCCGTGACCTGCGCCTCATCGAGCAACCGCGCGTCGGACTCTTGAACGTCGGCGAGGAGCCCGAGAAAGGCGGGGATACGACAACGCACGCGTATGCGCTGCTGGCAGCGGACCCGACCCTCAACTTCGTGGGCAACGTCGAGGGTCACCAGATCATCGAGGGGGTCTGCGATGTCCTCGTCTGCGACGGATTCGCGGGCAACACGTTGCTGAAGTTCTACGAGTCGATCGCGGCTTTCGTGATCGGGTTGCTACGACATCCGAGCGGGCGTCTCTGGAAGAAGAGCCGGGTTCAGCAGATCGTTCACGTCCTCGACTACGCCGAGTACGGCGGCGCGCCGCTCCTCGGGGTGCGGGGCGTCTCGATCGTGTGCCACGGCGCATCACCGTCGCGGGCGATCAAGAACGCGGTCCGGGTCGCGTATCGGAGCGCGGAGTCCAGCATGGTGCGCGACATGGCCCTGGATCTCGAATCGCTCGCGTGAGGGCGAGAAGGCTGGCCGGCATCGGAACCGTCCGGTGAGCGGCTGGGGCGGAACCGCCTTCCTGCTCCCAGGACAGGGATCCCAGTTCGTTGGCATGGGATCCGACCTCGCCGCGGAGCTTACGGAAGTGGCTGAACTTTATGCTCGTGCGGATGAACTGCTCGGTGTACCCCTGAGCGACATCTGCTGGAAGGGGCCCGACGAACGTCTCACGCGCACCGAGAACGCGCAGCCCGCGTTGCTGCTTCACAGCTACGCGGTGTGGTGCTCTCTGCCAAGAGCCGTCCGCGAGGGAGCCCTGTTGGCGGCCGGCCACTCGCTCGGAGAGTTCACCGCCTACCTCGTCGCGGGAGCGCTGAGCTTCGAGGATGCCCTCCGGATCGTGCGACGGCGCGGCGAGCTGATGGCGGAGGCGGGCCGGAAGCTTCCGGGCGCCATGTCCGCCGTGCTCGGACTGGACCCGGACCCGGTAGGCGTCGTGTGCCGGGAAACCGAGGGAACGGTGGTCCCCGCAAACTTCAACGCGCCAGGACAGATCGTCATCAGCGGCGAGGCCAAGGCGGTCTCGCGGGCGGGGGAGCGCCTGCTGGAGGTCGGGGCTCGACGGGTGATCCCACTCAACGTGAGCGGCGCTTTTCACTCTCCCTTGATGGAGGGCGCCCGTGTGGAGCTCGGGGCGACGCTGAGCGAGACCGATATCGCCGATCCACGCTTCCCGGTCATCGCCAACGTGTCGGCTGAGCCCGTCCGCACGGCCGCCGAAGCCCGGGATCTGCTCGTCCGGCAGCTCACGAGCCCCGTGCGCTGGTCCCAGGGGATCGAGCGGACCCGCACGCTTGGAGCTCTCCGATACGTCGAGATCGGCTCCGGCACCGTGCTGACCGGCCTGCTACGGCGCATCGACCGATCGTTACAGGGACAGGCCGTCGGCGACCTGGATGCCCTGCGGACTCTGGCAGGTCGCTGAAGGTGGGTCGACCTGTTAGGTAGGGCCAAGATAAGGAGGACTACGCATGCCGGAACTCGACGGAAGGGTCGCGATCGTCACGGGAGCGGCCCGCGGCATCGGACTCGCGATCGCCAGCGAGCTGACCAGGGCCGGAGCGGTCGTGGCGATC
>DAOVWI010000014.1 GCA_030636765.1 Gemmatimonadales bacterium
GCTCCTCTTCACGTCCCTCGAAGAAGACGGAGTCCTCCGCGACACCACCCGCCGGCAGCTCCTGGGCGGGCTCTGCTTCTTCGATCTCCTCCTCGAGGCCCTGCTCCACGCGCTCCTCCTCCTCGAACCTCTGCTGCACCCGCCGCTTCAGCTTCGCCTCGAAGGTCTGGTTGAAGTTGATCGTCAGGCGGTTCTGGGCGCTTCCGGCCCGCACGGGAAAGCCGGGCAGCCCGGCGAGCGAGTCCGGCACGCTGACCGCCGGCGCGAACGTCCAGGAAACCTGCGGTGAGATCTTGTGCCGGATACTGGAGAAGGGGCCGAACCCCGGAAAGAAGCCGAAGATGTCGGTGGTGAGCACGACGCCGATGTTGAAGCGGGTCGGCACCGCAATGAAGTCCCGCAAAGTGCTGTCCGAGCGGAAGAGCGCCCCGTCCACAGCGATGCGCGGACGGAGCGTCGTGGATCCGATCAGGCCGATGCGGTAGTTCATCCCCACGTTCCAGTTCAGGGTCGATCGGAGCTCATCGTCCAGGTCGTTCCCCAGGGAGTCGGCGGGCACCGTGAGAAGATCGTTGAACCGCACCGACCCGTTCAGGTTGAGCTGTCTCAGCGTAAGGCTGCTCGTCGCGCCGGCGGTGGTCGTCCGAGTGTCCGTCCCCAGATCGCGCGTCTGCTCGGTCCGCGCGAAGTTGAGGCTGCCGCTCCAGTTCACGTTGCTGAACGCACCCTGCCGGCTCCTCGGGGCGCGAAAGAGCGTTACGGGAGAGAAGCTGAGGTTCACCGACGGAAGCGTGAGGTCCACGCGGCCATCCTCCGCCAGGAACTGCCGCCGTCTCGCGCTCAGCGACACGTTTCCGAAGCCGAAGCGGTGGCTGAGGCCCAAATCGGAGTCGATGATCGCCGTCTGCACGCGGGGGTCGAAGCTCTGGTCCTCGAAGACCTTCGTGTCCTGCACGTACTGGAGCTTCAAGCCGAGGCGTGTCTCCGGCGCGAGATCCTGCTGGTGGTTGAGGCGGAACGCCAGGTTCTTGCCGGTCTCCCCGAAGCTGTAGCTCGCGAGCAGATTACCCTGAAAGAAGTTCTTCAAGAACTTGTATCGATAGGCGCCGTTCAGCCGGGTGAAGCGGCCGCTGAACCAGTCGACCGTGAACTGGGCATCCATGAAATCGCTGATCGCCCAGTAGTAGCCGAAGTCGGTTATCTGCCTGCCGATGCCACCGGTGTCCAGGATGTCGCTGATCCCGAAGCGGGGCGGAAGGAGGCCGCTTCGGCGGCCGGGCCGGATGTCCTGGGCGAAGAAGGGCAGCCAGGCGATCGGTACGTTGCCCACGTACAGGGTCACCGGCCACGCCACGATCGTGTTCTGGTTCACGAGCTTGATCTGGCCGGCCTTGAAGGTGTAGTGCGGCGGCTCGATCTCGCAGGACGTGAAGGCGCCGGAGAGCACGAACAGGGTGTCGGTACCCGCGGGGATCGCGTCCCCCCTCACACGCCAGGTCGCGCCACGCTCGGAAAACTGCGTCTCCGCATCGAAGATCGTCCCCTTCAGCGTCGCGATATCGTAGTAGAGCGGGCCCGAGTCGCTCACGACCTCGGCCTGCTCCGGTCCGAGCAGCGCGATGGCCCCAAGCGCCGAGATGAAGCGCGACCGCGCCAGGTAGGTGATCGAGTCGGCGCGCAGCACGGCTTCCGTGTAGTTGGCCTGGGCCTCACCCAACAGCCGAACGGACTCGAGCTCCAGATCCAGCTCGACGCGCACGCCGCGATACTCGAGCATTCGAAAGCCTGGAAGCCTTGCAAGCTCGGCGAACAGGTCATCCCGGGTCGGGAAGCCTCCCTCGCTGAGCGCCTGCCGGCGAGCGGCCGCATCCGTCACACGCGCGGAGTCGACGACCACCGAATCGGTGTCCGCGGGCAAGCCGCGCCGATCGAGGTCGAGCGGCGCCCTCCCGCCCGGCATCGCCAGCGAGTCCTGCGCCACGGAGTCACGCGCCGCCTCACCCTCCTGTGAGAAAGCGGGCGAGCCCCTCCATGCGGCGTGGATAGCCGCAATCAGCGCCCACGCCGCGAGAACCCGGAGAGCGCGGCGAGCGGAAGTCACTCGGACGGTAGCGAAGAGCGCTCCGCGGCACCCGAGCTCTTCGACCGCAGCACCAGTCGGGTCAGCCAGATGGAGAGCTCGTACAGCAGGGCCATCGGCATGAGGAGCATGAGCATCGTTCCCGGATCGGCGGGCGTCAGCATCGCCGACAGAACCGCCAGGATGACGATCGCGTGCCGCCGGTACTTCGTGAGCGTCTCGGGAGTCACGATGCCGAGCAGTCCCAGCACGACGAGCAACACCGGGAGCTGAAAGAGGATACCGAACGCCAGGATGACGCCCGTGGCGAAGCGGAGGTACTCATCGATGGTGATGAGCGGAGACAGACTCTCGGCCTGGAAGTTCAGCAGAAAGCGAAGACCGATCGGGAGCGCGAGGAAGTAGGCCATCCCCACGCCAGCCGAAAAGAGAAGGATCGCCCCGAGCGCCCCGGGGATCACGTACTTTTTCTCCTTCTCGCGCATGGCCGGCGAGAGGAACGCCCAGGCTTGGTAGATGAGGAGCGGAAGAGCCATCAAGACGCCCAGCGCGATCCCGAGCTTGAGGCTCACGAAGAAGGGGGTAGTGGGACTCGTGAAGACCAGGCGGCGCTCGGGCAGCAGCGCCTGGATGGGTCTCTCCAGCACACCGATCACGTCGAGCTCGACCACAATGAAGAAGCCGAGCACGGAGCCCACGAGCACCGCGATGAGGCTCCAGATGATGCGCCACCTCAGCTCTTCGAGGTGATCCAGGAACGGCATCTCCGCTTTGTCGCGGGGCATCACTCCTCACCGGATGACCCGTGGGCCGGCTCCGACGGGCGAGGGAAAAGCTCGGCCTGGCCCGGTACCTCGTACTGCCGGCGCCTCTCCAGCTCCCGTACCTCCTGCTCGAACTCCACCATCTCCTGAAAGTTTCGGTACACGGACGCGAAGCGGACGTAGGCGACCTGGTCCAGGGAGGACAGGCGTTCCATCACCAGCTCTCCGATCCGCTCGGCCGCGATCTCCCGTCCGTCGGCCGCCCGGAGTTCCTCCTCGATCTCATCGACGATCGCGTCGATCGCGTCGGCCACCGGTCGCTTGGCGCATGCTACCTGAATGCTGCGCTTGAGTTTGGCGCGCTCATACGCTTCCACTACGCCGCCGCGCTTTCGTACCGTGAGCGGTTCCTCTTCGAGCCGTTCGTAGGTGGTGTAGCGACGGGCGCACGACGCACACTGGCGACGGCGCCTCACGGCTCGACCGCCGCGTATGAGCCGGGAATCGATCACCCGGTCCTCGAGGTGGTCGCAACTCGGACAGCGCACGGAATCGCCGCAGTCGCTGGGTTGTGGGCTAGCAGGTCGCTAGAGTAGTCAGCCTAGCGCCGGAGGTCGCTGAGGCGCTGCTGGGCCAAGATGGCCTCGTCGCTGTTCGGGTACCCCCGAACGACGCGCGAAAAGAACTCGACGGCGTCCTGCGTGTTGCCCCGATCGAGCTCGATGCGCCCGCTCGCGTACAGGGCTGAGGGCGCCCGGCGCGAGTTAGGGTACAGCTCGAGCACGCGAGCGTACTCGGCGAGCGCCGCGTCCGCGTCGTCCGTTTCCTCATACGTGCGCGCCAGATAGAACTGCGCGTCCGGAGCGAGTTCATCGCCCGGATAGAGCCGAAGGAACTCCGCGAAGCCCGTTCGAGCCGTCTCGTACGCGCCCCGGTTGAACTGGTTCTGCGCAGAGTTGTACAGCGGCGCCCCCTCGCCGGCATCACCACCCTCGCCGGCGGCCGGAGCCGGACCGGCCGGCAGCGGTACGACGGCCGCTCGACCGGCGGCGCCCCATTCCATCTCCCGCTGGATCTGCCCGAGGAGATCCAGGATCTGCGCCAGCGAACGCTGGACCTCGTCCAGCTGTCGCTGCTGCTGCGATGTGCCCCGCGCCTGTCGCTGCTGCTGCGTCTCGAGGCTATCCAGGAACGCGCCCCGAAGCTCGCGGTTCAGGCTGTCCTGGCTGGCCCGGAGCGCTCGGATCTCCGACAGCATGTTCGTCTCGAGCTGCTGCAGATCGCCCTTGCTGGCGCACGCCCCGCACAGAAGCGCCAGCGGCACCATGACCATCCGGCAGTTCACAGCTCGAGATCCCACACTCATCCGCCGACCCCCCGCCCGATCAGAGAGCATTCGGGTTCGGGATGATGAAGTCGTCCCGGCGATTCAGCGCCCATGCCGCCTCGTTGTGACCCGGATCCAGCGGTCGCTCCTTTCCGAAGCTCACCGTCCGGAGGCGATCTTCGGCGATCCCCAGGCCGACGAGGTAGTTCTTCGCGGCCATGGCGCGCCGCATGCCCAGCGCAAAGTTGTACTCGATGGACCCGCGCTCGTCGCAGTTCCCCTCGATCGTGAGCTGCACGTTCGGGTGACTCCGCAGCACTTCAACCTTCCTGTCGAGGATCGCCACCGCCTCGTTGCTCAGCTCCGCTCTGTCGAAGGCGAAGAGAATGCGCTCCTGGATCGTCTCGATCGCGTCGATCCGGGCGATCTGAGCGCCCGCACCGCGCGCGCAATCGGTACCCGAGTACTCCGAGATCGCCTCGTTGTACAGTCGCCTGGCGCGCTCGTAGTCGCCCTGCCGAGCCGCCGTGGCCGCCTGTTCGCAAATCGATCTCGCGGCTGCCTCGGCCAGTTCGGCCGGATCGGGACCCGGGGACTCGGCCGGCGGAGCTTCATCCGTCGCCGGCTCGACGTCTGGTGGCGGATTCGATCCGCACGCCACCATGCCAAAGAGGAGTACACCGGCCAACGCCGTCCAGCGGACCGTCTGACGCATGCTCATCTCCTTCAGCGGTAAGCCTCACCGTTGGTTGATGGGTGAATCTGGGGTCGAGAACCGCATCCCGTCCGCCGCGTTTCCAAGCTAGACGTTCCGGCCGACTCTGCCAAGCTGGTTCTCCCGGTCCGCGACACCTCCGGCTCCGTCATTCATCATCGGCCAACGGGCCCGACCAATCCGGTAGCCGATCGTCGTGATTCCGCACGAGGTTCCGGACCCTTCCCGTCACCGTATCGAGCACCCAGAGTCCGCGATAGCCTCCACGGTCGGAGGCGAACACGACGTGGCGACCGTCAGGCGCCCAGCTCGGATCCTCGTTGCGACCCTCGGCGGTGAGCAGATGCATCTCCGTGCCGTTCGCGTTTACGGCGACGATCTGGAACCTGCCCTGGACCCGAGCCTGATACACGATCTGCTCGTCCCTCGGGTTCCAGTCCGGTGAAGTCGCGTAGCTGTCGGCGCCCCGAACGAAGCGGCTGATGAGCTGCGGCCGCGCGCCGGCCCCACCCTGCACGTAGATCTGGGGTGCCCCGACCGCGCTCGCCGTGAACGCAAAGCGCCGGCCGTCCCGTGCGATCGTGGGACCGACCGCGTCTCCGGCCGGGGTGCTCGTGACGGCCCGCGGACGGCCTCCGGCGCGCTCGACCTCGAAGATCTCCGTCCCCCTCCCCGTCGAGTGGGCGTACATGATCCGGGTCCCGTCGGGCGAGTACGTGGGTGTCAGATACAGCTGGCCGCCGCTCGCCACCGCACGGGAACCCCCACCCGCCAGCTCGGTCTCGTAGATCGCCGACTCATCGCCCGAATTGGACAGGTACTGGTAGAGCACGTGCGTCCCTTCCGGCGAGAAGGCCGGGGAGAAGACGAGGGCGTTGCGGAAGGTCACCCGCCGGATGCCGATAGCATCGCTGTCGATGACGTAGACGTCCGACGTCCCATCGGGTGCCCGGCGCGAAAAGGCGATCCGACTCGCCGCCATCCCAGGCTCACCGGTGGCCCACTCGACGACCGCATCGGAGATCCGGTGCACGGCCATCCGGAAGCCGGGGGAAGCGACGGGAGGCAGGGCAAACGCCTGGACGTTCTTGAGCGAGCCGTACACCACGTCGTGCAGTCCCACCCGGAGGACAGCCTGCCCTCCGTTCACCATGAGGGTGCCTTCCACCAGCCAGACAGCGCCCAGCTGGTTCCACAACCCGTAGTTGATGCCCGAGCCGACAACAAGGGAATCCGGAACGGGCAGCATCTCGAAGCGATCGGAGTAATCCAGATCGCGTGCGAAGATCGAGTCGATGGCGGCCGCCACCACGGCGAAGGCGGCGTCGGTCTGAACGTCCGTCAGGGCGAGGGCGGGAACGAAGCCGGGACGATACGTGATCCCCAGCCGCACCCCTTCCTGGGCGGTGGCTCTCGAGACGCCCCCCAGGACCGAAACGAGCAGCACGAAGCAAGCGATGCCGGCGCGCCGGGCGGACGGCCGGCGATGCCGCACCTCAGCTCCTCGGGTCGAAGTAGAAGGAAACGCGCAGGCGATCCCGAGCGTAGCCCTTGGGGAGCGGCCCGAAAGCCCGGCTACGGCCGGCAGCCTCCACGGCGCCCTGGGCCTCGAGATCGAAAGCCGGATCGCCGGATCGCTGGGCCCATCCGATATCGCTCACCAAGCCGTCCTCGTGAATGACGAAGACGATCTCCGCTCGAAGGTGACGACCGCCCGTCGGCCGCCTCCAGTAGCGGTTGATCTGACGGACGATGTTCTCCAGGTACTCGGGAAACGCGAAGACCGCGCCGTCCAGCTGAACGTTCACCGTCTCCTCGCCGCTCTCCTCCGCCGCCGCGGGAGGCCGGACGGGTTGCTCATCCGGCTCCTTCTTGACCACCGGCTCCGTAGGTCGCCGGCGCTGCGGCGTGAGCTCCGGCCGGCGTTCGCGCCGTTCTTCCGCCGCCGGCTTCGGCGGCGAGGGCCGCTCGAGCCGAGGGGCCAGCTCCGCGGCGGCGGAGACCAGCCGCACACGGTAGGAACGCGGCGGAATCGCCTCGAGGGAGGAAGGGGCCCGGAAGAGCACGACGACAGCGATCAGGTGGATGATCACGGATCCGGCGACGGCCGAGCGTGGAAGCCGGCTCAAGAGCCCGGCGCCCGTCCGCCGTGCCGACTCAGTGCTCAAGAGCTTGGTCGAGCTATCCACCCCGCCCTTCCTCCTCGGGCTCCGCCACGAGGCTCACCGTCTCGATCTCCGCTTCCTTCAGCTTGCCGATCACTTTCAACACCACACCGTACGCAACGTTCGCGTCTCCCTTGACGTACACGGTTTCGGGATCGCGCCGCTTGATCACCTGGACGACGGAGGCGTCGAACTCCTCCATCGTCACGGGCGTGTCGTCCAGGTAGATCCGGCCGGTCCGGTCGATCGTGATCACGATCCCTTCGCTCGCACGTAGAGGCGCGGCCGGAGCGCGCGGAATCTCGATCTCCACTCCGCCCTGCAGGATCGGCGCGGTAATCATGAAGATGATGAGCAGAATAAAGGCGACATCCACCAGGCTGGTCACGTTGATCTCGGCCCGCACCGGGAGGCCGTTCGTCGCCTGCCTGTTCCGGTTCACAACCAACCCTCCCGGGCGAGCGTTCCCACGAACTCGCTCGCGAAGCCTTCCAGTTCGCTCGTGAACAGGCCCAGTTTCGCCGCATAATGGTTGTAGGCGATCACGGCGGGAATCGCGACCGCGAGTCCCACGACCGTCGTGATCAGGGCCTCGGCGATTCCCGGCGCCACGGCCGCGATGCTCGAGCTACCGCGGGCCGTGATCCCGATGAAGGAGTTCATCACACCGATCACGGTGCCCATCAGGCCGAGCAGCGGGCTCACTGAGCCGATGATCGCCAGCCACGTCAGGCCGTGTGAAAGGTCATCACGCTCCTGCGCGAGCCCCTTCTCCAGCACCAGCCAAAGGGTGTCGAGCTGCGTGGACGACAGTCCGTGCGATGCGTCGGCAGGCTCCGTCAGCGCCCGCGGTCGAAGCTCCGTGAAGAAGTTGACACCCTGTCGGAACACGCGCGTGTACGGGGACTCGTCCAGTCCGCGAAGAGCTCCGTAGACATCCGCCAACCCGGCCGAGCTCTCCATCTCCCGCACGAACGAGTCCCCCTCTTCCCGTACTCGCCGGAATTCGGTCCACTTCCAGAAGATGAGGACCCAGGAGAGCAGAGAGAAAACCAGCAGCACCAGGAGGACGATCTTCGTGGCGGGCGTGGCACCGGTCACCATGTCCCAGGGAGATTCGGGAAATCGGGCATCCTGAAGGAGCGCCGCGAGTACCATCACGGCCGCGCTCACGCCGCACCTTCGGATTCGACACCCTCGGATTCGGCGACCCACGCGTAGGTCTCGGCGAGCCCCTCCTCCAGGCTGAAGGCCGGAGACCAACCCGCAGCGCGGAGCTTGCGAACGTCGAGAGCGCTCCTCAGGAGCTCGCCCGGCCGGGCCGGCTCCCTCTTCACATCCAACTCCCGACCCGAGACCTCGGCGGTTCGGCGCGCCAACTCGTTCACGCTCGTCTCCCTTCCCGTGCCCACGTTGAAGGCGAAGTCGTCCAAGGAGCCCAAACCGGGCAGCTCCAGCGTTGCCGCCAGAACGTTCGCTTGGGCCACGTCTTTCACGTACACGTAGTCGCGGGTCTGTTCCCCGTCACCGTAGACGATCAGCTGCTGTCCGCGCAGAGCTCGGCGGGCGAAGATCGCCACCACGCCCGCTTCGCCGTGAGGATCCTGCCGGGGGCCGAACACGTTGGCGTAACGCAGGGACACGGAAGTCATCCCGTGCACGACCCGGTAGTAGTAGAGGTAGTGCTCGCCGGTCAGCTTGCTCACGCCGTACGGAGAGAGGGGTCCCTTCTCTCGCGTCTCCTCGACCGGCAGGTCGTCCGCCTCTCCGTAGACGACCCCTCCGGAAGAGATGTACACGACGCGAGCGACGCCTGCCTGTCTGGACGCCTCCAGAACGTTCAGGAAGCCGTCCACGTTGATCGAGGCGTCTTCCCGCGGACGCGCTACCGATACCCTCACGTCGACCTGCGCCGCGTGATGGTTGACCACGTCGAACTGTCCTTCCAGCAGCAGATCGCACAGCTCAGGCGACCGGATGTCCAGATGCGCGAACGACGCCCCGCGCGGCACATTCTCCCGCTTCCCTGCGCTCAGGTCGTCGAGTGCCGTGACCTCCCACCCATCAGCGAGATAGGCATCACACACGTGAGATCCGATGAAGCCGGCACCACCCGTTACCAAGGCTCTTCCTCTCATCGATTGCCCGCCTCGTCGGGGGGGAGTGGGGGAAGGTCGAGCGCGTTCCTCAGGCCCTCGAGGAAGCCGAGCCCGCCCGGATCGAGCGCCGCTCGGCGCACCGCCACGGTGGACGGGTGAAGCAGCTTGTTCAGCATGCGCCGCATGGAAGCCTCTATGCGCCGGCGGTCACCGTCGCCAAGCCCATCGAGGCCTGCGAGCAGCCGCTCCACCTCTTCGCGTCGAATGGCCTCCGCGTGCGCCCGCAGACCCCGGATCACCGGTGCCGCTTCCCGCGCCCTGTACCAGCGCCAGAACCTCCGGGCGTGGTCGGCGATCACCTCCTCTGCAGAGCTCACCTCGGCCGCACGGGCCTCCTGTGTGGCCCCTACCACTTTCTGCAGATCATCGATGTTGTAGAGGAAGACCGCCGGAAGCTCGCCTACGGCCGGCTCGACGTCTCTCGGCAGGGCGATGTCGAGCACCACGAGGGGCGAGGCGGTGGCGCCGCGGGCCGCCGCCAGATCCGTCGAGGTGATCACGGGGCTCGTAGCCGCCGTCGACGTGACCAAGACGTCCGCACTCGACAACGAGCGCCAGAACTCATCCATCGACACGGCCCGCCCCCCTACCCTCGCCACGGTCTCGGCGGCCCGCTCGGGAGTCCGGTTCGCCACGAGAACGTCGGAAGCGCCCTCCACCAGGAGGCACCGCAGGGTAGTCTCACCCATGTCGCCGGCGCCGAGAACCACGGCGGTCCTACCCTCGAGAGAGCCGAAGACCTTGATGGCGAGCCGCACGGCCGCGGACGGAATCGACGCGGCGCCGCGGCCGAGCTTGGTCTCCGAACGCACGGCCCCCCCAACGGCCAGGCCCGACTGGAAGAGCCGGTGCAGCACGGGACCCACGCCCTCGGGCATCTGCAGGCCGGCCTCATACGCATCGCCGATCTGCCCGAGGATCTCGGCCTCCCCGAGGACGAGCGAATCCAGACTGGCGGCCACGCGAAAGAGGTGCACCACCGTCTCGTAGCCGTGGTGCCGGTAGACGAAGGCCTCCGCGTCGGAGGGCGCCAGGCCGGCGCGCGCGGTCAGCGCCTCGAGCGCCGCTCGCGCGCCGGACCGCGCGTCCGAGACATGAAGATAGAGTTCGGTGCGGTTGCACGTGGAGAGGATGACGCACTCCTCGATCCCGGCCCGGCCCACGAGACGTGAGACCACCTCCCCCACGCTCTCCACGTCCACGTGCACGCGCTCGCGAAACTCGATCGGTGCGGTCGTGTGATTGGCGCCGACCAGCGTGATCGTCATCGCGGCCCCGTCCACCTCGCGCTCCCCCATCGCTGCGTCCGACGATCCTACAGGAAGAAGTCCGGTTCGCCCGCCAGGAGACGAAGGGCGAGGAACGCGGCGAGGGTCACGACGAAGGCGGCGGCGCTGATCGCGGCCGCTCGCTCACCGTGCGGCCCCGGCCTCAGCCGAGCGGCGATGGCGATCAGGTACGCCACCCAGGTTACCATGCCCAGGATCGTCTGCGCATCCTCCAGGGCGAGGCCAAGCCCGAACGTCAGCGTCCAGCTCCATCCGGCCAACAGGCCCACGGTCAGAGCAGGAAAACCGACAGCCAGCCCTACCTTGTTGAGCCGATCCAGGGAATCCAGCGGTGGAAAGAAACGGAAGACGGATCCGAACTCCTTTCGCTTCAGCGCGCGGAACTGGAACACGTACATGATCGCGGCCGCCGACGCCGCGGCCAGCCCGGCGTATCCCAGGAAGGCCGCCGTCACGTGAAGGACGAACCAGGGACCCCGGAAGGCGAGCTGTCCGGCCGTCGGCCCGACGCCCACCAGCACGGCCTGACCGACCAGAAGCAGAACGGGGGGAAGCAAGAAGAGGCCGGCGGGGCGCAAATCCGCGTGGATGGATGCGGCCAGGACGAAGAGGACCATGACCAGGGCGAGCGAGCTGGACGCGGGACCCAGCCCGATGAGCGGAAGGCTCCGGTAGGTCAGCGTGAAGAGCCCCAGGGCTGCGGCGTGAGCAGCGAACCCTCCCGCCGTGATCCGCACCCCTCCATGGCCGGATTCCCTACCCCGCCGAAACTCCCTCAGCTGCAGCACCCATGCGGCCGCGTACAGCCCGAGAGCAAGCAGATGGAGAGAGAGGATCATCGTGGCGGCGTCCGGTCCGTCCGGGGCGAGTCCGCCAGCGCTCAAGGACCGCTCGGGACGGCTTGTGCGACGAGCCGAACCGGCGAGCCGGCGGCTGTGCCGACGTCCCGTAACCTCACCAACAGCGCGGTGGCCGTGCCCTCCCGCACCCGAACGACACGCAGCAGCGCCAGCGCATCGGTGAGCGAGGCGGATCCCGGATGCAGGACGTCCGTCGAGAAGGCCGCGAACTCGTCCCCCAGCTCGACCCCATTCGCCGCGCCGACATCCAGAAAGGCCGCATCACTCAGACCGAGCAGCGGATGCTTGGTGGTGAACCCGAGGACGCGTCCGGTGATCCCGTTCTCCTCCATCTGCAAGGCGACCGGCGGGCTGGCCGGGTAGGCAGACGGGAGGATCACCGGATCGCCAACTTCGTACGCGCCGAACACCTGCCTCACCCGTGCGCGGGCGGAATCCGTTCCGGCCTCGAGCACGGTCAGCATGGCCACCGGCTCGGCGACGGTGCCGTGCGGCCGCACGCGCCGTCTCCACTTGAAGGCGAGCAGCTCCTGGCCCGCCTCCACACGTAGACCTCTCAGCAGCAGCACGACCTGGCGGTTCAGAGGAATCGTGGCGGGGAGGCGAAGGCTGAGGGGATTCTGCCCGACCATGCGCGCGGTCGTCGCTATCGGATCGAGCTCAACGGCCGTGGCTATGAAAGGAGCCCCATAGAAGTCGCTGCGCGACACGAGCGGCTCTTCGCCGCTGAACTCGACCTCGAACCTGCCAAGCGTCACGCCGCGCTCCGGAGACCGGTCGAAAACACTCGGCCCGGCAAAGGGGTTCTCCTGGAACGACCGACCCGGGCGTGCATCCTCCTGGGGCGACGCAGCCAGGCGTTCCGCAACGGCTGCCACGGCGGCCGACGGCAGCGTGAGCACCTGGCCGGGAAAGATGAGGTTGGGATCCCGCACCGCGCTGCGGTTGAGCGCGTATATGTCCTGCCAACGGCGACCGCTGGCCAAATACTGCACGGCGAGGCCCCACAGCGTGTCCCCGCGCTGGACCTCGTACGCCTCGGCACCCGCATCCTGCCCCTGCGCGAAGCCCCCCACCGGCCAGACAAGGAGCAAGGCCAGCAGACCCGCCCGTCCGACGGGACCGCGACGCAGCGACGTTGCTAGAGTGACGCGTTCCGCTCCTGACATCCGGTCATCCCTCCGGTTGTAGCAGGCAGACGATAGTTCAGCCGCAAGCGTCCACCGGTCGTGTCCGAAAGCGCGGCGGCAAGGTGGCGGAGAAAAGCCCTCGACAACATAACCCGAAGCGTTGGCGCCTGCATGGCGCGGCGGCTCGTCCGGGAAGGGGGGTTCAGGCCGGAAGCGGGCCCGCAACCCGCAGCGGCAGCGGAATTTGTGCCATCGGTATGAAAAAGTTGCCGGGCCCATTCGACCACGCCACGACGAGGCCGAAAGGCCCGCCGCTGCCAGACCCGGTGCCGTCACCCCTCCCACCGGTTTCCCGAGCGCCACTCGTCGAGTACGGCTCTTGCCGGAACGTCTCGCAGCGTTGCGGGAGGAACCCAATGAGCATCCGCGCTGCATCGTTGCTGGTGGCGCTCTGCGTTACCGTTTCCGCGTCGTTCGAGTCGGCGCGACATCAGGAGGATCCCCGGGTGCTGGCGGAGGCTTTCGTCGGCGCTGCCAACGACGGCGACCGCGCCGCGCTGGAAGCCCTCGTGCATCCGGATGTGGTCGCCTATCTGATGGAACAGATGCCCGAAAGGTGGGAGGAAGTGCTGTCGGGGTGGGCTGAAACCCGTTTCGATGACGACTATCACGTGACCGTGAGGCCGGCGTCCGACGTCGAAGCCTACGATGAGGGAACCCAAGCCCTCATCTTCGCTGGCAAGCTGCGATTCCGTTTCCCGGTTCTGCCTCCCAGCCACTTCCTCATCATCCAGAAGGCAGGCGAGATTGAAAGCCGTGACGGCCGGCTCGGGCTCGGCGGGCCCGCCGCCGTGGAAGCGGTGCGGCAGGACGGTGGGCGCTGGTACATCACCGTCCCGGTCGTGGAGATCCTCCCCGACTGATTCTGAAGGCGCTCGAACCTGGCCTCCTAGAAAGGCAGATCGTCCTCGCCCGCCAGGGCATCGTTCGAGAACTCAGAGTACTCGCCCTCGGCCGGTCGGCCCGCCGGTACCGGCGCCCCCTGCTCGACTCCTGCCTCCCCTCGACTGCCCAACATGACCATCTCGCGCGCCCGGATCTCCGTCGTGTACCGCGTCTGGCCATCCTTCCCCTCCCATTGGCGGTACTCGATCCGGCCCTCGACGTAGACCCGGTCGCCCTTCTTCAAGTAGCGTTCACAGATCTCGGCAAGCCGGTCCCAGGCCACGATTCGGTGCCACTCCGTTCGCTCCTGCTGGTCTCCCGTTCTCCCCGTCCAGCTGCGGCTGGTAGCGACGGATAGCGTGGCAACACGAGTTCCGCCCGGCGTGGTCCGCACCTCAGGATCGGCGCCGAGGTTCCCGATAATCATGGCTTTGTTGAGACTCCGTGCCATCAGCCTCCTCCCTTTTCAGGTCGCTGAAAGACGCGCGTATCAGGTCGCTGAAAGACGCGCGGCGCAAGCTTACGGTCGAGCGGCGAGAGTGTCAACGAAGGGGCCTCCGGTCGGACGAAACGTCGCTGGAGTCGAGTCGGATCCGCATTACCAGGGCATCCTCGCGGGGCGACACATAATAGTCGGAGCGCATGCCCACGAAACGGAAACCCGCCCCGGCGTAGAGTTGCCGTGCAGCCTCGTTGCTCTCCCGCACCTCGAGAAACACCGTTCCTGCACCTCCGGCGGCGGCTTCCCTGAGAACCTCATCGAGGAGCGCACGGCCTGTACCCTGCCCGCGGAACGCACGCCGCACCGCCAGATTCCCCAGCTCGGCCCCGCCGGACCCGATCCACAGAACGGCGTAGCCGGCTATCCGTTCTCCCTCCTCCGCAACCAGGAGGACCGCGCTCCGCCTGCGAAGAAGCGATCGGAAGGTGAAGGCCGACCAGGGCGCCGAGAAGGAGCCACGCTCGATCTCCATTACCTCCGGTACGTCCCGGCGTCGCATCGGACGAATCACCAGCACCGCCTTCCGCTGCGGGATGCGCGAGTCGCCCCACCCGATCCAGCCCGGAACGCGCTGTCTCACGCTCGTCTCCGGGAGGGCATGGGCCGCTCGGGCGCGGGCGGCAGCAGGTACTCCGGCTCCCAGCTCGACACGTCGAGGACCCGACCCGCCGGTTGCTCCCTCAGAAGACGCAGAAGGCCCACCGCCTCCGGCCGCGACAGCTCGGTCGAGAGGAGCCGGGCCCCCGCCTTCCGGAGGACGTTCGAGTGCTTCGTCGCGCCTTCACCGCCGAAGGTCCAGCTGTCGAGCGGCCCCAGCTCCGCCAGCAGATCGCCCAGGCGTAGGCGGCGCGGAGGGGCCAGACACCGCAACGGCGCCGTGGACTCGAACGTCGCGGCGTAAACGCGATCCCCGCGGGCGTCGAACATGGCACAGGCGTGGCCGTCCACCGGCGAGCCGGCGAACACGGCAGCGAGGCTCGGATAGGCGAAGAGCGGCACGCCTCGAGCGAAGGAGAGCCCCTTCGCGAGTGCCGCACCGATCCGAAGGCCCGTGAAGGAACCGGGTCCGGACCCGACGACGATCGCCTCGACGTCGCCCACCCTCAGGCCACAGGTGTCGAGGAGGGCATGGATCGCCGGCAGCATGGACTCGGAGTGCGAGGCCGGAACCGGGACCACGTGCTCGCCGAGGACGCGCTCCCCATCTCCGATGGCGACGCTTCCCCGTGCCGTGCTGGAGTCCAACGCGAGGGCGAGCATGGGACGCTCCTTGGGTAGGCCTGTTTCAGGCCAGCGTGCGAGGCGCGCGCGCCGGTAGCTCCGGCGCGTCACCATACGGGCATGCCTGTACGCGGCGGAGGAGCGGCTCGTCCACGAAACCCAGGCGTACGTCCCACCGGTCTCGCGGAAGGAGCGCGGCCGCGCGCTCCGCCCACTCCACGAACACGGGCCCCGGCCCCGACACGAGCTCCTCCCACCCAAGCTCCCATACCTGGTCGGCGGACTCGATCCGATAGAGATCGACGTGGTGGACGTACCGCCCATCGGGAAGAGCGTGCCGATTGACCAGCGTGAAGGTGGGGCTGGGAACCGGTCCTTCCACGCCGGCCGCCCGGCACGCGGAGCGTACCAGCGTGGATTTCCCGGAGCCGAGGGCGCCGTAGAGCGCCACGAACGTGTCCGAGGACGCGGCGACGCGACCGAGCTCGGCGCCCCAGAGAACCAGCTCCTCCTCGTCCACTACCCAATCAACGGCGCCGGCGACGATCATCGAGTCTCCATCGGGCCGGTGTGCCGCAGGGCGCCGAGGCGGCTTCGCGGCGAGCGCGATCGCCGGGCCGGCTCCAGTTCGGCCTTCACGTCGAACAGCTCATCGCGTATCCGGGCGGCCCGCTCGAAATCCAGCCGCTCCGCCGCCGATTTCATCTCGGCCTCCAGTCGCTCGACGAGCTCCTGGGGCTCCAGGTCGCCGTACGCCGCCAGGGCCTCGGCGAGCGCCGGCTCTTTCGTGCCGCGGGCGTCGGCCACGGCGGTGGTGAAACGGATCTCCTGCACCGACTTCACAATCGACCTCGGCTCGATCCCATGCTCGCGATTGTACCTCGCCTGCTCCTTTCGCCTTCGCTCGGTCTCCTCGATCGCGTATCGCATCGCAGCTGTCACCCGGTCGGCATACAGGATCGCCGCGCCGTACAGGTTTCGAGCGGCCCTTCCGATCGTCTGCACGAGCGAGCGGTCCGATCGCAGGAATCCCTCCTTGTCGGCATCGAGCACCGCGACCAGCGAGACCTCCGGCAGATCCAGGCCCTCGCGGAGCAGGTTGATCCCCACCAGCACGTCGAAGACGCCCAGACGCAGGTCCCGGAGAATCTCGACACGCTCGATCACGGCGATGTCGGAATGCATGTAGCGCACGCGGACCCCGCGGTCGGCGAGGAACTCGGAGAGATCCTCCGCCATGCGCTTCGTCAGGGTCGTCACGAGGATTCGCTCCCGGCGCGCCGTTCGGACCCGGATCTCCTCGAGCAGATCGTCCACCTGCCCGCGCACGGGACGCACGTGGACCTCCGGATCCAGCAGCCCGGTCGGCCGGATGAGCTGCTCCACCACCACTCCCCCGCAGCGATCGAGCTCGTAGTCACCCGGCGTCGCGCTCACGAAGAGCGCCCGCGGCACGAGCTCTTCCCACTCCGGGAAGCTGAGGGGACGGTTGTCGAGAGCCGAGGGCAGGCGAAACCCGTGCTCGACGAGAGTGAGCTTTCGGCTTCGATCACCGTTGTACATCGCCCGAAGCTGGGGCACGGAGACGTGCGATTCGTCGAGGATGAACAGATACTCCTCGGGAAAATAGTCGAGGAGGCAGAAAGGGCGCTCGCCGGGGGCCCGACCATCCAGGTGCCGAGAGTAGTTCTCGATCCCCGGGCAAACACCAATCTCCCGCAACATCTCGAGATCGAACTTCGTCCGTGTCTCCAGCCGTTGGGCCTCCAGCAGACGCCCGTCATCCCGCAGTCCGGGTAGGCACGCCTCGAGCTCCCGTCCGATCGAGTCGATGGCCGCCTGCAGGCGTCCGTGTCCGGTCGCATAGTGCGTGGCCGGATAGATGGCCGTCTGCGCCAGCGTGGCGATCGTCTCTCCGGTCAGGGGGTTGATCTTCGATATCCGTTCGATCTCCTCTCCCCACAGCTCGATTCGAACCGCCTGCTCCTCGTAGGCCGGGTACACCTCGATGACATCGCCCCGCACGCGGAACACACCGCGGGTGAAGTCGAGGTCGTTCCGTCCATACTGGATCTGCACCAACCCCTCCAGGATCTCGCGCCTCGAGACGCGTTGGCCTCGACCAAGCGTGAGCATGAGGGAGCGGTACTCCGCCGGGTGGCCGAGGCCGTAGATCGCCGACACCGATGCCACGACGATCACGTCGCGGCGCTCCATCAGCGATGAGGTCGTGCGCAGCCGGAGCCGATCGATGTCCTCGTTGATGGAGGAGTCCTTCTCGATATACGTGTCCGTCGCCGGAACGTACGCCTCGGGCTGGTAATAGTCGTAGTACGAGACGAAGTACTCGACCGCGTTGCGCGGGAAGAACTGCTTGAGCTCGCCGTAGACTTGCGCCGCGAGCGTCTTGTTGTGGCTCATCACCAGCGTGGGCAAGCCGAGCCGGGCGATCACCGCCGCCATTGTCACGGTCTTCCCGCTACCGGTCACGCCGAGCAGCGTCTGCCAGCGCTCGCCGCCTTCGAACCTCTCCGTCAGCTCGTCGATCGCCTTCGGCTGGTCTCCTGTGGGCTCGAAGGGAAGCGTCAGGTCGAAGGTCTCACGGACTTCCGGCTCGCCGGACCTTCCTCGGCTCAAGGGGCCTCGAGCGTCAGTTCGCTCTCCACGAAGCTCTCCCGCCGCTCGACCGACAGCACGCCCTTCACCCGCCTGACGTGCTTCACCACCTTCTTCAGGTGGGAGAGGTTCTCGACCTCCACGACGAACTGGCCTCGCATGCCGCCCTCGATCCCCCGGATGTCGGCGGACTGGATGTTGGTGCCCGTGTCGGAGATCGAGCGGGCGATGTCGGCGAACAGCCCGTGGCGGTCGGTCCCCTCCAGCACCAGGCGAACCACGAACCGCTGGCTGCCGTCGGTGTCCCACTCGATGTCCACCCGCCGCTCTGGCCGGTCCGAGAGGTTCAGCACGTTCGGGCAGTCGCTGCGGTGGATCGAGACCCCCCGTCCTCGAGTGATGTATCCGATCACGTCATCTCCCGGCACCGGCTGGCAGCACTGGGAATAGCGCACCATCAGGTTGTCCATCCCCTGGATGCGGATGCCCTTCTGGCTGCGCACGCGGCTGACGAGCTTGGAGAACGCTCCACTCGCCGTGTCCCGCGCCGGGCCTTCCTCTTCCGGGAACACCGTCCGGATCACCTTCGTGAGTCCGAGATCGCCGCGCCCGACGGCCGCATGGAGCCCGTCCACTCCTCCCTCCAGCTTCAGCTTCCTCGCCGCTTCCAGGAGGCGGGGATCGTCGGGGCGCTTCCGTAACTTCTTCCACTCCCGTACGAGGATCTCCTTGCCCAGCGCGACCGCCGACTCGTACTCCTCGCGGCGGATCCACTGGCGGATCTTGCTCCGAGCCCGGCTCGTGCGGACGAACCCCAACCAGTCGCGGCTGGGGGTCTGGGAGTCCGAGGTGATCACCTCCACCGTGTCGCCGTTGCGAAGGGGCCGCGAGAGCGGGGCGATCCGGCCGTTCACGCGGGCGCCCGCGCAGTGCGTGCCTACCTCCGTGTGAACGGCGAAGGCGAAATCGATTGGGGTCGCCCCTTTCGGGAGCTGCTTCACGTCTCCGGCGGGCGTGAAGACGAAGATCTCGTCCTGGTAGAGGTCGATCTTCAGGAACTCCATGAACTCGTCGGGCTCCCGGGTCTCCTGCTGCCACTCCAGGACCTGCCGGAACCACGACAGGTGCTCGTCCAGCTCGTCCTCGCGCTCGACCCCCTCCTTGTAGCGCCAGTGTGCCGCGATCCCGTAATCGGCCGTCCGGTGCATCTCCCGCGTCCGGATCTGGATCTCGTACAGCCGACCGCCCGGCCCGAAGATCGTCGTGTGCAGGCTCTGGTAGAGGTTCGACTTCGGGCTGGCGATATAGTCGTGGAAGCGCTCGGTGAGCGGCGTCCACTTGTTGTGGATGATGCCGAGGGCGTGATAGCAGTCGCGCACCGAGCCCACGAGGACGCGCATGGCCAGTACGTCGTAGATCTCGTCGTACGGCTTGTTCCTGTTCTCCATCTTCCGGTAGATCGACCAGAGATGCTTCGGGCGGCCGTACACCTCCGAGGGCAGGCCCGCCGCTTCCAGCTCCAGGCGCAGCGGCTCCTCCATGCGACGGACGAGCTCCTCCCGCTCGCTCCGCTTGTTCGCGACCTTCCGTACGAGCTCGCGGTACTCGTCGGGCTCCAGGAACTTGAAGGCCAGGTCCTCGAGCTCCCACTTGAGCCTCGCCATCCCGAGCCGGTGCGCGAGCGGCGCGTAGATCTCGCGCGTCTCGAGCGCCACTCGACGCCGCTTCTCGTCGGGCAGGTGCTCGAGGGTGCGCATGTTGTGCAGGCGATCCGCCAGCTTCACGATGATGACGCGGGTGTCCTTCGCCATCGACAGCAGCAGCCGGCGATAGTTCTCCACCTGCTGCTCGGCGAGAGATCCGAAGCGGAACCGCGAGATCTTGGTGAGACCCGCAACGATCGTGGCGATCTCCTCGCCGAACTCCTCGCGAATCTCCTCGATCGGGGTGCCCGTATCCTCGACGACGTCGTGCAGCAACGATGCGGCGATGCTCACGGTGTCCAGGTAGATCTCGGAGAGGATCTTGGCGACCTCGACGCAGTGCCGGATGAACTCCTCGCCGGAGCGCCGTTTCTGTCCGGCGTGCTTGTCAGCGGCGTACTGGAAAGCAAGCGCCAGCAGCTCGAGGTCGAGGCGCTCCTCGTGCTCCCGCACCGCTTCGAGGAAGTCCGCGGGGAGGAGCGATACGACGCCCGCCCGCCCGGACGCATCCAGTCCTTTCAGCTCGACTTCCGGCTTGGCCATGCGCCCACGAGACGAAGAGGAAACCCCGGAGCGCCGAACGGCCCTCCGGTATCTAGGTATTAGGTATACCAAGATCCCGTCGCACGGTTGCATCACGGAACGGGGCTAATGAGGTGGCGGTTACGTCCGGGTGCGGACCAGTCCGTTAAGCAGAGGCGAGTTTGCGGACGTGGAGGATCTCCCGGTCCTCCAACGGTCGGAGATCTGCCCGGTTGAGCGTGAGCACGGCGACCGTGCGACCCTCGCCGGCCACAAACTCCACCTCGTATCCCTCGCCGTTCCCGTATCGATGCACCACGGTTCCGACATCCCCCTCGTTCAACCCGCTGTCGGGGATGTCTCGCGTGAGTACAACGCTCTCGAGCTCTTCGAACATCTCCATGCCTACCAGGGATAGGCGGTCACGAGGCGTGGAGCCTCAGTCTCGCGTTCCTGAATCCATACCGTTCGTAGGGCTACCTGGATCCCTCGTGGGGTCTTCAGGAGCCCGTCAACAATGTACTTCCTTCGCGGAATCTGTACCTCAGCCGCTCGCGGCAGCTTCACCCGTCATCTCCCGCCCCATCTACGCCTTCCTCGACCTACAGCCCCGCTCGGCCAGGCTCACGTAGGCCGAATCCCCGAGGATCACGTGATCCCTCACGGGGATGCCCAGCAGGCAGCCGCTCTCCATGAGCTGAACCGTCACGGCCAGGTCTTCCGGTGACGGCTCCGGATCGCCACTCGGGTGGTTGTGCGCCAGGATCAGGCTGGCGGCGCCGTGAGTCATCGCGGGGCCGAACACCTCGCGCGGGTGCACGAGAGAGGAGTTGAGCAGCCCCACCGTGAGGCAGCGCTCCAGGAGAATGCGGTTCTGCGTGTCCAGGTAGATCACCCAGAACTCCTCCTGCCGCCGGTCGCGCAGCTTGTCGCCCAGCCGACGAAACACGTCCCGCGGCCCCGCAATCCGCGTGGAGACGCGCGCCCGCTCCCCGGCCATCCGCCGGCCCAGCTCGAACGCAGCAGCGACGGCGGCCGCCCGGGCGGGCCCGATTCCCGTCACGGCGAGGAGCTCACCCGGATCCGCACGACCCAGGCGCCGCAGCGAACCCTCGTAGCGGGCCAGCAGGTCCGCCGCCACGTCGATGGACGATCGGCCTCCCACGCCCGAGCCGAGCAGGATCGCCAGCAGCTCCCGCGCGGCGAGGGCGCGAGGCTGCAGCGCCACGAGCCGCTCCCGCGGCCGCTCGTCGGCCGGCCACTCTCGGATGGTGGGAGTCAACGGGACGACGGACGGAGAGCGATCTGGAACGTCGGGGCGAACATGACCGCAGGGTGAGGCGACCGATCAAGACCGCCTCAAGCGCCGCGGCACGTGGGCGCTGAGGAGGGCTCCTCCGGGCCCTCCTCGGGGGCGCTATGTGAGAGTCAATTCCTGGCCAGAGGCACTGCTGGAAGCGCAAATGCCAATAGGCGCGGCCCCAAAGGACTGCCCCGCGATGCGTACCGCCGCATCAGAGGTGATGGAATGCCCTGCTCGCTACGGCGCCCAGCTCGGGTGCCCGTTCGAGTTGGGGAAATCGTGGGGCACCACGGTGGTCGAACCGGCCCCATCGGCGTACACGGTGACGATGGCGCCCCGCAGC
>DAOVWI010000091.1 GCA_030636765.1 Gemmatimonadales bacterium
GAGAAGCGCCGTGGCGGCACCAACCACCAGGCCCCACAAGAACGGGCCGAGGGCGCCACCGCGCTCGATGATGATCTGTGGTACGTCGTTGTCGCTCGACATTTCGTTTTCCTGTCTTGCTGATGCCGCGATTCGACTCACGGGCCCGGCCGGGCCGAGCCGCTCGAACTTCGCGAGGCTCGTGAAGGACCGGGAACCGGGAGGGACGATCTCAATCTAAGCAGATCGCCGCGCTCCTACAATTATTCGGCCGGATCCTTCTATGGCAACAGGACAGCTATCGCAACCGGACAGCTATTGCAGCGGGGCAGCTATTCCCCCACGTCCTTGACAACCCGTCGGTACGCCTCCGGATCCCAGGCCGGGCGATCGTCGGCGTTGGCGATCTCGAGACCGAGCAGGTAGATGAGGCGAGCGATCCGCGCCGCCTTCTCGTACTTCAGCTTCGACGGCTCGTCCGAAGGCCTGTGGTAGTCCGGGTGCACGCCGCTGAAGAAGAAGAGGATCGGCACGCCCCTGCGGGCGAAGTTGTAATGGTCGGAGCGGAAGTAGAAGCGCTCTTCGGGCCAGATGTCGTCGATCACCTCGAGCCCGAGCTCGGGATGCCGGGCGGCGACTCGCTCCACCGTCTCTCCGAGGGAGGACTCCTCCATGCCGATCGCGACGACGGTGTCCTCCCAGTTTCGCCCGATCATGTCGATGTTGAGGTTGGCTACGGTCTTCTCGAGCGGGAAGAGAGGATGTTCGCCGTACCACTCCGAGCCGATCAGGCCCTTCTCCTCGCCGCTCACCGTCATGAAGACGACGGACCTTCTCGGGCGCGGCCCGGTCGCGAACGCCTGGGCGAGCTCCAGGATGGCGGATGTCCCGGAGGCGTCGTCGTCGGCGCCGTTGTAGATGGAATCTCCGGCCACCGGCCGGCCGATCCCCACATGATCCATGTGCGCCGTGAAGACAACGTATTCATCCCGGAGCTCGGAGTCCGACCCCTCCAGCCATCCCACCACGTTCATGGCGCTGTCGGCCTGGACGCTGGCCGTGCTTCGAAGATCGGCGGACCAGCCCCCGGGCACCTCTCCGTGCTCCAGGGCACGGCGCAACGGGCCCGGAAGAGACCCGAGACGGACGATGACGGCGGGCCGATCCAGCGCTTCCATCCGGCCGAGGGAAAGCCGCTCGGTCCCGAAGAACATGCGCACACCGCTCATGTACTGCTCCGGCGCATCGAGCGCGACGATAGCGCCGGCCGCCCCGGCCGCCAGCGTCTTCCTGAGCTCGCTCAGTCTCTCGCCCAGCGTCCGCGGGGTAGCAAGCGCCACAACCACCTTGCCGGCGAGCTCCTCATCGTCGGCCTCCCGCGAGAAAACCGCGAGGGGGCCCGATCCCCGGGTGGAGGCACCCACCGCGAGCGTGACGAAGTCGCTCGCCGGATCGAGTCGGTGCTCGCGCCCGGCGCCCCGAAGCACCAGCGACTGCCCCGACGCCGGGCCGGGGTGGATCGCCGTCAGCGGATACCATTGGAGGTAGTCCTCGCCGATAGCCGGCTCGAGGCCGAACGAGCGAAACTCGCTCGCCACATACGCGGCCGCCTTCGTCAGGCCGGGGCTGGGCGTGTCTCGGCCACCCATGGAGTCGTGGGCGAGCAAGCCCACCCGGCGCTGCATGTCCGAGGCGGTGATGGTGGCGGCCCGCTCCCCACCGACCTCCCCCACCGCACGCTCCGCCTGCGCGAGCAACGAGTCGGAGCCCGGGTGGGCGTACAGCAGCAAGACGGTGAACGCGAGCGTGAGTCTCTTCGGCATCTGGTTCCTCGTGCTCCTTGTCGCGATTCGGGCTCGGGACGGCAGAGCCGGCCCTGGCGTCGACGTGGCTGCGTGCCGCTACGGTAAGCGCTATGGCGAGTATCGAGTATGCCGTGGCGCATCAACGGCGCTGCGTACCCGGAACGTCGCCTCGTGTGCCGAAGGCTCAGGGGCGTGGCTGGACTGGGCGGTGCTGTTGACGAACGGGGGCCGGTCGGTGAGACCTGGCCCCTTCAGAGGTGTCCGCTTACCCGACGATCAGCGACCGATGAAGTACGAGACGCCTATGCTCAACTCCAGGGCAAACAGATCTCGCCACACCGGGTCCACCAGGATCAGCTCGCGTGTCCCCGCAAACGCATCGAAGATATGGTGCATGCGGACGTCGCCCCGGACGGCAAGCGCCCTCGTTCCGCTTGCGCCCCCGGCCCGCCTTCGTCCTCGGCGCGCCTGCGCCCCCGGAACTGTTCCCGGGAACGGAGGTAGTGACGGCCGGGCCGGAGCCCCGGCCGGGCCGGAGCCCGACGAGTAGAGTCACGAGGACATGATGCCTTGCAGCCGTTAGCAATCGAGCTTTGATACGCGAGGCTTTCGTACAGAGGGTCCGCGCCGGCAACACCCAGGAGCGACTCGCCAGACGCGATGCTCCGCTCCACGTCTGCCGGCTGCCCGGAGGTGCGCGTGCCGCCCTGGCCGCGGCCCTCCTGGAGGCCGACGCACCCGTCGTGGTCATCATCGCGCACGGCCCCGGCGAGGCCGAGGCCGTGCAGGCGGACCTCGAGTTCATCCTCGGGCCGGGCATCTCCCGCTACTTCCCCCAGCGCGAGACCCTCCCCTATGAGGACGCGGACCCGCACGTGGAGATCGCGGGCCAGCGAATCGACGCTCTGGCCGCACTCCTCGGGGGACGGACACGCCTGCTCGTCACCACCGCCCGTGCGCTGATCGAGCGCTCGCCGATCCCGGCCTCGGAGGGCTTCTCCCTGACGCTCGAAGTCGGCGACGAGGTCGCCCACTCGGCGCTCACCGAGCGGCTTGGCGCGATGGGCTTCGAGCGCGTGCACACGGTGCAGGAGCTGGGAGAGTTCGCGGTTCGCGGCGGCATCGTGGATGTGTTCCCGTTCGGAAAGGACCTGCCGCTTCGCATCGAGCTGTGGGGCGACAAGATCGCCTCGCTCCGCCCGTTCGACCTCCTCTCGCAGCGCTCGGTGGCGGAGCTCGAGGGGGTGGAGATCCTCCCCGTCGATCTCGACGTCGACGCCGCGCTCCACGAGGGCCCGACGGAGCGACGCTCTCTCCTGGAGCTTCTGCCCGAAGCGGCCCTGCTGCTGGAGCTCCGCCCCCAGAACACCGGCGAGCGATTCCGGAGACTCTGGGAGGAGACCGTACAGGGCCGCCAGGAGGCGGAGGGCGACCACGCGCTCGATCCGGATCAGCTCGTGCTTCCCCCGCAGGCCGCGGAGGAACGGCTGTCCGAGCTCTCCCGAATCCACGTAGCCGAGGGCGACCGAGCCCACGACGACGCGGGCCACAGCGACGCGACCCACGGTGGCCGGGCCGACAGCCACGCGGCCTACGGCGGCCCGGCCGACGGTGGCCGGGCAAACGGCGGGCTGGACGCTCTCCTCGTCGAGCCTCCGCCGCCCGTGGAGAGGGACATGGCGAGGCTCACCACCATCGTGGGCCGGGCCCGTTCCGCTGGCGAGCGTGTGCTCATTCTGTGCGACAACGACGGCCAGCTCGAGCGTCTTGAACAGATCCTGGACGAGCGGGCAGGGGTGGAGTTGGCGCGCTATCCGACGCTGGCCATCGGCTCGCTGAGCGGCGGTTTCCGCCTGAGCGGCGGCGCCACGGCTGCGCCGCTTCTCGTCCTCACCGACCACGAGATCTTCCGCCGATCGCACCGCCTGCGCCGCCAGAGCCGGTACCGCGGCGTCGCCACGCTCGAGTCGATCGCTTCGATCAGGCCGGGCGACTACGTCGTCCACCTGGATCACGGCATCGGCCGGTACCGCGGCCTCGAGCGAGTCGAGGTGGGGGGCGAGGCGATCGAGACCCTGAAGATCGAGTACGCGGATGGAGAGATCCTTCGCGTGCCGCACTACCGCTTCGATCTTCTCGAGCGCTGGACCGCGGCCGGTGAGGGAGAGGATTCGCGTCCGCCTCGAGTCCACAAGCTGGGCGGGAAGCGGTGGAAGGGTCTGAAGCGCCGGACGATCGAACAGATCCAGCGCATGGCGGCGGAGCTCCTCGAGTTGTACGCCCACCGGTCGGTCGTGAACGGTCACGCGTTCTCGCTGGAAACGAGCTGGCAAAGAGAGTTGGAATCGGCCTTCCTCTACGACGAAACGCCGGACCAGCTCCGAGCATGGGACGATGTGCGAAGCGACATGGAGAGGCCGCACCCGATGGAGCGCCTCGTGTGCGGGGACGTCGGCTTCGGTAAGACGGAGATCGCGATGCGGGCCGCGTTCAAAGCCGTGCAGGATGGAAAGCAGGTCGCCGTGCTCGCTCCGACGACCGTGCTCGCCGAGCAGCACCTCCACACGTTCGGCGAGCGGATGGCCGGCTTCCCCATCCGGATCGAGTCGCTCTCACGCTTTCGTTCCCGGGCAGAGCAGCGGGTGGCGCTGGAGGGCCTGGCGGACGGACGCGTGGACATCGTCGTCGGCACGCACCGGCTGCTGTCGGCGGACGTGCGCTTCCGCGACCTCGGCCTCCTCATCGTGGATGAGGAGCAGCGGTTCGGCGTTCGCCACAAGGAGCGACTCAAGGAGCTCAAGCGCTCGCTCGACGTGCTCGCTCTCACCGCCACGCCGATCCCCCGGACCCTGCAGATGTCACTCGGGGGACTCCGGGATCTTTCCCTGATCGAGACGCCTCCTCGTGACCGGATGCCGATCATCACCCACGTCCTCCCCTGGCACGATGGGATCATCCAGGATGCGATGCGGCGAGAGCTGGATCGGGGCGGTCAGGTGTTCTTCGTTCACAACCGGGTGGAGACGATCGATGCCATGGCCGAACGGGTGCGCCGACTCGTGCCGGAGGCGAAGGTGGCCGTGGCGCACGGGCAGATGCCCGAGCGGGATCTGGAGGCCACGATGATCGCGCTGATGGATGGCGAGCTCGACGTGCTGGTCTGCACGTCGATTATCGAGAACGGTCTCGACGTGCCGCGTGCCAACACGATGATCGTCCACAGGGGCGATCGCTTCGGCCTCGCTCAGCTCTACCAACTACGCGGCCGTGTCGGCCGCTCGCACCACCGGGCGTACTGTTACCTCGTCGTTCCTCCGAGCGTCACTCCGGAGGCAGAGCGCCGGCTCCGGGTACTGGAACACCACACGGAGCTCGGGGCCGGCTACCAGGTGGCTTTGCAGGATCTTCAGCTTCGCGGCGCGGGCAACCTGCTGGGAACGGACCAATCCGGTTTCGCGCAGGCCGTGGGGCTGGATATGTATCAGCGGTTGCTCCAGCGAACGGTGCGCCGGCTGAGGGACGGCAGCGACACGGAGAAAACGGCGGCGACCCAGGTGGCGGTGGAGGGTGAGACGTACCTTCCGGACGAGTACATCCTGGACTCCGAACAGAAGATGCACCTGTACCGCCGCATTTCGAGGCTCGAAGAGCTGGAGGAGACGGAAGATCTGAGGAGCGAGCTGCGAGACCGGTTCGGCCCCCTTCCGGAAGCGGCGGCACGGCTGCTCGGATCGATCCGGCTCAAGCTGCTGGGACGCAGGCTGGGCGTGGAGTGGATCCGGGTGGGAGGGCGCTCCGCCCGCATCGTCTTCGCGGCTGACGCGGTACCACGGCTGGCCGTGCTCGGGGACGCGTTCTCGGACCGCCAGCTCCACGTTGAAGTGCGCAGGTCGCAGCCCTTATCCTTGGTGCTGCGCCGAGGGGGGGCGGAGCCGCTCCTCGAGACGCTGATCGAGGCCCTGTCGCTGCTGGCGTCAACGGAGAGTACATGCCTTTTGAGCGCGTGATGAGCGTGGTGAGCGTGATGGGAAGGACGCAACGGAAGTGCATCCTCGCCTTCGTCGCGGCGATGGTCGTCTTCGTCGGCGCCGGCTGCTCCGGGGGAGCTCCACCGCAGACGACACCGTCGGCCGGCGACTCCGAGGGCGCTCCCGCCCAACCGGCGCGCGATCCGGCGCCCGACGGGGCTGCAGCCGACGCGGCTGACACGCCAGCCTCCGACGCTGCGGACACGCCGACGTCTGGCGCGGAGGACACAACGTCTGGCGCGGCTACCGCCGTCCCGGTTGTGCCAATCAGCGACGCCGCGGCCGCGGAGCAGGGTCCCGGCTTCGCCCTCCCGTCCGTTCCGGGAACGCCCGCGGCCACCATGCCCCCGCCGGCCGACTCCGCGGAACAGGGTCCCGGCTTTGCGCTCCCATCCGTCCCGGGAACGCCCGCGGCCACCATGCCTCCGCCGGCCGACTCCGTGGAGCTCATCGATCGTTTGGTGGCTATCGTCGGAGACACGGCCATCCTCCTGAGCGAGGTCCGCGAGCAGCTCTTCCAGCTCCAGGCACAGGGCATTGAGATGCCGAACGACCCGCAGGGCGTCGACTCGCTCGCCAACGCCACCCTGCAGCGCATGATCGAGGAGCTGATGATCGTGCAGCAGGCGGAGTTCGCCGGCATCGAGGTCACCGAGGAGGAGCTGGACGATGAGGTCGATCGCCGGTTCGCCGCCATCCGCTCCCGCTTCTCATCGGACCAGGAGATGCTCGACCGCGTGGAGGCCTCGGGCCAAAACATGTTCCAGTTCCGGCAGCTGCTGCGGTCACAGGTCCGCAAGGACCTGCTTGGCCAGCGGTACATGCGCTCCCGGTTGGCCGAGATGCCGCCCATCCGGATCACGGAACAGGAGATTCAGGCGGAGTTTAATAGTAGCGCGGCCGGCAGCACGCGCCCTGCCACGCTCTCCATGGTGCAGATCCGCATCGAACCGAAGCCCGGTGAGGTCGCCCGCGACAGCGCGCTCCAGCTGGCGCAAACCGCGCTCGAGGAGCTGCGCTCCGGCGAGGACTTCGAGGTGGTGGCGCGGCGGTACTCGGACGACGAGGGGAGCCGCGCGGAGGGCGGAGATCTCGGATGGATCCGGCGGAGCGACGTCCTGCCGGTTTTCGGTGATGCGGCATGGGCGATCCGCCTCGGCGTTCCCATTGGTCCCGTCGAGACGCGTTACGGGTTCCACATTATCAAGGTGGAGAACGTGCGCGGGGGTGAGCGCCTGGTGCGCCACATCCTGACAAAGCCTTACATCGGACCGGAACAGGTCGAGAGCGCTCGCTCGCTCGCGCAGGCAGTGGCCGACAGCATCGCCGGCGGCGCCGATCCGACGGTCATGGCCAGGAGGTATGGCGTCGATCCCGACGATGCCCGGATGGACGACGTCCGGGTCGACCGGATCGAGGCCGGCATGGGAGCCGTGTTCGCAACCGCCCTCAGGGGGGCCCGCTCGGGAGACGTCGTGGGACCGTTCGAGGTGAGCGGGTCCGGCGATACTCCGGCGTTCGTGGTCCTCGATGTTATCGAGTACCGGCCCTCCGGAGGGTACGATCTGGAGGAGCTCCGAGTTCAGATCCGGGACGAGCTGGAGCGCAGGGGACAGTACGAGGCGCTCATCGAACAGGTGCGCCAAGAGGTGTACATCCGCATCATGATCTGACGGTGTCGGTGGTGAGAATCGGCATCACGCTCGGAGACCCACGGGGCATCGGCCCCGAGGTCGTCCAGGCGGCGCTGGGCGAGCCGAGCCTCGCGGGGCGTGCCAGCTTCATCGTACTCGGGTGGGAGGGGGCACTGCCGGATCGGCTGCCCTCCGGCCGGACGATCGAGGTCGAGCCCGTCGCCGCTTGGCCCGGGCCCCGGAGCTCCGACGAGACGGAGGAAGCGGCAGCCGGACGAGTCTCCGGGCGTCTGATCGAGCGAGGCATCGAGCTCGCCCTCGACGGCCGGATCGACGGGCTGGTCACGGCCCCGATATCCAAGGCGGCGCTTGCGGCCGCCGGTTACCCGTATCCGGGCCATACGGAGTTCTTGCGGGAGCGAACGGGCGTACCGGAAGTGACGATGATGATGGCGGCGGAAACCACGCCCATGGGTGGATCCCTGCGTATGGCCCTTCTTACGGGCCACATTCCGCTTCGCGACGTGTCGGCCGCGCTCACCCCGGAGCTGGTGGAGCGGCGCTCGAGGCTCGCGGACCGGGCGCTTCGCGAGTGGTGGGGCCTTTCCTCGCCGCGTCTGGCGTTCGCGGGCATCAACCCCCACGCTTCGGAGGGCGGCCAGTTCGGTGAAGA
>DAOVWI010000270.1 GCA_030636765.1 Gemmatimonadales bacterium
AGAAGGCGGCCGAGTACTACGCTCGCTTCGTCGAGCTCTGGCAGGAGGCCGACCCCGAGCTGCAGCCCCGCGTCGAGACGGCGCAAAGGCGGCTGGACGAGATCTTTGCGCAGAGGGGCTAGTCGGAGGTGAGCGGTTGAGCGGCTTCAAGGACCTGATCCAGGAAGTGCACCGGCGCTCCCTCTGGCAGGTTCTGGGCATCTATCTGGGCGCGTCGTGGGCCGTGCTCCAGGCCGTCGAGATCCTCACGGAGAGCGTCGGACTTCCCGACTGGGTGCAGCCGTTCGCGATCGTGCTCCTCCTGATCGGGTTCCCCATCGTTCTGGCCACGGCCTTCGTGCAGGAGGGGGTCAGTGCTCGCCATGGGCCGCCGGATGGTGGCGGAGAAGAGCCGGATCGGGCCTCCGGGGCCGCCGTAGAGGCGCCTTCGGCGGCGGACACGAGCGGATCGGCAGAGCCGGTCGCCTCCTGGATCGATGCCCGGACCGAGCCGGAAGAGAAGGCCTCGCGCCACCACATCTTCACCTGGCGGAACGCGCTCCTCGGCGGAGCGGCGGCGTTCGCGCTCCTCGGGATCGTCACGGCGGCGTGGATCGTCATGCGGACGGCGGGTATCGGGCCGGCGGCGACCCTGGTCGCCCGGGGCGTGCTGGACGAGCGGGACCGGGTGATCCTCGCCGAGTTCAGCAGTCAGACCGGCGACAGCCTCCTGGCTCGGGCCGCGACGGAGGCGCTGCGTGTCGACCTGACACAATCGCAGGTTGTCACGGTCGTCGAGCCGCGCTACGTCGCCGAAGTTCTGGCTCGGATGGAGCGCGACCCCAACGCTCGCCTCACCCGAGACATCGCGAGCGAGGTCGCGATCAGGGAGAGCATCAAGGCCTTGGTGGTCGGTGAGATCAACTCGGCCGGCTCGGGCTACGTGCTCACGGCGCAGGTCGTGGCCGCCGAAGGGGGCGAGGTATTGGTCTCCCAGAGGGCCACCGCCGCCGACTCGACGAAGATCATCGGGGCGATCGATGACCTCTCCAAGCGGTTGCGGGAGCGCATCGGCGACCCGCTCCGCGCCATCCAGTCCGACGATCCGTTGCAGCAGGTGACGACGGCGTCCCTGGACGCGCTGCGCATGTACTCCCAAGCCGTGCGGGCGATCGAGGTCGAGGGCCGGCCGGAGAAGGGCATCACGCTCTTGGAGGAGGCGGTGGCCCTGGATTCGTCTTTCGCCATGGCCTGGCGGAAGCTCGGCATCGCGGTGGGGAACCGGGGGGAGGAGGCTTCCCGGGCCGCGGATGCCCTGACCCGCGCGTACGAGCATCGGGACAGACTCACCCGCGTCGAGCGCTTCATCACGATCGGCAGCTACTACGACAAAGTGACGAACGAGACCGACAAGTCGATCGCGGCCTACGAGAACGCACTCGAGGCCTATCCAGAGCATCCGTGGGTCCTGAACAACCTCGCGCTCCAGTACGAAGAGCTGCGCGACCTCGAGTCGACTGCGCACTACCTGGAAAGAGCGATTCGGGCCGATTCCACGAGTCCCC
>DAOVWI010000134.1 GCA_030636765.1 Gemmatimonadales bacterium
CGTCCCGTGTCGGAGCCGCCTGCGCGGTGAGCTCCACCGACAGGAGCGCAGCTCCAGCCGACATAGCGGTCAGCGCGAGCACCGTTCGGGACGCCGCACCCATCATGGCACCTCTACGGAGTAGCAGGACAAGTCGCGGATAAGGACAAGAAAAGCTCCCCAACCTTACGGCCGGGGAGCCCGGCGTGCGAGGCAGTGGCGTGAAGTCAGCCGCCTGGCAAGGACCGCCTTCGCGTTAGCATACCATGCCGCTCCCCTAAAGCGGGGAGGAGCCGGCGCCTAGGGACCGGCGCATCTCCCGGAGCGAGCCTCGGACGCCTTGGACCAGCCTTCGGCCGGTGCCCGCCCCCGGAGGCCGAAGCCCGAGGAGGCTCCGAAAATCAGGCGTCCGCCAGCGAGCCGAGCAGAGATGCGTCGGTCCCCCCCGAGCGCCAGCATGTAACCGAATCAACCGCACTCGCTGTAGCCGCAGGCGTGGCACTTCGCGCAGCCTTCCTCGAAGACGAGGCCGGTACCGCAGTCGGGGCAGGCGCCGATGAAGGTCCTGGCCGCCTCCTCCTCGAAGCGCTGGAGGACCGGCCGCTCTGCCGTCTGGATGCCGCCGTTCGAGGTCTTGGCCGCTCCCACCTCCTGGATCGGCAGCGACTGCTGCACGCCTTCCTTCTCTTCCAGGTAGCGCTCGATCACCTGAGCGATCGCGTCCGGGCTCGACAGCACCTTGGCAGGCCCGAAGCCCACGGTTCGATCCGAGGAAATGCCCCTGAGCTGCCGGTGGACCTCGCCAAGCAATATGCCGGAGCGCAGAGCGAGGCTGATGAGTCGGCCTATGGCCTCGGCATCGGCCATGGCCGGCCCGCCGGCCTTTCCGAGCGCGACGAACGCCTCGAACGGCCGGCCCTGCTCGTCCTCGTTGATCGTCACGTACATCGCGCCGAGCGGCGACTCTATCTTGCGTGTGACGCCTCGCAGGACGCTGGGGCGCTGGCGCACCGCCGGCTGCCTCATGAAACCGCCCTCGAGCGCGGCGATCCGGCGCTCCCGCTCCTCCATGTCCTTGCCGAGCTTCACGTTCTCCTCGTCGAGCGCCCGCGCCTCGTCCTCGGCGAGCCGCAGACGTTCCAGCAGCGCCGCCAGCTCCGCCGCCAGAGCCGGATCGTCGATCTGCTCGAGCCCGCCACCCTCCACCTTCTTCGCAGTACGCCCGGTCGAGAGTACCTGCTCATCCCGCGAGCCGTCCCGGTAGACCGTGACACCCTTGCAGCTCAGCTCGTGCGCGAGCTCGTAGATCGCTCGCACGTCGTCCTCCGTGGCGGATTCCGAGAAGTTGCACGTCTTGGAAATGGCCGAGTCCGTGTGCGCCTGGAAGGCGGCCTGCATCCGGATGTGCTGCTCCGGGGTCACATCGTGGGCCGTGACGAACACCTCCTGCACGTCGGTCGGCACCTCGTCCAGGTGGATGTGCCCCTCGTCGGCGATGCGGCGCATCAGCTCCTCGGAGTACCAGCCGCCTTCCCTGCCACGAGCTACGAACTCCGGGTTCACATCCGGCATGAGCGCCCCCGCCTGATTCCGCATGAAGGCGACCGCGAAAAGGGGCTCTATGCCGCCGGAGCAACCGGCGATGATGGAGATGGTCCCCGTAGGAGCGACCGTCGTCACGTTGCAGTTGCGGAGCGGTCGCATCGGCCGGACGCGCTCGCCTCGGGCGTCACGAGCACACGTCTCGTCGGGACCCCAGATCGAGCGCTCCCACTCCGGGAACACGCCCCGCCCCGCGGCGAGCCGCTCAGACTCGGCCTTCGCCTCCTGGTCCACGAACCTCATGAGCTCTCGGCCCAGCTCGATCGAACGCCGCGAGCCGTACGGCTCATCCAGCTGCACGAGCATGTCGGCCCAGCCCATGATCCCCAGCCCGATCCGCCGGATCCGCTTCGACAGGTCCTCGATCTCGGGGAGCGGGTACCGGTTCACGTCGATCACGTTGTCGAGGAAGTGGGTGGCCGTCCGAACGCTCTCCCCCAGACCCTCCCAATCGATGCGCCCGTTCTCCACGAACGCGCCTACGTTCACCGATCCGAGGTTGCACACGTCGTACGGCAACAGGGCCTGTTCGCCACACGGGTTGGTGGCCTCGTAGGAGCCGAGGTGCGGCACCGGGTTGTACCGGTTCGTCTCATCGATGAAATAGACGCCGGGTTCCCCGTTGCGCCACGCGCCGTACACGATCTTGTGGAACACCTCGCCGGCGTCGAGCTGGCCCAACGCCTCGCCCGTCCTGGGGCTCACGAGATCGTACGGCTCACTCCTCTTGAGCGCCTCCATGAACGTGTCGGTCACGGCGACGGAGATGTTGAAGTTCGTGATCTTCCTCTTGTCCGCCTTGCAGTTGATGAACTCGAGGATGTCGGGGTGGTCCACCCGCAGAATCCCCATGTTGGCGCCCCGGCGGGTGCCGCCCTGCTTCACGGCTTCCGTGGACGCGTCGTAGACCTCCATGAAGCTCACCGGCCCGCTCGCAACGCCCATGGTCGAGCGCACGACGTCACCGCGTGGCCTGAGCCGGCTGAAGCCAAAACCCGTGCCTCCGCCTGACTGGTGGATGAGCGCCATGTGCTTGAGCGTGTCGTAGATGCCGTCCAGACTGTCCGGCACCGGAAGCACGAAGCATGCGCTGAGCTGGCCGAGCGGCCGGCCCGCGTTCATCAGCGTCGGGCTGTTCGGCTCGAAGTGGCCGGCGGCCATCACCTCGTAGAAGCGCTCCGCCGTCCGATGAACCTCGCGCTCGTCCGCCCCGTAGGCGGCATCCGCTTCCGCGAGCACCCGGGCGACCCGCCAGAACATCTCCCTGGGGCTCTCGATCGGATCTCCGGAGTCGTCCTTCTTCAGGTAGCGCTTCCGGAGAACCGTCAACGCGTTCTCTGTGAGCACCGGGTCGTGAAGGTGTCCCGGAGCCTCCGAGATATCGGCGGTGTCGGTCGCCCTCTGGGCTACATCGGTTGGGTGCATCGGCTCGCCTCGTTCCGAACGATCGGGTGGGGGGCTTGTCTTACCAACGGTTTCCACGGCGATGCGACTCGCGTCTTCCACAGCGACAAAGATTTCAGGGTGGACGATTCCGTACACCCCCGTTGCCTTCGATTTCCGGTACTTCGGGTCTGTTAGGTGTGCAGACCGGGTGGGTTGTACCGCTCTTCTTTCCCCTGTCTATCCACAGCGCTCCCGCCGCACCGTGGAAAAGCGCTACATCTTGGGGTACAAACAGTTTAATACCACAACATGTTGTGGTCAAGGGGAGGCGTCATCGCGGTGTCCAGCGTCGCCAGCGGGCGCCCCTATGCCCCTCCTTGAGGCGCTTGTAATCCGCCACCGTCTGGTGAATCCTCGTTCGGAGCTCGTCATCGACCTCGCGGACGACTCGCCCCGGCAACCCCACCACCAGGCTGTTCGGGGGGACCACCGTCCCCTCCGTGACGAGCGCCCCGGCCGCGATCACCGAGCCGCTGCCGATCACCGCGTGAGAGAGCACGATCGCTCCCATTCCGATCAGGCACCCGTCCTGGATCTCGCATCCGTGGATGATCGCGCGGTGCCCAATGCCCACGCGCTCACCGATAACGGTGGGTCGGCCCGGGTCCACGTGGACCACCGTCAGGTCCTGTATGTTGGTCTCACGGCCCACCGATATCGGTGCGATGTCCGCCCGCAGCACGCAGCCGTACCACACGCTCGCGTGCTCGGCGACTCGTACGTTCCCGATCAGATCCGCCGACGGCGCCACGAAGGCGCTCTTGTCTACCTGCGGCCGCTCGCTCGTCGTCAGATTCTCGAGCCTCATCGTGAACCCTCCTCGCCGGGTGTCGAAGGACGGGGCTCATCGGGCCACGACCCGTGCTCGCGCAGGAACCCCTCGATCCCGGCGAGCACCCCCCGGGCGTACGCCTCCTGGAATTCCGCCAGGCGAAGAGCGGCCTCATGGCGCGGCATCATCATGAAGGCACCCTCGGCCAGCACGCTCGGCATCCAGCTCATCCGCACGACCGCGAGGTTCCCCCACTGGATCCCGAGATTCGGAAGCCCCATCGTCCGGAGCATCCCGGTCTGCACGGCCGCGGCAAGCCTGCGGGAGTGCGGCTGGTAGTAAAAGGTGGTGGTCCCTTCCTCCCCGAACGGCCGTACACCGTCGGGGAGCGCGTTGTTGTGAATCGACACGAACAGGTCGGCGTTCTCCCGAATCGCCGCGTTCGTCCGGTCGTACAGGCCCATCGGCAGCGTGTCCCTTCGGATCAGGACTGGCTCCGCCCCGGCGGCTCGAAGGTGGGCGACCAACCGTCGGGCGACCGCGAGGTTCGCGTTTCCCTCGTAGTAGCCGGTCGGGCCGAACGCGCCGGCCGGCGGGTGCCCCGCGTCCACAGCGATGCGCCGCCCGAGGAGCGGTCGGTCCGGATCGATGGCCGGCGGCGCACGGATCTCCAGAATGAGCTCGTGCGCTCCCTCGGACCCCCTCGCGTAGTACAGCCGATATCCCCACACCGGACGACGGGTACGCACCGTCAGCTCGTAGATGCCGCCGGGTCGCTGGGCCCACTCGAGGTACTCCACGGCCGGCCCCTCTAGCTCGCCCGACTCCCCGTAGGCCATTCGCTCCGTTTCACCGAGGGCGCCGTAGAGCGTCAGCCGGAGCGTCCGTTCGGATGGCTCCTCCAAGAGCGTCGGAACCGGGACGCTCAGCGGGATGCGCACGGCCGTTACCCTGGCCGACCGTCGCTCCACGGCCACCCTGTCCACTCGGGCGTCCGGGGGACCCGGGAGCTGGACCACGGGCGCGTCCTCGGTCACGACCCACGCCTCGAGCTCGGAGGTCAAGCGAAGGCGAACGCGATCCCCCACGCGGCGGTCCGCGCGGGCACGCGTGCCCGCGGGAAACAGCCATCGGTACGGTCCCTCCGGCGTCGGTCTCCCGGGCACCACACCGCTCGTCCCGTTCGCCGGGTCGGGTGCCTCCCGAAGCTCCAGGACCGGGAGAGCGTCCGGGTCCAGCACGGCAATCGGGTACCGGCGTCGCACCACAGCTCTCGCGGCCCCCGCGCTCGCGACGACCCGCACATCGAGCGTGTCAAGCCTGCCCGGCCCGCTGGACCCAAGGGTGGCTCCCAGCCTCACCGCCCCACGGTAGAGACCGGCGGCTTCCTCATGCAGGGTCACGCTCTCCCCCTCCACCTCCACCCGCACCGTCACTCCGGGCGCGGCGCGAACGGCGAACTCCAGAGGAGCCTCCGGCGTGAGCCATCGCTCCACCGCCGCCGGCAGTGAAGCGGAATCGACCCAGACGCTGCCCGCCGGCCCCTCGAAGGGCTCGGGCGGAAGCCTTACCCGGTGGCGGAGGGAATCGACCTCGGTGCCGCTGCGGGCAACGAGCACGTACACGGCCGTGTCCCCGCGCGCCGGCGCCGGCACGGGCAGCCACGCGAGAAAAGCGCCGTTCGGCTCCACCCTGACCGGTGTGTCGTTCACCAGGAGCTGCGCGCGCCCCGTGCCCACCGTCCCGAAGAGGAAGTTCGAGTCGCGTACGGCGATCCTGCCCGAGGATCTCGGATACTGGACGTGGATGGCCACCGGACCGCTCACGAGCGGGATCTCGGGCAGCGGCGGGGGCGGTGCGGCCCTGGGTCGTGCGCCGGCATCCGGTGGGACGGCTCCGCCCGCCTCCCCCGGCTTCGGTGTCGCGGGCGCTTCGGCCGCCTCGTCTCCACCGGCGGGCACGGGTCGGCCCCCGTCGGTCGCTCCGCGGGCCGCGCACGCCGAGAACGCCGCCACGCACACGGGCAGCAGCATCGCCGCAACCCGCCCGGTCCCAGCGCGGCCAGCGCCGGTAAGGCTAGGCATGGCGCCGCGCCCGAAGAAGGCCCACCAGCCCGAGCCCGGCGATCGCACCCGTCGCCGCCGCCATCCGCCAATCGAGGAGAACCAGAGCGCCCACCGTCAGCATCCCTCCCATAAGAACCAGCGCCGCAAACGCCGTCTTGACCA
>DAOVWI010000025.1 GCA_030636765.1 Gemmatimonadales bacterium
GGAGACGCAGGAACCTGTCCGAGTAATGGGGTGCGGCCGCGCGCAGCGGTCTTGCCGTGCTCAGACCAGGAACGAGGAGGAGTCGATGCCCTGCGCATCGTCGACAACGAGTGACGACGTATGAGACCGCAACCGGAGCGAGCGAAGCGAGTGGAGGTCGGCGCCAGCCAAACCCCCTGCGCCCTTTGGGTTACGGCGGCGAGGGGCCAGCTTCTTCGTTGGCGTTCCTCCCCGATGCTACGGCATCGCATTCGTCGCGCCGCCTCGAATCTGATTCCCCTCGGCGCTCGTAACGCGGCTCGCCCCATTACTCGGACAGGCTCCTATACACGCCCGAGGTAAAACATGATGAAGAACACGAAGACGAGCAGGACGAGGAGCGTGATGGTCTTCGCCCCACGCTTCGTGCCGGCCCCGAGCTTCTTGCGCTGCTCTCGCACCTTGAGAAGCGACATGTCACCCTGCGCTCATCGATCCATCACTCGCGCCATCATCGTGGCTTCGGCCACCTTCACACCGTCCACTCGACCGACGCCGCGCATCTTACACACCGGGCCTCGAACCTTGAGCAACTCGACCTCGAGGATCAGCTGATCGCCGGGCAGGACCGGCTTGCGCCACTTCACGTCGTCCAGTGACATGAAATAGACGACGGTTCCTTCCGGATCCTCAATCTCACTCATGAGGAGCAGCCCCCCCGTCTGAGCCATTGCCTCCACGATGAGAACGCCCGGCATGATCGGGTGATCCGGAAAGTGTCCCGGAAAAAAGGGCTCGTTGATCGTGACGTTCTTGAGCCCGACGATTCGCTTGCCCGCTTCGAACTCGAGGATCCGGTCCACCAGGAGCAGCGGGTACCGGTGGGGCATGCACCGCAAGATCTGATGGATGTCGAGGGCCGGCCGGCCCCCGTTCTTCTCAGTCATCTTACCCCCTCATCAGCCTTCTTCCATGGTCCTGGCAGGTCGCTGAAGAACCGTGCTCGGTGCCTGAAATGAAAAAGCGCGAAGCGACCGCTCCGCGCAAGCTCAAGAAAAAGCGCTCGTCCCTCGAGGGACGAGCGCCCATCGACCATTGGAATCAGCCCGGCCGCGCCAGCCGGCACTCTGTCAGGGTTGCGCGCCGGCCGCAGACGCTTGCGCCTCCAGGCGAGAGATCACCTCGTCGGTCACATCGAGCGCCGGATCAGCCGCCAGGAGGCCCGCCGCAGACGCATCGAACACCATGACGTACTCCTTTTCAGCCCGCAGAGCCTCGATCTCGGCCTGAACGCGTTGGAGGATCGGCTCGAGCAGCGCCTGCCGCCGCTCGTTCGCTTGGCCCTCCAACTGGACCGTCCGCGTCTGCAGATCCTGCTGCTTCTGCGCCAACTCCTGTTGTTTGCTCGTTCTCGCTTCGTCCGAGAGCATCGCCTCCTGTCGCCGGTAGTCGGCGACCAGCGAATCCAGCTCCACTCTGAGTAGCCGTACCTCCTCCTGCATCTGGACGAGATCCCGGTTCCACGTCTCCTGCGCCTCGGCCGCGCCGGGCGCCGACTCCAGCAAGCGCTGGGTGTTCACGTAGACGAAACGGGGGCCTTCCGTGTCGGTCGACTGCGCCGTGAGAGGCGCCGCCACGAAGAACATGAGGGGAACGGCCGACATCAGTGATATAAGTCGCATGCGCTTCATTCTCCCTAGAAGATTCGGCCGAACTTGAAGTGCAGCTTCCAACCCGGATCGGGCCGGCCGACGACGTCCCGCCGGTCGAATCCGTAGGCGTAATCGAGGCCGATCGGCCCAAACGGCGTAATGAGGCTTACTCCTACGCCGGCTCCAACCAGGAGATCCGTCGGGTTGAAGGCTCCCGGCTCAAACCAGTTGTTGCCGGCATCCATGAAGGTGCTGAAGAACACCTGGTTTGTCAGCTTGACGCCGATCTGCGCCGTCGTCGTGAAGTAGGAGTTGCCCACGCGGTCGAGGTCGCTCACGGGAGCGTTCCTCGGAACGTGACCGAGCGGCGTGACGGTGGCCTCCTCGTAGCCGCGGAGCTGCTGTCCTACCTGGGTGCCTCCGACCTGAAAGCGCTCCTGGAAGAAGACGTTGCTCCCGACGATCCATCCGCCGCCGAACTTGATTCCCGCCGCGATCTCGATCCCGGACGTCTGGAAGCCCCCCCCGAGCCGGGCCACGGGAACCCACCACTCGCTGGCAAACTCCCACTTCGTGTAGTCGCCGTCCCCACCCAGCGGGCCTCCCACGAAGCGGGCGGAGACGGTGTTCAGGTTGCCGGCCGTCGGAAAAACCGGGTTATTCCGAACGTCACGGACGATGCGGCTGGAGATCGTGCTCCGCGTTCCCGAAAGGATAGCAAGCTCGTTCGGGCCGATACCGACGAGGTCCAGGTCGGTGGTCTTGTCGTTGAACAGCGAATAGCCGATGAACGCCCGGGTGCTGCGAAGCGGAATCGGGAAGCCGACCTCGGTGAATCCGCCCGTGACGCGGCGGATGCCCAGGCTCACGTTGGTGAATTGATCCCGAGAGGAGCGAACGCCCACGGTAGCCGAGTAGCGGGACCAGAAGACCTGAGGGTCGGTGTACGTGAGCTCGATGTCCTGCTGGCGACCACCGAACACGAAGCGGAAAGACCCGTTCTTCGCCATCCCGAACAGGTTCGGCTGGTTATAGCCCACGAAGCCCGAGAACCCGAACGCGCCGGCGGCCGACACCCCGAAGTTGACGTTGCCCGTCTGCTTCTCCTGCACGCGAATCACGACGTCCACGTCACCGTCGGGGCGATCGATCACGCGCACCTGCTCCTGCGGGGGCAGCGGCTCGAAGAAATTGAGCGCGTGGATCGCCTGAATGCTGTTGATTAGGCGGGCCTGTGCAAAGACGTCGCCCGGGAGCAGCGAGATGCGTTGCCGGATGACCCGGTCGTGCGTGTAATCGTTACCGACGATCGTGAGCTGTCTCACATAGGTCGGCTCGCCCTCCCGGATGTTCCACCGGGCAATCACCATCGGCGATCCACCCACCGAATCAGGAGGGAGCTTTTCGACCGTCGGGACGATGACCGAGCGCATGTAGCCGGCGTCGCGGTACAAGTCCGCGACCTCCGCCGCTCCCTCCTCGAACGCTGCAGCATTGAACGGTGCGTAGATCGGCGAGAGCGGCATTCCGTCTCCATCCACGGCGCTCACGAGGGCGGCCTGCCGGTAGAACTGCTTGAGGAGGGCGCTCGGGAAGCGCCGATTGCCGGTGACCTCGAACTCCTTCAGGTAGTATCGCGGCCCCTCATCCACCCGAACCATGATTTCGCCCTTCCCCGTCGTCCGATCCACGATGATGGAATCGCCAATCACGCCGAACTCAATGAAGCCCCGCTCGGCGTAGAACGCCGGCAGGCGGGCGGTCAGGTCCTGTCGGAACTCGTCCCGCTTCAGCTCACCCGATTGGTACCACAGAAAGCCCTCTTCGCCGGTCGCCATCGCCCCTCGAAGAGCACCATCCGGATAGTGCTCGTTCCCCTCGAAGGAGATGCGCGCGACCCCGAGCCGTGGCCCCTCATCGACCGTGAAGACCAGCCGGTACTGGTTCGGCCCGATGCCCGAAGGAACCAGTTCGGAATCCGCCGTCGCCTGCGGGAAACCCTCGTTCGCAAGCCGGGTCTCGATCGCCGTTTCCGCCCTCAGCACCTTTGCCGGATCGTACGCCGTGCCCCGAAACAGCCCCGTCGTGTCGCGAATCGCTCGCTCGCTCACGTTCTGCAGTCCGCGGAACTCGATGTCCACGAGGAACGGTCGTTCTACGACGTCGAGGAAGAAGATCGCCGGCGAGCCGGGCGTGACGCTTACGCTCACGTCCTCATAGGCCCCCGACGCGAAGAGCCGGCGAAGCGCGTCCTGGATCTCGGGGAAGCGGACGCTCTGGCCGACTCGCAACCCGCTCTGGCTGATCACCTGGATGTCGGTGAGGCGCTGGTTTCCGCGGACCTCGATGCTGTCGATCGGGACGGGGTCGGCGGCGGTGGGCTCCTGTGCCCGAAGCGTCGAGACCCCCTTCCACGGAAGCAAGAGGGCCGTGAGGGCGACGAGGGCGACAGCGACGCGAAGGATGCGTCTAAAGAGGATGCGTCTAAAGGGCAGTGCTACCCTTTCAAGAGCCGGGCCCACCGATCGAACAAGCAGCGTTCGCGCTCCGCAACCGCTCAGGTCGCCGAGGTGTGCGACGTCGCTTGAAAGTGCAGAGATTCAGCGTCGTCGGCCACCAGCACCTCGATCTCGTCCCCCGGCGTGAACTCCGCCATGAGGATCTTCTCGGATAGCGGATCCTCGACGTAACGCTGGATGCTCCTCTTCAGCGGTCGCGCTCCGAACTTACTGTCGTAGCCGTGATCCACGAGGAAGGTGACAGCGTCATCGGTCAGATGGATCGAGAGGTTCTCCTCCCCAAGGCGCTTCTCGACCTGTCGGAACAGGATGCGCACGATCTGGGCGATCTGCGTCCGCGAGAGCGGGTGGAACACGATGATGTCGTCTAGTCGGTTCAGGAACTCCGGCGCGAACGTGCGATCGATCTCGTCTTTCACGCGCTCCTTGATCCGATCGTAGTCGAGCTCGTCGTCCTCCGAGGTCTGGAAGCCCAACTTGCCGGACGACGCGATGTCACGAGCCCCCACGTTCGAGGTCAGGATCACGACCGCGTTCTTGAAATCGATGGCTCGCCCGTAGTTGTCCGTCAGGCGGCCCTCGTCCAGCACCTGGAGGAGTATGTTGAACACGTCGGGGTGGGCTTTCTCGATCTCGTCCAGCAGGACGACGCTGTACGGCCGTTGCCGCACGGCCTTGGTGAGCGCCCCGCTGTCCTCGTAGCCGACGTAGCCCGGCGGCGCTCCGATCAGGCGGCTCACCGAGAACTTCTCCATGTACTCCGACATGTCCACCCGGATGAGCGCCCCTTCGTCGGCAAAAAGGAAGCCGGCAAGCGCCCTTGCGAGCTCGGTCTTCCCAACACCTGTCGGGCCCGAAAAGATGAAGCTGCCGATCGGCCGATTCGGGTCCTTAAGGCCGGCGCGGCTGCGGCGGATCGCCCTGCTGATCGCTTCGATCGCCTCGTCCTGCCCGACGACGGTCTCGTGGATCTTCTCCTCCATTCCAAGCAGCCGCTCGGTCTCCGCCTCCCGGAGCCTCGTCACCGGGATGCCTGTCCACCGGGACACGATGAAGGCGATGTCCTCCTCGTCGACCACCGGCCGGTGCTCCCGCCGCTGCCTCTCCCACTCCTCGCGCTTGCGCTTGATGTCCTCCTGAATCTCTTTCTCCCGGTCGCGAAGGTAGGCCGCCCGCTCGAAGTCCTGGTCCCGAATCGCCTCTTCCTTCCAGCCCGCCAGCTCCTCGAGCTGTCCCTGGAGCTCCTGCACCTCCGGCGGTGGGACCTGAGCGCTCAAGCGGGCCCGGGCACCGGCCTCGTCCACGACGTCGATCGCCTTGTCCGGGAGAAACCGGTCCGAGATGTAGCGATCCGCCAGTTTCGTCGCCGCGTTCAAGGCCTCGTCGGGATAGACGACCCGGTGGTGATCCTCGTAGTGCGTCCGCAGCCCCTTGAGGATCTCGATCGTCTCATCGAGCGTCGGGGGCTCGATGATCACAGTCTGGAAACGGCGTTCCAGCGCACCGTCCTTCTCAATGTACTTGCGGTACTCGTTCAGAGTGGATGCGCCCACGCACTGAAGCTCGCCCCGCGCGAGCGCCGGCTTGAGCATGTTGGAGGCGTCGATCGCGCCCTCCGCCGCACCGGCCCCGACCAGCGTGTGGAGCTCATCGATGAAGAGGATCACGCCCTTGTGCTGGGAGATCTCGTTGACGATCGCCTTCAGTCGCTCCTCGAACTGCCCGCGGTACTTCGTGCCGGCGATCACCGCCGCCAAGTCCAGTGCCAGAACGCGGTGGTCGCTGACGCTGTCGGGCACCTCGCCCCGGACGATCCGCTGGGCAAGGCCCTCGACGATCGCGGTCTTTCCGACGCCCGGCTCGCCGATCAGCACCGGGTTGTTCTTCTTACGCCGAGATAGAACCTCCATGACCCGCTCGATCTCCGCCTCGCGTCCGATCGTCGGGTCCAGCTCGCCCTCCGCGGCGAGTTGCGTGAGATCGCGACAGAAGTGGTCGAGGGCCGGGGTCTTCGACTTCTTCTCGCCTTTCGCCCCGCCTGACGGGGAGGAGCCGGAGCTGGGCACCTCGGTTCCCAACAGCTTGAGCGTCTCGGGCCGCGCTTCCTCCAGCGTGATCCCGAGCTCCCCGAGCACCTTCGCCGCGAGCCCCTTCTCCTCCCGCAGTAGCCCAAGCAGCAGGTGCTCGGTGCCGACATAGCTGTGGTTGAGATCGCGCGCCTCCGCCATCGCGTACTCCAGGACCTTCTTGGCCCTCGACGTATACGGAAGCTCGGGGATGTTCGAGGCCGACTTGCCGCGCCGGACGTTCTCCTCCACCAGGCGGTGGAGCTCATCGAGATCGGCGGCCAGGTTGCTCAGCACGGCCGCCGCGACGCCCTCTCCCTCCCGGATCAGGCCGAGGAGGATATGCTCCGTGCCGACGTAGTCGTGCTGGAGGCGGATCGCCTCCTCACGCGCCAGCGCGAGAACCTTCCGAACGCGATCGGTGAAGTTGTAGTTCATCTGGCCGAGTCACCCGAGAAGGTCAACATGAGGCACCGCTGACCACCGACCTGGCCCTCAATCGGCCGCATCGTGGCGGGACTCTGAGGGTGAAGCCGCGCTCTCCTCGTCGGTGAAAAACAGCTCTCGTACAAGCGCGGCTCGAAAGACATCGGCGTCCCCCTCATCCAGCGTCCGACCCGCCCTCCGCTCAAGGTGCGCCGACTGCGCGAAGATCATGATCTCGTTGAGCGTCCTTACCCTGGGTGTCCGGAGAAGTTTCAGAGTCAACCCCAATCTGACGCCCGAGAGCAGGTTCATCATCTCGTCGAAAGCCAGGCTGCGAGCATGCCGCAGGATTCCGTAGGCGCGCCACACCTTGTCCTCCAACACGGAAGGCGCCTCGCGAAGAAGCACGGCCCGCGCCCGCTTCTCGTACTCGATCACCTGCCCGACGATCTCCCGCAGGTGGTCCACGAGATCGTCTTCGCTCTTTCCGAGCGTCGTCTGGTTGGAGATCTGGAAGAAGTTGCCGACGACCTCCGACCCTTCGCCGTACAAGCCCCGGTACGTGAGGCCGACCTGCGCGATGCCCTGAAGAACCTTGTTGATCTCCTTGGTGAGCACGAGCCCGGGAAGGTGAATCAGCACCGACGCTCGGAGCCCCGTCCCAACGTTGGTCGGGCAGCAGGTGAGGAAACCGAACTCGTGGTGGAACGCGAACGGGAGCATGCCTCCGAGCTCCTCGTCCAGCGCGTCGACGTGCTTCCACGCCGCCTCCAGGTCCATGCCGTTGCACAGAGTGTGAAGACGGAGGTGATCCTCCTCGTTGATCATCAGGCCGCACGGACCCTCTGCGTTCAGGGCGAGCGCCGAGCCGGCCGGAGCCGGCCCGTCATCCGGGCCGATCAGCTCGCGGCTCACGAGATGCCGCTCGTGGAGGAGCCTCCGATCGATCGGGTCCAACTCCGACATCTCCCACAGCGTCGCCTCCGCCAGCAGGCGGGTCGACGGCAGAACCTCCCGCACTCGCTCCAGCACACGCTCCCGGTCCTCGCGCGCTCCCCGAAGCGAGAAGGGAAAGCCCTGGAGATTGCGCGCCAGGCGAACGCGAGTGGAGAGAACGATCTCGTGGTCCTCCCCGGTCGTCCGCAGCCATGCCGTGCCGCGGTCGCCGATGGACCGACCCCGACTGCTGGCCCCGTCTCCGCCGTTCACCGCATCCCCGCGGCTCACGGCGTGACTCCCTCTAGCTCGTGAATCTGGTCCCGGAGCTCCGCCGCCGCTTCAAAGTCCTCGAGCTCGACGGCGCGCTCGAGCCTCAGCTTCAGGTTCCGCAGGTGCGCGGTGGGGTCGTCGACGCCGCTCGCCTCGCTCAGATAGAGCTTCCCGACGTGCTGCGTCGATCCGTGAACACGGCGGAGCAGGCCACGGAGCTGACCCTCGAAGTGGACATAGCACTGCGGACACCCCAGCCGGCCGGTGTGACGGAAGTCCTCCGAAGAGGTGCCGCAGTAGGGGCAGGGCTCGCTCACCTCGGAGCGCGACGGGTCGTCGACACTCTTCCCGATCTGTGCCAGGAAATCGGCCAGCGGAGCGGGAGCGGGAGTGGACCCCGTGATGCCCTGCTCGGCAGCGCACGTGGTACAAAGATGGACGGTGGCCATCTCGTCGTTCTCGATCGACGTCAGGTGGACCTCGGCGTTCCGTTCCTGACAACGCTCGCAGAGCATTCAGCCTCTCCCATCAGGTCCGCGCCACAAGACGGCTGCAAGCCGGAGCCGGCCTCCAACGCTTCCAGGTTTCCCGCCGCGCAGACCGTACCATCGCGGCGTAACGGCCTTCGCCTCCTTCTAACGATCGCCCATCTCTTTCTATGACCCGCTCTTCCATCCTCAGGTTACACGACTCGGCCCCGGAGGGGTTCCGGACGGTGTTGCGCGCATCCCATGCGATCTGGCGATCTGCACGCCCGGCAACGCCATTCGCGATCCGGCATTCCGAAAGGGCTCCGGGGGCGGGGCTTCAGCTCTCCGGCTCCAGTACGCCGCCGACCAGCCGGAGGACTCGACCCGTCCGCCCGGCGAGCTCCCGGTCGTGCGTGACCACCACGAGAGCACTTCCGTGGTCGTCGACCAGCGCGAAGAGCACGTCGTGCAGACGCTGGCTGGTCTCGGTGTCCAGGTTACCCGACGGCTCATCGGCCAGCAAGAGAGGCGGCTCGTTGGCCAGGGCACGGACGACCGCCACCCGCTGCTGCTCGCCCCCGGACAGCTTGCCGGGCCGATGACTCAGCCGCTCGCCAAGACCCACTTCCTCCAGCAGCTCGCGAGCGCGGCTCTCGGCCTCCTCTCGGCTCGCGCCGGCGACAAGTCGGGGCAGCATGACGTTCTCGAGCGCGGAGAAGTCACGCAGCAGGTGGTGGAACTGGAAGACGAACCCCACGAGCTCGTTCCGAAAGCGTGCCAGCTGCCGATCGGTGAGTCCAGCGACCCCACGCCCGGCGATGCGGACCGCTCCGGCCGTGGGCCGATCCAGCGCCCCGAGGATATGGAGAAGCGTGGACTTGCCCGCTCCGCTCGGCCCGACGATAGCGATCGTCTCACCACTCTCGATCTCCAGGTCCACTCCCCGGAGAACGTGCAGCTCCCGCCCGTCCGGACTCTGAAAGGACCGGTGAACGTCCAGGGCCTCGACCACGAGCTCGCCCGTCGACGGCGCAGCCCCGGCGACCGCCGGCTCACTCATGACGAATCGCCTCGACCGGCGTCAGCTCGGCCGCGCGCCGCGCCGGGTAGATGGTGGCGAGGAAGGAGATGGCCACCGATGCGACCACAATGAGACCTACATCGACCGCGTTCACGTCGACCGGGAGCCGATCGATGAAGTAGACATCACCCGGCAGGGTGATGAACTCGTAGCGGTCCAGCAGGTAGGCGAGCACCGCACCCAGAGTACCGCCGACGACGGTGCCCACGAACCCGATCACGACCCCCTGAAAAAGGAAGATCCGCATGATGCCGTTCGAGGTGACTCCCATGGAACGGAGGATCCCTATCTCCCTTGTCTTGTCGGTGACCACCATGATCAGCGTCGAGATGATGTTGAAGGAGGCGACGAGCACAATGAGAAGAAGGATCACCGTCATGGCGAGCTTCTCCAGCTTGAGCGCCCCGAAGAGGCTCGCGTTCTGGTGCTGCCAATCATCGACCCGGTACGGGTAGCTGAACTCGTAGTCCAGCCTCCGCGCCACCTCTGCCGCCTTCCACGGGTCGGCGATGCTGAACTCCACACCCGTCACCCCATCGCCGATGTTGAGGAAGCTCTGGGCCGTGGCCAGATCCGTGTACGTCCATTTCGTGTCGTACTGATAGAGCCCCGTCTCGAACACTCCCGTGACCTCGAACCGTCGCATCTGAGGCTGGAGTCCCGTCGGCGTCAGCTCCGCGTTCTGCACGGACACCACGGTCACGATCTGGCCGGGATACAGGGCGTGCCGGTCCGCCAGGCCACGCCCGATCAGGAGGCCCGGACGCCCGGACTCGGTCGGCCCGAAGGGCATCTTCCCCTCCGTCACGTACTCGTCCACGCGGGTCACGGCGAGCGCTTCGGCATCGCCGGGGATCGCCTTGAGCACCGCGCCCTCGTTGAAGCCGCCGGGCGGCGCCAGAACGACCTCCGTGTAGATGAACGGCGCGGCCGCGATGACGGCCGAGTCCCGCCGGACGAGCTCGACGACCGAGGGCCAGTCCTCCATCCTCAGGTCCTCGCCCAGCCGGATCACCATCCCGTGCGGGCTGGCTCCCAGGATCTTTTCTCGGAGATCCTTCTGGAGGCCGCTCATCACCGCGGTCACGACGATCAGGGCCATCACGCCCACGGTCACGCCGCCGATCGCGATCAGCGTGATCAGGGAGAGGAAGCCGCGACCCTTGCCGCCCGACAGGTATCGTCTCGCCACGAACCACTCGACTCTCCTCGAGCGACGGCGCTCCGCGCCCGACCGGCCACTCAGCCGCGTCACTCCGCCGTTCCTTCGTCGGGCCGGAGCGCTGGGAAGAGGGTCACCTCGCGGATCGAGCTCCGCCCGGTGACGAGCATGATCAGCCGGTCCACTCCGAGCCCGAGGCCACCGGTTGGCGGCAGTCCGTACTCGAGCGCCCGCAGGTAATCCTCGTCGAGCGGCTGCGCCTCGAGATCCCCCTCGGCGCGCTGTCTGGCCTGGGCGGCGAATCGTTCCCACTGATCCAGCGGATCGTTGAGCTCGCTGAAGGCGTTGATCAGCTCGTGGCGCCCGGCGATCACCTCGAAGCGCTCCGCCAGACGCGGATCGCCCCGCTTCGGCTTGGCGAGAGGACTGATCTCGATCGGGAAGTCGTACACGATCGTGGGCTGGACGAGGTGCGGCTCCACTCGGGCCGAGAAGAGGGCATCCAGCAGCTTGCCCCTGTTGAGGTCATCGGCATCGGACCGGCCTTCGGCCCGAGCCTCGGAGCGCAGCTCTTCCAGATCGGCCTCGAGCAGATCCACGCCGCCGTGCTCCCACAGCGCATCCCGGTAGGACACGCGGCGCCATGGAGCCCCCAGCTGCACGGCTTCGCCCTCGTACTCCACCAGCGTGTCGCCCGTGACCGCTGCTACGGCGGAGGAGACCATCGCCTCGGCCAACGCCATCATCTCCTCGTAATCCACGAACGCTTGATACAGCTCCAGCATCGTGAACTCCGGACTGTGCGTGCGGTCGATGCCCTCATTCCTGAAGCTCTTCCCGATCTCGTAAACCCGGTCCAGTCCACCCACGATGAGCCGCTTGAGGTACAGCTCGTCCGCGATGCGGAGGTACAGAGTGGAATCGAGCTCGTTGTAGAACGTGGTGAACGGCCGGGCGAACGCACCGCCGTAGAGCGGCTGAAGGATCGGCGTCTCCACCTCCAGGAATCCCCGTTCGTCGAGAAACGACCGCAGCGCCCGGACGATCCCGGTCCGGATCTCGAACACCCGGCGCACGTCCGGGTTGACCGCGAGGTCCGCGTAGCGCTGGCGATACCTTGATGCCGGATCCGAGAACTGGCCGTGGACGACGCGCTCACCGTCCTCGCTGACCTCTTCCTTGCCCAAGGGAAGCGGACGGAGCGTCTTGCTGAGCAGCTCGAGCTCTTCCACTCGGACGGTGACCTCCCCCGTGCGGGTACGGAAGAGCGGGCCCGTCACGCCGATCCAGTCGCCGAGGTCCAACAGCTCGAGAAGCCTGGAGCGGTCCTCCCCGATGAGATCGCGCTTGAAGTAGATCTGAAGGCGGCCGGAGCGATCACCGAGGTGGGCGAACGCGCTGCCCCCCAGATCCCGGTAGGAGAGAATCCGGCCCGCCACCCGGACCGTCGGTCCCTCCCCCTCCACATCGTCCGGGTAGTCGCTCAGCGCCTCGGCCAGCGTATGCGACCGATCGAAGCCGTATGCGTACGGAGCGACCCCAGCCTCGTGCAAACGCTCCAGCTTCGCGAACCGGTCTCGAACCGGCTTCGGCCGCTCCGGCGCACGGTACCAGCACTGGGGACAGAACCCATCGCGAAGCGCGACCTCCCGTCCGCAGCCCGAGCAGCGCGCCGGCGCTCGCTCATCGCCGGGCATCCCTCCCGCGGGCTGGGTCACCGCGAGCTCCCGCCGTTCTCCCGCAAGAAGGCCTCGATGAACGGGTCGATGGATCCGTCCAGCACGGCGTTCACGTTCCCGACCTCCACGCCCGTGCGGTGGTCCTTCACCATTGTGTAGGGCTGCAGCACGTAGGAGCGAATCTGGCTGCCCCAGGCGATGTCCTTCTTGGTGTCCTCGAGCTCGCGGCGCTCCGCGTCCCGCTCCTCCACCGCCCGTTGGTACAGGGCCGCACGCAGCATCTTCATGGCCTGCGCCTTGTTCTTGTGCTGACTGCGCTCCTGCTGGCACGAAACCACGATCCCCGTCGGGACGTGCGTGAGGCGCACGGCCGAGTCCGTCTTGTTTACATGCTGGCCCCCGGCCCCCGAGGCACGGTACGTGTCGATGCGGAGATCCTCCTCGTCGATATCGATCTCGATGTCATCTTCCACGACAGGGTAGACGAAGACGGATGCGAACGAGGTGTGCCGGCGACCCTGGGAATCGAAGGGCGAGATGCGGACTAGCCGGTGCACGCCCCGCTCGGCACTCAGATAGCCGTAGGCGTGGCGCCCCCGCACCTCTACGGTGGCGGACTTGATGCCCGCCTCCTCTCCCGGAAGCAGGTCGAGCACCTCCAGCTCAAAGCCGCGCGCTTCGGCCCAGCGCGTGTACATGCGGAGCAGCATCTCGGCCCAGTCCTGCGACTCGGTGCCACCGGCGCCGGGATGAACCGTCAGCAGCGCGTCGCGGTGCGCGTCCGGGCCTCGAAGCATGTTGCGGAGCTCGATCTGCCCCAGTCGGCGGTCGATCTCCGTGCTCTCGGCCTCGATCTCCTCCAGGAGCTCCTCGTCGGGCTCCTCGCTGAGAAGCTCGGCCAGCTCGAGCAGCTCGTCTACCTTCCGGGAGATCTCGACCCACGGTTCGGTCCCCTCCCTGAGCCGCTTGGAACGTTCGATCGCGGCACGCGCCTCGTCGGGCTGATCCCAAAAATCAGGGCGCTCCATGGCGCCCTTCAGCTCCTCGAGCTCGCTCAGCTTCTCCGCGATCTCAAAGGTACCTCCTCAGGTCCTCCAGGCGCTGCTTGTGCGCCTCGAGGCCCTCGACACTAGCGGTAATCTCCGTCATTCCTGTGTCTCCTCTCGGACTTCCGTCGCTCCGGCTCGCCAGTTTGTTTTTCGGCGACCTGCTACACTTGTTTCCGCGCCCCGGTGCCCCACCAGGGTTTTCAGCGACCTTCTAGAAGCTCGAAGTCGATCCGACGCGCCTCTCGATCCACCCGAGCGACCTGCACACGAACCGGGTCACCCAGCCGGTACTTCCGGCGGCGTCGGCGCCCCACCAGGGCGTGTTGGGTTTCGACGTAGTGGTAGTAATCGTCGGTCAACGAGCTCACGTGGACCAGTCCATCCACGTGGAAGTCGTCCAGGAGCACGAAGATGCCGAACGCCGCCACACCGCTGATCGTGCCCGGGAATTCGTCGCCGAGGTGTCTCTCCATGAACTCCACCTTCATCGCATCGACCGAATCGCGCTCGGCCTGCACCGCTCGCCTCTCCCGCTCCGACGACGTGGAGGCCACGTCGGCCAGCTGCTCCAAGCTCTGGCCGCGAGCCGCCTTCGGGTCCGCGAGCCAGCGTTTCAGCCCTCGGTGGACGACGAGGTCCGGATACCGCCGTATCGGAGAAGTGAAGTGCGCGTACGCCTCGGACGCCAGGCCGAAGTGCCCGAGGTTCTCCGGCGCATAGCGCGCCTGCCGCATGCTGCGTAGCGTCACGGTCGAGACCAGCTGCTCCTGCGGCGTCCCCTCCATCGCTCGAACCAGGCCGGCCAAGTCGCGCGGCCGGACCTTCCCGGGAGGCAGCCTGTGGCCGAACGTGGCCGCGAGCTTGCGCAGCGCCTCGACCTTCCGATCCTCCGGCTCCTCGTGCACGCGATAGATGAAAGGGATGCGCTCGCGTTCGGCAAGCGAAGCCACGGCCTCGTTTGCCAGGATCATAAAGTCCTCGATCATGAGATGCGTCCGCAGGCGGAGCACCCTCTGGATGTCCGTGGGCTCGCCGCAGGCGTTCAGGATCACGCGCGACTCGGGCAGATCGAAATCGATGCTGCCGCGCTCGAGCCGCATGGCCCGCACGGACCGGCTCAGCCTCTCCAACTCCTCGAGCGCCTTGCGCAGCTTCTTCGGAGCCTCGCGCTCACCCTCCAGGATCGCTTGCGCCTCCTCGTACGACAGCCGAAAGCGGCTCCGTATGACGGTCGGTGCGATACGATACTCCTCCACCGTCCCGGAACGGTCCATGCCAAAGATCACCGAGAAGGCGAGCCGGTCCTCGTCGGGGACGAGCGAACAGAGCCCGGCCGAGAGGGCGTGCGGCAGCATCGGGATCACACGATCCACGAGGTACACGCTGGTGCCACGCTCACGGGCCTCTACGTCGAGCGGGTCGTCAGGCAGCACGTAGTGCGAGACATCGGCGATGTGCACGCCAACCTCCAGCCGGCCGTTCGCCAGACGGCGGAGGGAGAGGCCGTCGTCATGATCCTTGGCGTCCGCCGGATCGATCGTAAACACGAGCTGGTCGCGGAAGTCCAACCGGCCTCGCAGGTCCACCTCCCGGATCCCCATCGCCGCGATCCGCTCGGCGGCCTCCTCCACCTCGGGGGGGAACTCGAGGGGGAGCTGGTGCCCGTGAAGGATGGAAAGGACGGTCACGCCCGGATCGCTCTGCCTCCCCAGGACGCGGAGCACCGCGCCGACCGGCCCGGGAGCGTCCTCGCCCCACTCCTCGATGGCCACGAGGACGACCTGCCCGTCCTCCGCTCCCGCCTCCGCTCCCGGCGGGATCAGCACGTCGATGTCCAGGCGGGGCTCCTGCGCGGTCACGTGGCCGAACCCCCTTTTTTCCCGGTACACGCCGACGACCTGCCGCCAGGACCGCTCGAGAACCCGTACCACCCGGCCCTCCGGGTTGCGGCGTCGTGGCCGCCGCTCGACGCGGGCGAGCACGCGGTCGCCATCCACCGCCGACGCGCGTTCCCTGGCCGGCACGAAGACATCCGGCCCTTCGTCCTCCGAGATGACGAACCCATCGCCGGACCGCGTGACCTGGAGGCGGCCCGCCACGAGGTCGAAGTGGGAGGGGACGGCATAGCGTCCCTTTCGCTGCCGGACCACCCGGCCCTGACGCTCCAGGTCGCCCAGCGTCCGCTTGAAACGGCGGTACGCCTCCTGCTGGTCGATCCCCATCGCTCGGGCCAACTCCTGTGCCCGCATCGGTCGCCGGGCCTCGTCCTCCAGATACCGGAGGATCGCGCCGGCGTCCGCGCCGGTGGGACCGGCGCTCCGGTTTTTCGGGCGAGAGCGGGAGGTGGAGCGTCTCGGCGAGGCGGGTCGGCGCGTCACGGGAGGCGGGGCCTCATGCCTTCTGGCAGGTCGCTGACGAGCCCTTCTAGAAGCTCTCGGCCTCGTCGATCAGCATGATCGGTATGTCGGCCTCGATCCGATAGCGCAGACGACACGCGTGGCAGAGCAGCGAATCCTCGGCTTCCCGATACTCGAGCTCTCCCTTGCACTTGGGACATGCGAGGATCTCCAGCAGCCTTTCGTCCAGCGCCATGGTCTGCGCTCCGATGCGTTCGGCGTTTCAGCGGGGTCTTTGGAACCCGAGCAGCTTAAGCGACCCCTCCCTCTTTCGCCAGTTACGGAGCACCTTGACGTGGAGGTCCAGATACACGCGCTGGCCCAGAAGATCCTCGATCTTCCGCCGTGAGATCGTGCCGATCTGCCGAATCATCGCTCCGGAGGCTCCGATGAGGATGCCCTTCTGCGAGGGCCGTTCGACGTGGATCACCGCCTCGACGTACACCGGCTTCCCATCTTCGACGGGCTCGCGATAACTCTCCACGGTCACCGCGACGGCGTACGGCACCTCTTCGGCCAGCAACTCGAACGCCGTCTCCCGCACCAGCTCCGCCACGAAAAACCGCGTCGGTGCGACCGCCAGATCCTCCAGAGGATAGAGCGGCTCGGAAAGGGGCAGCCGCTCGAGAATCTCGGCCCTGAGCTCGTCGACGCCTCTTCCCTCGCTCGCCACGGTCGAGACGACCGTGTCCCAACCGGCACCTGCGAGCGTTTCGGCAAGCTCGTACCGCTCGGCTTCGGTCACCCGGTCCGCCTTGTTCAAGCAGAGGATCGCGGGCCGGTCCTGCGGGCGCGCGAAGTCGCGTGCGTGCTCGAGGCTTGCGGGATACCCCGCCTCCGCCACGTACAGAAGGGTGTCCGCGCCGCTGATTGCAGCCTCCGCGTCCTCCAGCATCGCCTGCTGGAGAAGGTAGCGCGGCCGGAGCAAGCCGGGCGTATCCACGAACACCGCCTGGTGCGTCTCATCCGTATAGATGCCGAGCAGACGCTGCCGCGTGGTCTGCGCCTTCCGAGTGACGATGCTCAGCTTCTGGCCGACCAGGCGGTTGAGCAGAGTGGATTTCCCGACGTTCGGGAGACCGGCGATGGCGCAGAAGCCCGCCCGAAACCCTGCCCCCTCGTTCAGGGGCCGCAGACCCGGTTTCGCCCGCGATTCTTCGCCACGTACAGGGCCTCGTCCGCGTGGCCGATGAGCTCCTCGTACGTAGAGCCGTTCTCCGGAAAGCTGGCGAGACCCGCACTGATCGTCAGGCTGCCTCCAGGCTGGATGTCTTCGTCCGAGAATCGGTGGGTATGGATATGCCGGCGCAGCCGCTCCATCACGTCCAGTCCGTCCAGTCCAGGTGTGTTCACCATCACCAGTGCGAACTCCTCACCGCCGACCCGGGCAAAGAAGTCGCTCTGCCGGAGCTGGATCCGGATGACGGCTGCCAGCTCCTTCAGCAGAGCATCACCGGCCGGATGGCCCAGCGTATCGTTGTAGTTCTTGAAGTAGTCCACGTCGATCATCGCCACCGTGCACGACCCGCCGTATCGCCGGATCCGGTCCAGCTCCGCCAGCATGATCCTCTCGAACTCGCGGCGGTTCGCCAGGCCCGTGAGCGGGTCGGTGAGGGCCTGCTCCGTAAGCTCCCGTTTCAGCAGGCGGGCCTCGCGTCGCTCCTGGTGAAGCCTCTGGAACACGACCGCGGCGAACACGCAGATCCCGAAGAAGACACCGGCTACGATCACCTCGAAGGCGAAGGAGGGAAGCAAGCCGCGTGTGGCGAGCAGGCGCGCGGCGATCAGATAGCCGGCGGTCATGGCGCCGCTCAGGACCGCCACCTCCACGAAGCCCACGAGGCCGGCCGTGAACAGCAGGGCGACGAACCAGGACATGAGGATCAGAAGCCGGGCCACCGCCTCCACGGCCAGATACATGTAGAGGGAGAGCAGCAACGCCGCGGCCAGCATCGGCGTGTACGTATAGTGCCGGTCCCACCGGAGGTGCTCGTCCAGGGACTGGTGCGGAATCCACCACACCACGAGCTGGACGATGGCGGTGGCGACCAGGGCCAGCGTCCACTCCACGTACGAGATCGGCGAGAGCGCCAGGATCTTGAGCCCCAGAACCACGAGCAGCGCGAACACCAGCCCGGCCGTGGCCAGGAGGATGCCGTTCGTGCGCGTCCGCCTCCGCTCCTCGGCCTTGTGCCCCGGGCCGCCCGCGGTCGGCGTCTCGAGAATGCCGGGCATCGGCGACGGCGGCTCGGCGGGAAGTCGGGGAGGTTCCTGGCCGTGGGCCGGGAAGACAGGCGGCACGGGCTCGGGGGCCCCCGGCGGGACACTCGGCGGCGCAGCCTCGCCGGCCCCGTAAGGCCCCAGGGGTGGGGCACTCGGCGGAGCAGCCTCGCCGGCCCCGTAAGGCCCCAGGGGTGGGGCACTCGGCGGATCAGGCGGGGCGGGAACCAGTCCTTCCCTGCGCTCCCGCTTCCGGAGGATGCTCAGCCACTCCGGCTCGCCGCCGCCGGGGGGCGTCATCGAGCGAAAGCTCCGTGCCGGACGCGCACGCTCCGATTCCTAGATGCCTATGGTCAGCCCGACGAAATACATGTTACGGCCCACCGTCCGGTCGCGCGGCAGCTCATCGGATGTCACGCCCAGCAGCACGAGCGCTTCTAGCGGCAGATTGGACGGGTTGTAACCCAGGCCGTTCCACGCCCTTACGTACTCGCCGATCAGGCTGAAGTCCACGCCCTTGGGCAGCGCCGCCGTGCTTCTGATGATGTGCCACTCGAACCCCACGCCGAAGCTCCAGGTGAACTTCGTGATCCAGTCCATTGTTGGTGTCTCGATCGGCGTCCCGTCGGTCGTGATGTTCTCGAGACGGTACCAGCTGATCCCGTACCCGGGCTTGATGTACGGCTGGATCGCGCCCGTCAGAAGGCCGAAGCGAAGGAAGCCCGTCCACTCGTTGAAGTTCAGGTCCGAGGCGACACGGAACGGCTCGTCGATGTCCTGGACCTTGACATCGAAGCCCATGTCGCTCTTGGAAAAGCGGAAACGGTTCTGGCTGGAGAACTTAGCCCCCATGAAGAAGTCGAACTCGAAGTAGGGGCCGAACGCCGTCTCGATGATATCCTCGCTACCTTCGATGACCGCTTCACCCTCGGAGATCCCATGGTCCCTGACGAACGCGATCAGGTCACCCAGGATCTCCGTAAACTGCGGATCCTGGATGAAGAGATCCACATAGCCATCCGTCACGGTCATCCAGGAGATGCCCGCCTGTACGCCCATCGCCCGGAACGGCAGCTTGTCCGACGGAAAGAGGGCCGGGTGATCCGACGAGGCCACCAGGCGGATCGGCAGCCCCAGGAACTTCCAGATGAAGTCGAAGGGGGGGATCATGATCAGGCTGGGCAGCGTGAGGTTGAAGAACCCCCAGTCGTTGATGAAGCCGTCCTGCCACCCGAGCTGATAGATGCGCGGGAAGCGGTTCGGATCGTAGGGCGAGAACTGCGCAGTGGTTCCCGACCGGTTCCACCCGTTGTTGAACGCCGGCCCGATAATCGACAGGTTCCCCGTCTCCGCGTGGGCGATGACCCCCGCGAAGGGCGACTTGATGGCCGGGTAGCCGAAACGGACCGGCAGGTAGATCCAGCTCCACTCGGCCCGCCCTCCGACATCCAGCTTAGCCAGCTCGGACACGCGTTCCCAGTCCGGAATCACCTCGACGCGGTCGGGGCGCCCGAAGTACAGCACC
>DAOVWI010000119.1 GCA_030636765.1 Gemmatimonadales bacterium
GCTGGCCGAGCTCGTAGGGCGGCTGCGGCGGGAGACGGAGCGGCCGATCATCGTCAAGCTGACCCCGAACGTGCCGGACATCGGCATCTACGCCCGGATCTGCGAGGAGAGCGGGGCGGACGGGCTGAGCACGATCAACACGTTTCCAGGGCTGCTGGTGGACGTCGACCGGCGCCGGCCGGTGATCGGGAACGTGTCGGGCGGGGTCAGCGGTCCGGCGATCCTGCCGATGGGCGTGTACCTGACCTGGCACGCCGCGTTGTCGTGCTCGCTCCCGGTGATCGGGATCGGTGGGATCCGTTCCGGCGAGGACGCGCTGCAGTACATCCTGGCGGGAGCCACGCTGGTCCAGGTGGGCACGGCCCTGTTCGTCGACCCCTCGGCGGCGAAGGCAGTGCACGAGGACATAGCCGCCTACCTCGATCGCACCGCGACGGGCACGATCGGCGAGCTCGTCGGGGCCCTGGAGGCTCGAGGGCCGGTGCTCGCGTGAGGCTGGTCTGTGGCAGACACGCTCGCGGGCCCGCGCTGGCGCCGCGGTCCGTGGTCCGGCGCTGGCGTCTGAGGCCCATCAGCCCGTGTTTGCGCGCCGGCGCCGCTGGCGCAGGACCAGGCCGTAGGCCGCCAGGTTCACCAGGACAACGCCGATCCCCAGCAGCACCCTGATCCGCTCCCAATCGGCCGGGTAGAGGATGAGCCGAAAGTAGTGGTCGATGAATCCGCCCGCGTAGCCGCTCTCACCGGCCAGGGCTCGGAGACGGTTCTCCAGGGGTGTGAGGGGACACGTCCAGCCCACGATCTCGATCGCGGCGGCGTAGAGAGCGACCGGAAGATGCAGCAGGATGAGCGCCGGTTTCCAGAGGATCAGGAAACCGCCGGCCACCACGAATAGGACGAAGCCGAAATGGGCCAGCGCAACCAGATCGGCCAGCACTCGATACGCCACTCGAGAATCCCTCAGGAGGCTGCGTTTCGGAGCTGCGGCTCCGAGCTGTTCTACCAGGCCTGGCGTCCAGGGTCGGCGCCGCGCGCCGTTCTCGTCATCACGCACGGGCTCGGCGAGCACGGTGGCCGTTACGCGCGTCTGGTCGATCACCTCGTTCCGCGCGGCTTTGCAGTCTACGCCTTCGACCACCGGGGCCACGGCCGCTCTCCCGGCCAGCGCGGCCACGTGGCAAGCTGGGACCAGTACCACCGGGACCTGGACGGCTTCCTGCGCAAGGTACGCCGGGAGGTGCTGGACGTGCCGCTCTTCCTGCTCGGACACAGCGTGGGGGCGTTGATCGGCCTGGACTACGGTCTGGAGGGCTCGCCGGAGGATGCCGTCGGGCTGAGCGGCCTCATCCTGAGCGGGGTGCCGCTGGATCCGGTCGGGGTCGCCAAGCCCTGGCTGGTAAGCACGGCCCGGCTGCTCTCACGGGTCCTGCCTCGCGTGCCGATGCGGGTGGGGCTCGATCCGGCGGCGCTCTCCCGCGAGCCGGAGGTGGTACAGAGTTACCGGGACGATCCGCTGGTCCACGCCTGGGCGACGCCGCGCTGGGGAACGGAAGCCCTGGCGGCCATCGACCGGGCCGGCCGTAGCCTCGCCCGGCTGCGGCTTCCGCTGCTGGTGATTCACGGGGGCGCGGATCGGCTGAGCTCGCCCGAGGGAGCCCGCGCCCTGGCGGCGGGGGCCGGCTCCAGCGACAAGACGCTCCGGATCTACGAGGGAGCGTGCCACGAGCCCCACAACGACCTGTGTTGGGAGGAAGTCGTGGAGGATGTGGCAAGCTGGATGGAGGCCCGGCTATGATGCCGGCGGTCAGCCCGCCTTGCCGACCGGCTAACCCACCTCCGCCGGCGAGCTTCCGGTGTGGCTGCCGACCGGCTCCAGCGCCTCCTCGGCGGGCTCCTCCGCGCCGGCCTGCCCCGGCTGCGCGAGCACCTGGAGGCCGACGATCCCCTCTTCGAGCCACTCGTGGTCGCCGTCCAGGACCTCGCGAGCGGTTCGATACAGGAGAACGTCATCGTTGTGGGCCATCCCGTGGAAGAGCTGACCGACCCGCCGTCGTGCCATGCGGCAGAAGACGTCGGCGAGCTTGCGCGCCTGAGCGGCGGATGGATCGCCTTTCCGCGTCAGCATCTCGGCGCGAGTGACCGAGGCCGCCATCGCGAACAGCTCCGCGCCGATGTCCACGCCGCGGAAGAGCAGTGCCTGCTTGCGCTGCAGGCCGGCGCCGTAACGCATCATCTTGTGGAAGAGGGTGCGCGCCAGCTTCCGCGATGCCCGGTTGACGAAACGAAGGTGTCCGGCGAGCTCCTGGAACTCCGCGTAGCGCGGCCACCAGCCCCAGCCGAGCCACTTGGAGGGATACCAGACGGCGTAGGTGAGGGCGACTCTCGGCAGACGGGCGAGCTTCTGCCCGAGCGAGAGGTCCCCCTCGACCAGCTCTCCGGCCAGCTGGAGGTGCCAGTCCACCGCCTCCCGCGCGATGAACAGGCGCATGATCTCGCTCGAGCCCTCGAAGATCCGGTTGATCCGGAAGTCGCGCAGCATGCGTTCGACCGCGATCGGCGCCTCGCCCCGGGACGCCAGCGAGTCCGCCCGCTCGTAGCCGCGTCCACCTCGTACCTGCAGGGTCTCGTCCACGAGCCGCCAGCCCACCTCGGTGTTGAAGAGCTTGGCGATCGCCGCCTCGAGCCGGATGTCGTATCCACCCCGGTCGACGAGGAGGGCCACGAGCTCCGCCACGGCCTCCATCGCGAAGGTGTTGACGGTGATGTCGCTGATCATGTGGGCGACGGCCTCGTGCTTGCCGACGGGCTGCCCCCACTGGACGCGCTCGGAAGCCCACTCCCGCACGATCTTCACGGCGGCCTTGCCGGTGCCGACGCACACGGCCGGAATGGTCAGGCGACCCGTGTTGAGGGTGACGAGGGCCAGCTTGAGTCCGCGTCCTTCCTTCAGCAGAAGATTCTCACCCGGAACCCGTACGTCGTGGAAGCTGATGACCCCGTTCTCGATGCCGCCGATCCCCATGAAGTGCAGTCGGTGCACGATTTCCACGCCCGGCCAGTCCATCTCGACGATGAAGGCGGAGATCTTTCCCGTGTCCGTGTGCCGGGCCATGACCACGATGATCTCGGCCACCGTCCCGTTCGTGCACCAGAGCTTCTCGCCGTTGAGGATGTAGTCTCCGTGCTCCGTGCGCTCGACGGTCGTGGCCAGGCGGGCCGGGTCGGAGCCGACGTCGTCCTCGGTGAGGGCGAACGCGGAGATCGCGCCCGCTGCCAGCCGCGGCAGGTACTTCTTCTTCTGCTCCTCCGTGCCGAAGAGCTTCAGTGGCTGCGGAACGCCGATGGATTGGTGAGCCGAGAGCAGCGCTACGAGACTTCCGTCGACGCTGCCGACAACCGACAGGATCCTGCTGTACTCGCTCTGATTGAAGCCGAGCCCGCCGTACTCGCGCGGGATCTTGAGGCCGAACGCCCCCATCTTCCTCAGGCGGTCCACGATGTGTGGCGGAATCTGGCGCTCCCGATCGATTCGCTCCGAATCGACCTCGGTGCGCAGGAACTCCCGCATCTCATCGATATAGGCGCGCGTCCGCTCGCCGATGTACTCGTCCGGATCCGGGTAGGGGTGGATGAGGTCCAGACGGAAGCTTCCGAGGAAGAGGTCGCGGACGAACGTCGCGTCGGCCCACTCGGTCTCGCGTGCGGCTTCCGCTACCCGGCGGGCCTCCGCCTCGCTTACGTGCGTCGCCTTGGGTTGGACCGTGCCTCCGGTCGAGGCTCTATCTCCGTTGCCGGTATCGCTATCTGAGAGGCTCATGATCAAACGCCGCCTTATTCAGGATCTATGCCATTTTGTCGCCTTGAGGCCAAGCTCATCACCTTGAGGCCAGGCTTCAAACTAAGCCGATTCCCACCCAAAAAACACCCGTTTGGCCCGCCGAGGTCCGGGCGCTCCGCGTGGGGAGGCCCGGCTTGGCTCTGGTTCTTTCACGTTCCGCTGTTTGGGCCGAGCTCCGAGTCGATCCAGCCGCGCACCACCTCCCGGAAGTCGCGCCCGTCGACGTCCACCGCCCGGTTGAGGGCGCGCATCTCCCGGGTGTCGATTCGGCCGGCCAGCTCCCGCAGGGCGGGTCCGAGCTGCGGGTAGGCTTCCAGGGCGTCCTTCCGCACCACCGGAGCGGCCTCGTACGGCGGGAAATAGTGCAGGTCGTCCTCCAGCATAAGCAGGTTCAGCGCCGCGATCTGGCCGTCCGTGGAGTTGCCGGCCACCAGGTCCACCTGCTCGCTCGCCAGGGCGCGGTACAGGAGGCCGAGGTCCATGAGGCGCGCCTCTCTCCCGAAGCGGAGCCCGTACGCGCGGGCCAGTCCGCGCAGCCCATCCTCTCGCTCCGTGAACTCGTACCCGAACCCGGGCCTCCAGCCGGGAGCGTGCGGCGCCGCGTCGCTGATCGTCCGCAGGCCCAGCGAGTCGCCGGTGGAGCTCCGCACGAGGATGGCGAATGTGTTCTCGAAGCCGAGCGGAGGAGTCCACTGCAGGGACCATCGGCGATCGTACTCGGCTGCGACGGCGCGGCGGACGGAGTCGGGGTCCGCTACCGGCGGGTGTTTCAGGATCGCCGTGAAAGCCGTTCCCGTGTACTCGACGTACAGATCGATCTGGCCGCCGATGAGGGCCTGATGCGCGATGAACGTACCGCCCAGGTGGAGCCGTCGGCGCACCGGGATCGTGGTCGTGCGCTCGATCCACCCGGCGACCAGCTCCCCCAGGATGCTCTGCTCCGTGAAGTTCTTGGAGCCGACGACCAGCGGGCGCTCCCCGCCGCAGGCCGCCGTCAGGGCGGACGCCGAGGCCAGGAGCAGCGCGAGGACGGGCTGCCCGCACCGCCGGTGGCTGTACCGACGGGGCTTTGCAACGCAACGATGGGGCTTCGCGCCGCACCGACCGGGCAGTGGCCCGCGCCGCGGCGGCCTCAACCCTCGGCGCGCCATCGGGAGTACCGGCGCTCGAGCAGACCCAGCCCGCCATCGGCGGCGAGCGCCAGGAGGGCCGCGGGAATGGCGCCGGCCAGAATCACCTGGTTGTTCACCATCGAAATTCCCTGGAAGATGAACTCTCCCAGTCCCCCTGCACCGATCGCCGCGGCGATCGTCGCGATGCCGATCCCGATCACGGTGGCGAGCCGAACCCCAGCCAGGATCACACCCAGAGCCAGGGGCAGCTCCACCTCCCGCAGCAGCTGTGCGTCCGTCATTCCCATCGCCAGCCCCGCCTCACGGATCGCCGGGTCGATCCCCCGGATGCCCTCGTACGTGTTCCTGACGATCGGCAGGAGGGCATACGCCGTGAGCGCCACGATCGCCGTGCGGGCCCCGATGCCCCCGATGAGCGGAACGGGAATGAGGAAGCCGAAGAGCGCGAGGCTTGGGATCGTCTGCAGCACGTTGATGAAGCCGAGCACGGGCCGGCGGTATGCCTGCCGTCGTGTGAGGATGATCCCGACGGGGAGGCCGATAAACGCCGCGATTCCGATGGATGTCCCCACGAGGTAGATGTGCTGCAGCGTCTTGGCGAGCACCTCGCCACGGTTGGAGATCAAGTACTCGAGAACGCCCATCCGCTCAGCTCTCGTCGTCCCGGAGCGCCCGCACTTCGGAGGTGCTCGAGCTTTCGAACTCCGCCCTGCTCCCGGAGAACGCGAGCCGCCCCTCCTCCAGCACCAGAATGCGGTCGCCGAGGAGTAGCGCCTCGCGGACGTCGTGGGTGACGAAGAGCACGGCCTTCGCGAGACGACTGGTGAGTTCCCGGAACTCCCGCTGAAGATCCCGTCGGCTGATCGGATCCAGAGCACCGAACGGCTCGTCGCACAGCAGGATGGGTGGGTCCGCCGCCAGGGCTCGTGCCACGCCGACACGTTGCTGCTGTCCGCCCGATAGCTGACGAGGATAGCGCTCCGCGAACTCCTCCGGCGGCAGGCCGACAAGGCGCAGAAGCTCTGCCGCCCGGCTCTCCCGGCGTGCCTTCTCCCACCCGAGCAGCCGGGGCACCAGGGTGATGTTGGACGCGACCGTGTGGTGCGGGAAGAGGCCGATCTGCTGGATCACATAGCCGATTCCGCGCCGGAGGCGAATCGGATCCCACTGACTGGTCGCACGATCGCCGACACGAACGGTCCCCGAGTCCGGCAGCAGCAGCCGGTTCACCAGGCGGAGCGCGCTGGACTTGCCCGCGCCGCTGCGACCGAGGAGCACCGCCGTCTCTCCCTGGATCAGCCGGAAGGAGATATCGCGAAGGACGTCGCGCCCTCCGAGACGGAGGAAGACGCGGTCGAACTCGACGGCCGCTTCCGCGGCGGGTACAGGCTCGGTCACCTGCGCATATTGGCTTCCCGAAGTCGGAGGCGCGAGTTGGACCGCCGCCAAACCGGGGAGTAGCTTGCACTCTCGACTTGCACGAGTCGACACTTCCTCCGCCCCTCTACCCTGCGCACCTGTAAAGGTAGAGGGCATGAGCGAGAGGTTCTTCGGTCGTGGCTGGAGCTACGAGCGGAGCGAGGTTTAGCCGGATGGGAAGACTGGGTCTGCCGAGCGAAAAGGGATCGCCAGCCCATGATCCGTCACTGCATTGATGTCCTTCGATACTAGTCGCACGGCAGAGGAGCCGGCAGCGTCCAATCCGCGACC
>DAOVWI010000019.1 GCA_030636765.1 Gemmatimonadales bacterium
CGCGAGCTCCTCCGGCGGCGCTAGCTTCCATGGAGAGGCCAGCTTTCACGAAGGGCACCTACTCCCTCCGCTGTATGCGGTATTAGTCCAGGTTTCCCTGGGTTGTCCCCCGCCACCGGGTAGATCGCTCACGTGTTACTCACCCGTCCGCCGCTGTACTCACCCCCGAAGGGGGTTTCTCGCACGACTTGCATGTGTTAAGCACGCCGCCAGCGTTCGTCCTGAGCCAGGATCAAACTCTCCAAGATTGAAGAGCTTGGCGCGAGGCACGGCGGCCGAAGCCACCACACAACGCACCAGGTCTGTTCGAACGCTTCGGGCCACCGACCGCACGCTCGAGGCGCGCGCGTCGGGGCTTCTCGCGTCGGAATCCATGCACTTTGGTTCCTCGTGGACGCTCGGGAAGTGATGCCCGAGGCCCGTTGAGGCCCGTCACGCCACTCACACCTTCTTGTCAAAAAGCAGTCGCGACGGTGAGCCCGTCGCGACGGGAATCGTCAGTCTAGCCTCAAAATCCCTACATGTCAAGGAGTTCGGCCGACTGACGCGCCGCCCGCATCGCCATGTCTCGCCGCGCCTCAGGGCTGAAGCACACGTGCTCACCCGACCCACGGTTTCGGCTCTACGGGAACGAACCCTTATAGTCCGACGCAGGCCGAAAGTTCCCCCGGGAAAGGGCCGCACTGTCGACTACGGACGGACGAGGGACCCACTGCTTACCGGATCAGGTACAGCCGCGTCTGCGGCGCCAGGACCCACCGGATCTTCCCTTCTCCATCCATCGCAGCCTCTTCCTCCAGAGCCATGCGCACGCCCTCTCCACCCCACTCGGGAACGGGCGTCGTGGCCTGGAGCTCGATGGAGAACCAGGAGTCCGGGCGAATCGGGACATCTCCCCGTCCCGGGACACCCTGCTGGCGGTCCCACAGCCCGATGAGCGGACCCGCTCCGTGACCGTGATCTCCGATCGGGTGCGTGTATACGGTGCCCTTGATGCCCTCCGAGAGCATGCGGGCTCGCGCGCTCGCGAGCACCTCGTTTCCCGTTCGGCCGGCCTGCATCTCGGCCAGCAGGATCTCCTGGAGACGGTTGGCTCGACCGAGGGCCCCGATCAACCCGGCCGGTGCTTCCGTCTCACCGGGTCTCAACACATACGCCATGTGCTGCGTGTCGGTGTTCAGGCCGAGGGCACTGATGCCGAAGTCGGTGTGGAGCACATCACCCCGCACGATGACCGGATTCGCGGAATCGGCCATCGATGTCCCCCTGCGCTGGACACTGATCGAGGGCTGGAACCAGACCCCGAGGCCGAGGTCGGCCACCCGCTGGCGCATCCACCACACGACGTCATCCGTCCGGGTCACGCCCGGCTCGACGACCTCGCCCGAGAGCGCGCTCCGGATGATCGAGTGGGCCAGCTCCATGAGCTTGACGTACGCCGGCATCATCTCCGGCAGGCGCTCCGCCAGGTAATCGAGAGCCAGCCGTTCCCGCAGCACGATCCGCTCCAGGTACCGCCCCTCGAGCGCTTCCTCCAGACCCTCCCGCTCGCCCGCGCTCAGTCCGTCCGAGAACGCGTGCGTCCGCGAGATGTTCAGGGCGATCGTCTGCGGATCGCACTGCTCAACGATCGGGTAAAGAAGCTTCCACTGCTCCGCGCCAAACGGCTCGGCCCGCCGGGTGCGACCGCCGGCCGCACCGCGCGGAGCACCCTGCTCCCGAACCACCCTGTACAGCCCACCCTGCGAGGCTCCGCCAATCGCGATCCGCTCGAAGCCTTCCTCTCCCCGGTCGCAGAACACGTAGATGGTCCGCCGCCGGGCGGCCATCGTCGGTGGGGAGACGAGCGCGCGGAACACAGGATCCTCGTTGTACTCCCGCATGGGAATGATCCACATCCCAACGTCATGCTCCCGCATGAGCCGGGGGAGGACGCGGCGGAGCCTGAGCTCCAGCCACTCCCGCCGCAGGGCCGCCCGCTCGGCTTGCGTGCCGAGCGGGCGTTCGCCTGGGACCGCCGCCAGGGCGCCGACATCCGTCGCCCCGTACCGCGCCCGCAGCTTACGCACCGGGCCGGCCGGAGGCACCACCACCACATAGAGGTTCTCGTACTCGTCATCGGCAATCGGAGGAACGGTGCCGCCGCCGAGCGCCTCGATGATCAGGGGCACCGTGTTGCTGTGGCCCACGACGAGAACCGTCTCGCCATCATGCTCCGCGAGGAGGTGGCCCGCGAGGGCGGCGGCATGCTCCTCGACAGGAGCGGCCGCTTCGAAAACCGTGACGGGAAGTCCGAAGCGGTCGGCGGCGGGGGCCGCCGTCTCCCGCGTGCGCCGGAACTGGGTCGCGTACGCCGCGTCAAGCACGGTTCCCTCGAGCGCCTCAGCCAGCTCCCGCGCACGCTCCATCCCCTCGGCCGTCAGCCGCGGATCGTCGCCGGCTTCCTTCTCCGCGTGCCTGACGAGGATGAATGTAGTGGTGTGGTGGGGTCGCTCTCCGGTAGCGAGGGCAGCAGCTCCTGCGGCCGGCGGCTCCTGCGCCCGGATCGGGCCGGAGCCCCAGGGGGCAGCTGCGACGAGAAGCGCGATAAGGAGGGCGGATCTGCTACCTCCGCACCACACGTCTCCCCTCCTCATCCACCGAGCTCGCGAAGGCTTCATTCCGAGGTGTTCGCCTCCAATGCCCTCGCCGAGATGCCCAGGTGCGACGCATGCCACTGCGTCCGGCCGCCCCGCATCACGATGACCTGGGGGGAGGCGTGGGGAACGCCGGACCTCTCCGAAAGAACGTTGGATAGCTCGCGCCGGGCGATCACGTCTATGAGATACACTGGCGGCGCCCCCTCCACCCCCGCGTACTTCTCTAGCTGCCGCATCGCCCGGGTGCTCATCCAGCAGCGCGGGCTGTGCTTGTAGAACACGGCCGGCTGCTCGCGCAGAGCTTCCTCAAGCTCGTCGCTCGAATCCAGTTCTCTGATCATCTCCGAATCCTTCGGAATCGCTGGCGCCCTTCTCCTAACGCTACTTGGCTCTTCCTCCGTGGCAGCGCAACCCCGCGGCGTTGCTCCTCTTCCTGCGCACCGTTCGTCGAGGAGATCGCCCTCGATCCCTGCACATTGCGAGCCCCATCCCGGGCGAGGGCCCGGAGCGGCCGAGCTGCCACGCCCCGTAATCGGTTGACGCCACTTCTATTACGGCACTCCACCCGCCGTGCGGCACGTTCCGTGACTGACAGGTCGGGCGGAAGATCGCCGCGTGAGCCAAACCCGATGGAGGAAGATCATGGGCGACCGGGAGTACCGGGACGAGCTACTCGATGCGAGCTACGAGGCTGTGAAGCTCGAGCTCGAGAACACCGAGAAGGACCTCGAGCGGCTGAAGCAGAGGGCCGAGAAGCTACACGCGGCCGTAGGCGCGTTGACGGAGCTTCTGCCGGAACGAGCTCGGGAGCAAGAACAGACGCGGGGGCAGGCTGACGCGGTACCCCGCTTCCTGCGCGAAAAGGACGGTTCCGACGCCTCCAAGGGACGCGACGGATCCCGTCACCGAGACAGCTCGGCGCGCTCCAGCAAGCCCGTCACCGAGGCGGTTCGCGCTTCGGCGTAGCTTCGACGGCAAAGGTTTCAGGCTCGCCCAGGCTGGCGCCAGCTGGCCGACGTGAGTCGGGAGGCTCGAGGAGTGGGCATCTGGCTCCATGTCCACTCCTTCCTCCCACCCTATCGCGCCTCATTCCGCCCGCGACAGCCTCCGCCGGATCTCGCCAGCATACTCCGGAAAATAGCGCCCGATCACCGATATCTCGAAGCGCCGGAGGATCGCTTCCTTCGGCTCCCGCTCGAGGAGAAAGCCGAACGACTCCTCCAGCAGCCTCTCGGCCGTGACTCCTCCGCCGAATCGCTCGAGCGCCGCGGCATCGACCGTCACCGCATGACGGGTCGACCCTCCCGCTTCTCTCACCTCGACCAGGTACTCGTCGCCCGACTCGTGGGTAACCGTGATCTCAGCCATTCCGATCCGATCTCCTGTTCTTTCAAAGCAAGAAAGCCCCGCCGCAAGTTTGGGCGGGGCCTTCGCTTCCACAGGGTGAGCGACGGGAATCGAACCCGCGACCTCCAGGGCCACAACCTGGCGCTCTAACCGACTGAGCTACGCCCACCACGCTTCCGGCGGCCGGGGTTGCCGCCACGCCTCAATGTATCCTGATAAGGTAGGCCGGCAACTAAGTTCCGATTACCTTCCCGCCGTGGCCAAGCTATCGATCGGTATCGTTGGACTGCCAAACGCGGGCAAGTCGACCCTCTTCCGGGCGCTCACCTCCGTCGTGGTGCCGGCCGAGAGCTATCCGTTCTGCACGATCGAGCCGAATGTGGGCATCGTCGCGGTGCCGGACCCGCGCCTGGACCGGCTGGCCGAGCTCGTGAGTCCGCCGAAGGTGACGCCCGCGGTGGTGGAGTTCGTCGACATCGCCGGCCTCGTGGAGGGTGCCTCCCGGGGCGAAGGCCTCGGCAACCGTTTTCTCCAGCACATCCGGGAGGTCGACGCCATCGCTCACGTCGTTCGGCTGTTCGAGGACGGGGCGGTCGCCCGCGTGTCCTCGGAGGGAGATCCCGGGCGGGACCGTGAGCTGGTGGAGACCGAGCTCGCGCTGGCCGACCTCGAGCTCGTGGAGAAGCACCTGGACCGGCTGAAGCGGAAGGCGCGCTCCGGCGACCGCGAGTCGAGGGAGACGCTTCCACTGATCGGTCGTCTCCGCGAGAGCCTCGAGCTGGGCGAGCCGGCCCGCCGCCTGCCGCTGACCGACACGGAGCGGCACAGGCTCCGCTCTCTCAACCTGCTCACTCTCAAGCCCTCCATGTACGTGGCCAACGTGGACGAGGACTTCTGGAACGACCCTCCCGAGACGTTCGAGGCTCTGATGGCCTCGGTTCGCCGGGAGGATCCCGAGGCGATCGTGCTGCCGGTCTCCTCCCAACTCGAGGCGGAGCTCGGCGATCTGGCCGTCGAGGAGCGAGAGGAGTACCTGGAGGCGATCGGAGCTGCGGAATCCGGCCTCGAGAAGTTGATCCGCGCGGGCTACCGGTTGCTGGGACTCATCACGTTCTTCACGTTCAACGAGAACGAGCTGCGGGCGTGGACGATCCCCGAAGGTGCCCACGCCCCGGAGGCGGCGGGCGCTGTCCACACCGATTTCGAGCAGAAGTTCATCCGGGCCGAAACGATCCATTTCGAGGAGTTCGAGCGCTTCGGCTCCGTGAAGGCGGCCCGGGAGGGCGGAGCCGTGCGCTCCGAGGGGAGAGAGTACGTGGTCCGGGACGGGGACATCCTCCTGTTCCGTACCGGCACATGACGTCAGGGGGAGCGGAGCCGGAGCCCGAGAAGGAAACCCTGGGGCCTCCCTTTTCGTAGAAAGGCTAGAGGAGATGGAGTCTTAGATGAACGAACGCGTTCCGGACGAACGATTGATGTACAAGGAGGGGCTGGGGTACGCCCTGTGGTGTCTGGTTTTTCTCGGCCTCGCCGGCGTGCACCGCATCTATCTGGGCAAGTACGGCACCGGGGTCATCTGGATGCTGACCTTCGGCCTCTTCGGGTTCGGCCAATTGTTCGACCTCTTCCGCATGAAGTCCCTGATCATGGATGCCAACATCCGGGAAGGCTACCTGCCGCACCCGAGATACGCCCGGCAGCTCGGCTCGCCTGAGCCTCGCGGGAGCAAGCCCGAGCCCACCCTGACCCAGCAGCTTCTGAGCGCCGCCCGGGCGAACGGGGGGACGCTGACCGTCACGCAGGGGGTCGCCGCGACGGGCCTTACCTTCAAGGAGGTGGAGGAGGAGCTGACGGAGATGCTCGTCTCCGGCTACATCGACGTGGACAACGAGCCCACCACGGGCGTCGTGATCTACCTCTTCCCGGGCCTTCTCACGGGTTCGGGCGAACCGGCCGCGCCGAGCGCGTAAGCCGGCCGCGCCGCGTGGGCGAGAGCCGCCGACGCCGAGCAGGGCCAGGCGCCGGGCGCCGAGCCGACCACGCCGAGCGCCGGGGCTTCCTGCCCTACCGGGTCAGGCCCTGAATGTAGTCCTTCATGTACCGGTTCTCGTCGACCGCCTCGTGGCGACTGGCGTTGACCAGATCACCGATCGATACGATCCCGACCAGAGCCCCATCGCCCATGATGGGGAGGTGACGGATCCGGTTCTTCGTCATCACGCCCATCGCGTGGTGAATCTCATCGTCCGGCAGGCCGACGATGACATCCCGGGTCATGGCTTCCCGAATGCGCGTCGACGACAACAGCTCGGGACCGCCAGCGCCGAGGCGAAGAACATCGCGCTCGCTGAGGATGCCCTGGATCGAGCTGCCTTCGACGATGACGACGGCACCGATGTTGTGCTCGACGAGCACCTGCATTGCATCCAGTACCGTACCTTCGGACGAAGTCGTGACGACTTGGCGCCCCTTGGAATCGAGGATGTCGTGAATCCTCATGGCTACCTCCCGGGCGAGAGCGGCGGGCTCGGCACGAACCATAACAGCGGCTTCGCGTACACGCCTAATCCTATAACATAAATCTGGACGCCCTTCAGGCAAGCGGGCCGCCAGCGACCAAACGCCGCCGTTGACCGATGTGCTCCTTCGCGCGACGTTGCTCGCACATTTCACCTGCGCACGGGAGAGAGGATGACACGGAGCGAGATCGCCGCGAAGAACCTGGACGGATGGTTCGCCCTGCACCAGTTCTTCAGGACTTCGTGGCCCGCCCTCAAGCGTCAGGATGCGCGCCGTTTGACCGAGATGGGCGCGGAGTTCATGGGGCTCCTTCAGCGGTGGTCGCGGCTGGAGGAGGGGTGGAGCCGCAGCTACCGGATCGTCGGCGGCGGCGCGGACTTCCTTCTCGTTCACTTCCGTCCAAGCCTCGAATTGCTGGCCGAGGCCGAGCGCGAGATCCAGCGGACGGCGCTCGGGGACCAGATCGAGCTGACCTACGACTACCTGTCCGTGGTGGAGCTCGGTCTCTATCAGCTCACCGCGGACTTCGCGCGGCGAACGCCTCCCCCGGAGGACCCTAGCGAGCTGGCCGAGTGGCGCGACGAGCTCGACGGACAGGCGGAGAAGGCGAAGGAGACGGAGTTCGCTCGCGGCCGGCTCTACCCGACGCAGCCCGACGACATGCCGTACGTGTGCTTCTACCCGATGACGAAACGTCGAGGAGAGCGGCACAACTGGTACTCGCTTCCATTGGCGGAGCGAGCCGCGATGATGATGGAGCATGGGCTCGTGGGCCGATCCTACGCCGGACGAATCACGCAGATCATCTCTGGATCCATCGGGTTTGACGACTGGGAGTGGGGCGTGACTCTCTTCGCCAAGGACCCGCTCGACTTCAAGAACGTGATCACGGACATGCGATACGACGAGGCGAGCGCGAAGTACGCCGAGTTCGGCCGCTTCTACGTCGGCAAACGAATGCGGGCCGAGGAGTGGGTGGAGTTCGGCCGACCGTGACCGCTTGAGCACGAAACGGACACGGACGTGGCGTGATGGAAGATCTGGCGGCGGCTATCGAGGCACTGATCGCGGAGAGCGGTGATCTGGGTTACGCTCTGGCTTACGCCTACACGATCGCCGTGGCGATCATCCCCTTCCCCGCCGAATTCCCGGCCATGCTCAACGGCATGCTCTTCGGTCCCCTGACCGGCACGCTGATCACGTGGAGCGCCGGGCTCATCGGTGCCCACGTGAGCTTCGAGCTTTCCCGGCGCTGCGGGAGGCCACTAGTGGCGCGTTTCGTCCGGGCCGAGACGCTGGATCGGGCCGACCGCCTCGTCCTGGCCTCGGGGGCGCCCGGTCTCCTTCTGCTGCGGCTGACCCCGGTGGTCGCGTTCACGGCTATCAATTGGGCCGCCGGCCTCACCGCGCTGCGTCGCTGGACGTTCCTCTGGACTACAGCCGTGGGCATTCTCCCCGGCGCGATCCTGTTCACGGTCTCCGGCTCCGGCGTTGTGGCCCTATCCAGACGACACCCGGCTCTGGGCGTGGCACTTCTGGCGTTCCTCATCGGCCTTGCCGTGCTGATCCACGCACGGATCAGGCGTAGCTCTCGGAGCGCGGCGGCCGCCGTCGAACCCCCTTCCGACGAAGTCTGACTCGGCCCGCGCGGCCGGGCACCACCTATGCGTTTCGATGAGCCGAACGCTTACACCCGGGCCCTGCCATGACACGACTCAAGCCTCACCGTGTCAACAGGTTCCCGGACTTCGAACGCGAGGAAGAAGCGGGGCCGGCGGTGGGCTTCGGCGCTTTTCGCCGAAACGCTCTGGCAGAATGCGATAAGCCCGCACGGAATGAGACGATAGGGCCAAGCTCGAGGTAAGGTTGACGATCGAGAAGAACAGCACGAAGAGTCCGAGCGGCGGCGACGCGGACGAGTTCCCCTTCCCCGTCATCGTGCTCACCCGGGAGGGTTCGATCGAGCATGCGAACGAGCTCGCCGCCCGAGTGATCGGCATCCCCGCCTCCGATCTGGTCGGCCACCGGTTCTCCGACCTGGTTGGCCGTAGCTGGCGTCCCGTCTTCGAGCGCACCCTGAGGGAGCTCCTGGATCCGGCGTTGGGGGAAGAGGCTGCGCCGGGACGGGCTGCGATCGAGCTCCCCCTCGACCTGGATGGAACGGAGCAACGGGTGGGCCTGCTCCTCGCGGCCACGAACGAGCCCAGCCGCCGCATCGTCGCCGTCCTTCATCCGGAGACCGACGACGGGTTCAACATCCACCCGCTCCACACCTCCGCCCTCGAGGCCACCGAGGAAGGAATCCTCTGCACCGATCTGGACGGTCGCATCCTCTACTTCAACCGGCAGTTCCGCGAGCTCTGGAAGGTGCCCGAAGCCGTCCTCGCGACGGGCGACCACGCGGCGGTGCTTTCCATCGTGGAGGAGCAGCTCGAGAATCCGGAGCAGCTCCAAGGGCTGACTCGGCAGCTCGGCGAGGAGCCGGAGCGTGAGCAGCGCGATCTGCTACCCCTGGGGGACCGGCGGATCGTCGATCGCAACGTCCGACCGCTCAGGATCGGCGAAAGTCAGATCGGCCATGTCCTGTGTTTCCGGGACGTCACCCGATACCAGCGCGCCCAGGAGACCATTCGCGCCTCGGAGCGCCGGTACCGCCTGCTGTTCGAGCGGAACGTGGCCGGCGTGTTCCGGGCGTCCCGCGACGGGACGATCCTCGAGGTCAACGACGCCTTCGCCCGGCTGGTTGGCTGCGAATCGCCGGCCGACCTGCGCGGAAGCTCCGTGGCCGAGCTCTACGCCTCGCAACCCGAGCGCCGGCAATTCGGTGAAGAGCTCGAGAGGTACGGATCCGTGGCCAACCGCGAGCTTGAGCTGGCGCGGAGGGACGGCACCTCGATATGGGTGCTGGAGAACTCGCTCATCGTGGAGGATTCCGAGATCATGGAGCCGGTGATCGAGGGCACGATCATCGACATCACGGCGAGAAAGAGGCTGGAGAGCGAGCTCGAGCGTATGGCGTATCACGATCCGCTCACGGATCTGGCCAACCGGCGGCTGCTCGAGGAGCGGGCCCGCATGTCTCTGGCGTTCGCAGACCGTCATGGCATCCAGTGTGGGCTCATCTACCTGGACCTGTCCCGCTTCAAGCGAATCAACGACACGCTGGGTCACGAGACGGGCGATAACGTGTTGATCCAGGTCTCGAATCGCCTTCGCAGCTGCCTGCGAGGGAGCGACACACCGGCTCGGATCGGTGGCGATGAGTTCGCCGCCCTTCTCGCCGAGGTAGGAGGAGATCGAGGCGCCCTGGCCGTCGCCGAGCGCGTCTCGCAGAGCCTTTCCAAGCCTTTTGAGCTGGGGGACCGGACCCTCCACGTGGATGTCCGGATCGGCCTCGCCCTCTACCCGGACCACGCCTCGGACTTCGAGGGACTCCTCGCGGCCGCGGATCACGCCATGTACCGCACCAAGATGGATGGGAGCCTGGCGATCGAGATCTATTCACCGGACCTCGACGAGACGGAGTCGGACGAGCTCACCCAGGAGGAGGAGCTTCGCACCGCGATCGGGGAAGCCCAGCTGACCCTCCATTATCAGCCGATCATCCGCCTGCAGGACAGTCGGCTCGTCGGTGCCGAGGCGCTGGTTCGCTGGAACCATCCAGAGCGAGGCGTGCTCCCCGCCGAGTCGTTCATCCGGCTGGCCGAGCGCAGCGGCCTCATCCAGCAGATCGATCACTGGGTCCTGGAGAGCGCCCTGCTTCAGGCCCGCCAATGGGCCGGACGAGAGGAGCCCGAGTGGATCTCCATCAACCACTCGATCAAGACGCTGCGGGATCCGGGGCTCATCGAATGGGTTTCGGAGCTGCTCCTCCGGACACCCGTCTCTCCAGGACGGATCGTGCTGGAAGTCAACGAGGGGATCGCGGTGCAGAGCCCGGAAGCGGTGGCGAACCGGCTGCGCGAGCTGCGGGACCTGGGCATCCTCATTGCGCTGGACGACTTCGGAACCGGGCATTCCTCGCTCGCCTACATCAGGCACTTTCCCGCGGACATCATCAAACTCGATGGCTTCTTCGTACAGGATGTCGGCACCAACCACGACAGCCGGAACCTCGTTAAGGCCGTGATACAGATGGGCCAGGCACTCGGCGTGCAGGTGATCGCCGAGAAGGTCGAGACGCCCGAGCAGCTGGAGTGGCTGAAGTCCTCGGGATGCGACCTCGTGCAGGGCTATTTCACCGGCCGCCCCGTACCCGCCGACCAACTGCTGGAGAGCGCCCGCGAGTCCTCTGCGATCCGCCGAACCGCTTCAGCCTGACCGAGAGGCCGGGCGCGCGTGGGAGATCTCCCCACCGCCCGGTCCACCTTCTCCCGACTGACAGACGGCGTGTTCCCCGCCTAGCTTACCGCCGGAGACTCGACGCCCGGAGCGGAGGCAAATCGAGTCAGGCTCCCCACCAGCGGAGGCACCGATGACGATCGCGACGAGCCTCAAACAGATGCTCGACCGGAACCACGTGGAGTACGAGGTGATCGAGCACGAGCCGGCGTTCACCGCGCAGCAGGAGGCGCACGCCACCCACACACCCGGACGAAACTGGGCGAAAACCGTCGGTGTGCTCGTCGACGGTGAACCGGCTCTCGCCGTCCTGCCCGCCTCTCGCAAGGTGGATCTCGACCGGCTGCGAGCTATGACCGGCGCGGCGGAGGTACGGCTAACCGAGGAGAAGCAGTTCCAGGACCTCTATCCCGACTGCGAGCTGGGAGCGATGTCGCCGTTCGGCAACCTGTATGGACAGACAACGTTCGTGGATGAGTCGCTCCGCGAGGACGAGTACATCGTCTTCCATGCGGGCGATCACCGGACGGCCGTGAAGATGCCGTACACGGCGTTCGAAGAGTTGGCGGCCCCGGTGCCGGGGACCTTCTCCTAGCCTCCTAGCGCGACGGGACGCGCCGCAAGCGGCGCGCGGAGAAAACGTCAGACGTCGCGGATCGCCGCCTGAACCTGCTCCTGGAGCTCGGGCGTGATCTCCTGGATTCCGTGCGCCATCTTCGCGTGCTCGACGACGAGCTCCATCAGCTCTTCTTCCGTTTCCGCCCACGCCGTGTAATCGCAGCCCGGAACCACATCGGCACAGCTCATCTGCTTCGCCATCGAGACCCTCCTGTGGGAACAACCCTTGGCCGCTTCCATTCGGCGGCATTCCTTTGAGATTAGGCTACCGTATCGTTCGAGTAAACACACCGCCCCCACGCCGGCGCGTCGCCTACGCCGCCTCCCCGGCGGACTCCATGCGTTCCACCCCATGGACCCCGTGGACGTCGATGGAGAGCGGTCCTCTGTCTGACGGACGTTGGAGAATGTCATCGAACCTCGCGTTCCAGAGGACCTCATCCGCCTTGTAGGAAGTTCTGGCGTGCACGACTTGCGAGAACGTGTCGTCCATGCCCGTGAGAAGCACGAGGAACTCCGCGTCGGCCCAGCGGCAACCCTCGGGCGACAGGCCGTACAGCGGACTTCGCTTGTCGATCGGGTGCACGATCGTCCAGCTGGCCGGGAAGAAGGTGACCCGGTCGCGCTCCAGGGACAGGTCGTAGAAGCGCCGCACGGCTCGTCCGTTACGGACCTCGCGCTGGCTGAACACGACCTTCGCCCTGAGCTCGATGATCTCGTTCTGACGCTGGTTCACGATTCGAAACTCAAACGCCTTCTCTCCCCGGTACGCTGCGACGACCGCGTTGTGGCTGAAGACGATGTCCGCGGTGGGACGGGAGAAGCGCGCGAACACGAGCCCCGTCGAGAGGGCGAAGGCCAGCAATCCCACGATGGCCTCGGCGGTCATCAGGATGTTGGCTGCGAGTCCCACCGGGTACAGTTGACCGTAGCCGACGGTTGAAAGCGTCTGGACGCTGAAGAAGAAGCCCTCCACGAACCGGGATCCTGAGCCGGTCCCGGTCAGGCCATGGATGGAGTCCGGGCCCGCGAGCAGATAACCCGCGCCGAACAGGACGTTGGTCACGACGTAGACTGCGGCCAGCAGACCGATGAACTGCGGCCACGACATCACGAGGAGCGCGTGATAAGGGCTGCGCACGAGACCGCGTCGCCGGATGTTGAAGCTTCCGTCCCGGTTCAGCAGGCGTTCCTGACTCTCGTCCGCCAGGACCGAGCCGAAGCCGAGATCGTGAAACGCCTCCTCCTGGATATCGTCCGTCACCTTTGGCAAGTCGCTCATCTGATGGCTCCCCTTTGCGATTCGCTTCGCGACCCGCGAGCTCGAGCCCGAAAGAAAACGGCCCCGACGTAAGTACCGCCGGGGCCGCGCGTTGTGTACAGTTATCTAATCCGGAACGAAACCGCACTCAGGCGGCCTCGAACCGGTCAGCCGAGACGCGTCAGGGACTCATGCCCGCCTTCTTCACGGCATCTCGACGAACGAGCGCGAAGCCCACCGAGTTGAAGTTGAAGTTGGCGACCTGCGTGAAGAGCCTGGTCGCCTCCTCGGTGTTGCCCGCGCCCTCCTGGGCCACCGCCATCAGGTAGTTGACGAACTCGTCGTTGAGGTTGGCCTCGCTCAGATGGGCGATCGCCTGCTCGTCGTTGCCCTGCTCCAGCGCGATCATGCCCAGAAGCTGGTGATAGCCCTGAAAGCGGAGGGGATTACGGTCGGGCTCGAGCAGCGCCTTTTGCTCGTCGGCCTTCGCGCCGGCGGTCTCGAAATCGCCCATCTTCAACGCCAGCCAGGCCTGCCAGAACAGCGTGTTGGCCTGCTGACCACGCGTGAACGTCGGGTCTCCGACCAGCTCGATGTTCGCCTGCTGGACCGCTTCTCGTGCCGTCAGGATCTCCTTCGCTGCTTCGAACAGCTGATGGTAAATGGCGATCTGGGCCGCGTTCGTGAGCGCGAACATCTGAATCGAGATCACCTGGTCGTCGCGAACCCCGAGCCCTTCGGCGGCATCCGCGATTCCCACGAGCTCGGCGATCGCCTCACCAGGAGCTCCGGCGTGCACCGCGACGAAGGCGCGGTAGACCGCGTAGAAGCCCTTGTTCTCGGCCGTTGCCTCCGCGACGCCGAGGTCGTAATCAGCCCGAGCCTCATCGTAGTTGCCCAGGAAGGAATTGATGTGGCCCTTCTTGAGCGCGGCGACACTCAGGCTCGGATCCCTCTCCAGCGCCGATGAGTAGGACGCTCGCGCCGTTTCGAGCTCGCCCATCGCCCGGTACGTATCGCCGAGAAGCTCGTATCCCTTGGCCTCCTCCGGAAGCAAAGTCGTCGAGTGCTCGGCGTGCGCCTTCGCCTGAGCGAAGTCCTTCGGGTCGCCAAAAAGGTAGCTCGCGGCCAGCGACGCATGCGCCGCGTACATGCTGGAATCGAGCTCCAGAGCCTTCATGAAGGCCTCTCGAGCCTCTTCGTTCTCCTGCCGGCCCACCAGAACGCTGCCCAGATTGAGCCATGCCCGCGGGCTGTTCGGGTACGCCTCCACGAGCTGCTTCGCGAGCGCGAGGGCCTCATCCGTGTCGTTGTCGGTGAAGGCCGCGCCGATCTCGATCAGCAGGCGCTCGCCGTCGCTGGCGCTCGCGACATTCTCCATCGCCAGCCCGACGTTGCCGTTGAACTCGCCGGCGGACGTCGCCGTGTAGGCGATGTTCAGGTAGCCGAACGCGAACGTCGGATCGTTCTCCACGGCGCTCCGGAACAGCTCGTTCGCCTCCTGGTTTCTCCCGACATCGGCCATCTCCTGGCCGGCCAGGAAGTCCATCATCGCCGCTTCGTTGGCGGTGGTGACGGGGATCTCGGCGGTCTCCGCCGAGGCAAGCGCCTGCTGCTCATCGGTGTCACCGGCGTCGGGCTGCGCGCAGGCGCCGGCCAGCGCGAGAAGCCCTATCAGTAGGTAAGGACGGCTGGGGAACTGCATGACGTACCTCCTTTTGAGTCTCACTCTGCGTTGGGTGCTAGAACGGTAACGTCGGCGCCGCCCCACACGGGTGTGAGCAGCGATGGGAAGTCGACGGGTCGATGCGCATCAAGAGCGGTCTCGACTGCAGAGTTCAGCTTCTTGGACGCGCTTGGCGCCCCGAAGGGATTACAAGTCACGCTACGCTCGATGGGTGACGGCCGTCAATGCCTCGGTCCTCAGTTACCGGACGCCGCACCCACCGCAGCCCCCACGACGAGCTCTTCCACCAACCGCTCCGCCCCATAGATATCACGAAGGGCTTCGAGGATCCCACGCGAGTCTACCGCCACGGTTCGCGCCCGCTCCGTCAGGAAGATGTACTCGCCCGGCAGGCTCTCGATGTTGCCGTCGAAGGCGAGCCCCACGACCTGCAGATCCCGGTTCAGGATGGGGGAGCCCGAGTTGCCGCCCACGATGTCCGCGGTGCTCACGAAGTTCAGAGGTGTGGCGAGATCGAAGGACGTCGGGGGGTGGACCCACCTTTCCGGAAGATCCCACTCGCCTCCCATCCCGTTTCCGGCGTCAAACGAATGGTAGCGGTCGTAGAGCCCGAAGAAGGTCGTCTTGGCGGGCGCGATCGTCCCGTTGTACTCGTAGGAGGCCACGACGCCGTCGGCGATGCGCAGCGAGAAGGTGGCGTCGGGAGGGACGGCGCTCCCGTAGATCTCGTAGCGCGCGCGCCCGAGCTTGATCGCGATCTCTTCCGCCTCGGTGGAGAGCTCGGAGAGCCGCTGCTGAAACGGCGCAAACTCCCCGAGCATCCCGCTGAAGAAAGCGATCGCCGGGTCGCCCATGGACAGGGTTCCGGCCTCCACCGCCTCGGCGGTTCGCGCCGAGTCGGCCAGCACCGAGCTGTTGACGAGCACGGCCGCAGCCCCCTCGGGCGTCCGCCCCCCGAGAAGCCCCTGAACGATCGCGCTCGAGTCGCCATAGCTCGAGATGAGATCGTTCAGCCTCGCCTCGATCAGCATCTCCTGCAACGCCGGCGGCTGGTATGGCACCGACAGCAGCTCGGACCTGAACTCCTCCACCTGGTCGGCGGGCGCACCTCGTTGGCTCGAGACGAGATACTGAAACGCCCAGAGCGCCCGAACGAGCGCGGAGGACCCGTACAGCGGCAGGTCCAAACCGAGAAACGCGCCGAAACCGCCCGCGATCGACCGCTTCTCTCCTTGGAGCACACCGATCAGGTCGATGAGCCCCCCGTACTCATCCGCGAGAGCCGGGTCAGCCTCGATCGCCTCGCGGAATTGCCGCTCGGCGTCCTGCCGCTTCGCGAGGATCACCGGATCGTGCAGGCCCGCGATCATCCCGGTGTACGCCTTCTGTGAGTTCAGGAGGCTGAATATCTCGTTTCGGAGGTCCAGCGCCTCGGCGGCCGCCGGGTCCAACTCGTGGAACTCCTCCAGGGCCTCGATCCGCCGGCCGATGAGTCCCAGGATCGCCTTGTCGGATACGTCCCGCCGGAACACGAGCTCGGCCACCGTCTGGATGCGGCTCGTAGAGCCGGGGTTCCCGACGACGAAGATCAGGTCTCCCTCCTCGATTCCGTCCTGACTCCATGGGAAATAGTACTCGCCGGTGTCGAGCGGCTGGCCATCCTCGTACACGCGGAAGAAGCTGAAGTCCAGCGCGTAGCGCGGGTACGTGAAGTTGTCGGGATCGCCCCCGAAAAACCCCATCTGGAGCTCCGGCACCGCCACCAGTCGCACGTCCTCGTAACGACGGAAGACATAGGCTGAATAGCGACCCCCATTGTACAGCGTGATCATCTCAACAGCGTAGCCCGCATCTTCTCCCCCCCACTCCTCGAGGATCCGCCCCTCGATCTCCTCGAGCTTCGCCTCTCTCGCCGAGGCTCGCTCCTCATCGGCCTCGATACCCTCCTGGGCCGAGTGCACCTCCTCGGTGACGTCTACGATGGCGATCAACTGATCGGCCTCGAACCCTTCGACCGGGCGCTCATCCTCGAGACGCTCGGCATAGAAGCCATCGTCCAGCAGCGTCTCGCCCTCTCGCGTAACGGCCGACACGTGCTCCCGCGCGCAGTGGTGATTGGTCGCGACAAGACCGTTGGGCGACACGAACGATGCCGAACAGCTGGGGATCCTGAGGGCTCCGAGCCGGGCGTGCCGGAACCAGGCGGAATCGGGGGAGAACCCGTACGTCTCGGTCAGATAGTCGATCGGCGGGACCTCGAAGGTCCACATCCGGCCGTTGTCGTAACGTCCGGCTCGCACCGTATCGACGTCGAATCGGGGTGTGTCCTGACCGAGTGCCGAGCCGCCGGCGAGCGCCAAGGAGGCCAGACAGCCGGCCAGGACACGGCCGGCCGCCGCCTTCCGCTTCGCCCCGTCGGACGACGAATGCCACCCGTTTTTTCGCTGCAGAATCCTCACGCGTTCCTCTCCTCGTTTGCTCGGCTTGGATCGTCTCCTGGATGCCGCGATCCGGAAGGATCCGAAGATCGCCCCTCCGGCGGCGCACCGAAAGCGCCTGACACCGATTGCGCGATTCCGCCTGACCCTCCAATCTGGGACCATGGCCCTGCCGCAGGCCCTCCGCCGTCGGCCCGACCAGAGCGTTTTTCCTGCAATAGGAGCGTTGCCAGGATGGATCTGACCTATGACGAGCTGCACGCGAAGACGGTCGCGGAGCTCCGCGACATCGCAAGCGAGCTCGAGTACGACTCGCTTCACGGCTACAGCACGATGCACAAGGAGCAGCTCTTGCCCGCCCTATGCGAGGCGTTGGGCGTAGAAGCCCATGTCCATCATGAAGTCGTCGGCATCGACAAGAAGAAGATGAAGGCCGAGATCCGGGAGCTGAAGGCGAAGCGGGATGCCGCCCGTGAGGCCGGCGACCGGCAGGAGTTCAAGAAGATCCTTCGCCGGATCCACCGACTGAAGGGGGATCTCCGCAGGCACACCGTTTAGCCTCCTGGCTTCGCAGGCGCACCGGTTAGGGCCGTCTCTATCTACTGGTCCGGTGCTCGACCTGCTCGTAGCCGTTGTTCGACCTGCTCGAGTCCGGCGACGATCATGGCCCACTGGAGCCGCATCTGATCGTCCACCGGCATGGGCCGAAGTCCCGCCTCGCGGGCCTCCGCCTCGATTTCCTGCGCCGTGCCGGCAGCTTCGAGGAGCCGGCGCCTCCAACCCTCGAGGCGCTCCCGCCAGGCCAACGCCGCTGGATCCGGCGGCCCGAGCTCCTCGCCGACACCCGGCGTGATAAACAGGGGCATCTCGCTCACGAGCGTGAGCGGGTCCCCGCCTTGGCCGCGAATCGTCTCCATCGAGCTCGGCCGAAACCGTGCCGCTGTTTCCGCGTCTCCCAGCGCGAGGAAGTGCTCTCGCATGTACCGCGAGTCCGGCCGCGTGCAGAACCCGCGGGCGATCCGAAAGAAGCCCTTCTCGCCCTGACGCTCCACATCGTGTAGAGCATAGCCGAGAGCCCGGGTCCGCTCGGAACAGATCTCCATGAGGTGACCGCAGTGCTCGCGCCATGCCGGCTCGATCAAGAACCACGGGCCCGCCCCTATGGCCATCCCGTGCAGCGAGACGTGAATCGCGAACGGCCCATCCGCCTCCTTCCACCATCGGTAGGCGGCCCGGTTCTCGAGCCTCGCCCCCTCGTCCACCTCGTCCCGGGGAAAGCCGAACTCGATGTCATCGCCGGGAAGCTCCCGGACAACGGAGGCCAGATATGACGCCAGCTCGTACGCCGGCGCATTCTCACGCTGCCAGGCGCGGTTCCGTGCCTCCCCGTCCGGATTGAGGTGCGGCACGATCCACCACTCGTGAAGCCGCAGCATGGGATCCTCGGGCGGAAGGTCGGCGAGATGAGCAGCCAGATGCCGGAGGAGGCGCGGACCCACAGGTTCGTCGGCGTGGCAGCCCCCCAGGAGGCTGACCCGAAGCGGTCCGCGGCCGAAGCGGTACGCCCATATCGGCCGACTCTTGCGCGACCGGCCGATCTCCTCTCCCTCCGCCGGATCCGGAGGCGGCGACTCGAGGATCGCCCCTATCCGATCAAGCACCGCCTATGCCATGGCCGTCACCAGGGCTGGCGCCCACCGTCAGATCGTCACCTTCAGGGGGGTGCGGAGCGCGAACGTGAAGATCAGCGTGAAGATCAGGAACGCCACCAGCCAGTGGGTCTTCCAGCCGAACAGGGAGACCCGCAGCTCCGGGTACTCTATCGTGATGGACTCGACGGGCGCCGCCCGGGGGAGCGGACCCTCGGCCGGGTAGAGCAGCTGACTCAGGAAGCTCGCCGACGGCCGAACGGGCGAGCGGCGGACCAGGCCGTCCGACGCATCGACCGCCTTCTCGAAACTCTCGCCCCGGACCTCGATTCGAACCGTGTGCGCGCCCGGCTCAAGAACGACGATCCGCCAGTCCGCCTCACCCAGCGATGGGATCCACAGCCGAGGCGCGTCGATCCGCACGCCGGACGACACCCCGAGCTCGACGTGCGGGTCGCCGGGCCCCGCACCGCCCAAGTACTCCTCGCCGAACGTCGCCTTGACGATCGTCTCCTGCCCCGGCTCCAGCGGCGCGTAGCCGAAGCGGAACTGCAGCTGCACGAGGACGAAGAAGAGGGGAACGATCATCCACAGCATCGGCACGAGCGAGAGCCGGAGGTAGTTCAGAGTGTGCCCGGTGATCTCCATCTGCGAGCGGAAGATCGAGCGCAGGTCGTCCTTGAACAGCCGGATCTCGTAGATCCCCGCCTGCATGCGCCGCTTGACGACGGACAGCCGATCCTGGTTCGAGGTGACCTTGAAGAGCAGAAGCATGCCGATGCTGGTCAGCAGAGAAAGGACGAGGAGCCCGGCCACCGGCGGCAGTCCCCGAAAGGGCGCCAGAAGCAGGTCAAAGACCCCGTTCAGCAGCCCGTTTAGGAAAGCCACCGCGCCCTCTTCACGAGATGTAGCCGAGGCCCTTCAGGCGCTTGCGGACCTCCTCCTCCGAATCCGCTTCCTCCAGCACGGCGAGCTCCTTCTCCAGCGCGTGGGAGATGAACTCCTCCATCGAGGAGTAGCCGGCCATGTCCGAGTAGCGCTTCACCCTTGCAAGAAGATCCTTGTCGAGCTTCACCCTGGATCCGAACACGTTCCCTCCTACGGGTCGCTGAACAAACCCAGCGACCTGCTACGGGTTCTCGTCGATCCCGAACTCCGCGAGCAGCGTGGCCCTCAGCTCCTTCAGCGAGCGAGCGGGCCGGCGCAGAGGTCGGCTGGAGAACAGCACACCCGGCACGGCCTCGTGGTCCATGATATGATCGCCGCTCCACTTCTCCGTGTTGTCGACGAACATCTCGCGCGGAACCACCCCCAGCGAGGTGTCGTCCGAGGCGCGCACGCCCGCCGCATATCCAACGAGAAGATCCGGCCCGCCCGCACGCGCTTCCCCGTGCCGGAACGTCTCGTCTCGCACGTACACCTTCGTGATCGCCAGCTCGCCCGTCTTCGGGTCGGTGACGCGCAGGAGTCCGCGCGCGATCTCGCCGAGCAGCAGCCCTCGCCCCTCGGGAGGCACGGACCCGAACCGTTCCCTTCCCCGGAGGTTCAGATACAAGCCGCTAAAGCCGAGCCCGTACGCCTGTGTTCGCGACCAGTCGACGTTGCCGAAGAACTCCGCCTCACCCTGTCGCTCCGGGTCGATCAGCGCCAGATAG
>DAOVWI010000191.1 GCA_030636765.1 Gemmatimonadales bacterium
GCGGCAGCGCTGCTTCTTGCCGCACTCCTGTTTCTGGGCCTTGCGACGGTCGGTGCAGCACGCTTCGTGCACCCGTTCTACGGCTGGTACTACCACTGGGCTTGGTATCCGATGCTGGTGGCGCTCGCCGCGGGCTACGCCCTGGCATTCGGCCGGCCGGCGGGCACACCTCGGCTTGCTCTGAGCCTCCTCTTCTGGTCCGCGCCGCTCTGGTTCCTGTTCGAGCTCATCAACTTCCGTCTCGCGAACTGGTACTACGTTTACGCGTCGGCGAGTGGGCTGGCTCGGGTGGCGGGGGCGTTCGGCGCTTTCGCGACGGTCCTGCCGGCGATCTACCTCGCCTACCGGTGGCTCGAGCGGCTCGGCTTGGCGCGAGGGTGGCGGGGCCCGAAGCTGCCCCTGCACCGACACGGCGGCACCCTGGTGGCGGTCGGGGCCGGCGTCCTGGGCCTCGCTCTCTGGCAACCGACGCTGTTCTTTCCTTTCGCCTGGGGCTTCCTCACGCTTGTGCTGGAGCCGTGGAACTACCGCAGGGATCCGAAACGATCGCTGATCGGCGATCTGGCGCGTGGGCGCTACGATCGGTTGATCCAGCTCCTCGCGGCCGGCGCGGTCGTCGGGCTTCTGTGGGAGATGTTCAATTCGCTGGCGGGCGCGCGGTGGGTGTATACCGTTCCCGGCCTGGAGGGGCACAAGCTGTTCGAGATGCCGCTCCCGGGGTTTCTGGGGTTCCCGATCTTCGCCCTCGATTGCTTCGTCGCGTACCAGGCCCTGGTGAACGCAGGCCTTGCCGTGCCCTGGTCCGGGCCGAGTGCCGATGTGCCCCGACGGCTGCCGCAGGCCATCGTGATGGCCGCGTCGGCGACCTGCGTGGCGTTCGGGGTCTGGGTGGCTGTCGGAATGGAGCGTTGGACGATCGATTCCGTCTACCCACGGATCGAGGCGCTCCCCGGTGTGTCCACGGAAGAGGCGCGAGCCGTCCGAGCTTCCGGCGTCCAAAGCGTGGAGGGGCTCGCCGCGTCGAGAGCGGATCTGTCCTCGGGTGGAATTGGGGTCGGCCAAGCGGACGCGATCATCGAGGCCGCACGCCTCGCCAGTCTGAAGGGGATGGGGGCCGAGAACGCGACGGCGCTCGTGGCCGTGGGAATCCGAACGGTGTGCGACCTGGCACGGGCGGATCCCGATCGGGTTACGGCCGCGGTTCGGATGGAGCGCGATGATCCGCGCGCCGGGAGGCCGGCGAGGGTGCGGGTGTGGCTGCAGGCGGCTTCGCGTGAGTGTGAGGAATGAGCGACACGCATGTCGGTGACGGTCAGGAGCGCCTCGGTGACGGTCAGGAGCGCCTTCTGGAGTACGCCCGCGAGCTCTTCGCTCGTGAGTCGGAGACCCACCAGTGGATTCGAGCCCAGATCGAGGCACGGGGCTTTCCACCGATCCACGTGTCGCCTCTCGAGGGTCGCATCCTCGCCGTGCTCGCCGCACTGGTCGGTGCCTCACGGCCGCTCGGTGCCACGCGGCTGCTCGAGATCGGCACCCTCGGGGGATACTCGGCGCTCTGGCTCGTCTCGCTCCTCTCCGAGGATGCGCGGCTGATCTCCATGGAGAACGATCCGCATCACGCGGAGCTCGCCCTTGAGGCGTTCGGGCGCGCTGGTGAGGAGGAGCGCATCGAGCTTCGGGTGGGCGATGCCCGGGAGATCTTGGAACACGAGATCCTGCCCGATCCCGCAAGGCGGGGAGCGTTCGACCTCGTGTTCATCGATGCGGACAAGGAAGGCTACCCGTACTATCTCGAGGCGGCCGCCGATCTCCTCCGGCCGGGAGGCCTGCTGCTTGGAGACAACGCCTTCTGGGAGGGCAAGGTGGTGGACAATTCCGCCCGGGATCCGGCGACGGAGGCGATCCGGGAGTTCAACCGCCGCCTGTCGGAGGATCGCCGCTTCCGTGGCGTGATCCTTCCCGTACGGGACGGGCTGGTGGCGGCCACGTTCGTGGGCCGATAATACCCGTACCGCCCGTTGTGGCGGCTTCTTCGCCGCGCCGGGCGAGTCTTCAAGGGGGACGATAAGAAGGGGGACGACAAGAGGGTTACAGACCGAATGACGAAGCTCGAGTACGGACGCTTCTTCCTTCCGGGGCCGACCGAGGTGGAGCCCGCCACCCTGGCGGCGATGACGGAGCCGGTGATAGGCCACCGGGGAGAGGAGATCCGAGAGCTGATCGGCCGCCTGCAACCGGGGCTCGGGTCCCTGTTCGGAACGGAGCGCCCGGTCTACATCTCCACCTCCTCGGCGACCGGGATGATGGAGGCGGCGATCACGAACCTCAGCCGGAAACGCGTCCTCTGTCTCGTCTGCGGCGCGTTCAGCCAGCGCTTCTACGATATCGCCGCCGGGTGCGGCCGGCCGGCCGACCGTTTAGCGGTCGAGTGGGGCGAGGCGAACCTGCCGGAGGAGGTGCGAGAGGTGCTCGCCGCGCAGCCGGATCGCTACGATCTGGTGACGGTGGTCCACTCGGAAACCTCGACCGGCGTCCTGAATCCGATCCGGGAGATCGCCCGTATCGTACACGAGTTCGAGGACGTTCTTCTCGCGGTGGACACCGTGAGCTCGATGGCGGGCGCTCCCGTGCGGACCGACGAATGGGAGCTCGATTTCGTGCTGACGGGCGCCCAGAAGGCGCTGGCACTACCGCCAGGGATCTCTCTTGCCGCCGCGTCGGAGGCAGCGCTCTCCCGGGCGCGGGAGATCGAGCACAGGGGCTTCTACTTCGATCTGCTCAAGTTCGAGAAGCACGCGGCCAACCGGATGACGCCGACCACACCGGCCGTATCGATCCTGTTCGCTCTCCTGCACCAGCTGAGGCGAATATGCGATGAGGGGCTGGAGGAGCGGTGGGCGCGGCATCAGGCGATGGCCGACCGAACGCACGCGTGGGTAGAGGAGCTGGCGGCGTCCACGGGCCGGTCCTTCGGTGTCGTCGCAGCGGCGGAGTATCGTTCGCCGACGGTGACCGGCGTACGCCTCCCCGATCCCTCCGTGCTGGACGGTCCCGAGGTCGTGCGACGTGTCAGAGAGCGCGGGTACGCCGTGGCCACGGGCTACGGGAAGCTGAAGAAGGAGAGCATCCGGATCGGCCACATGGGTGATCACACTCTCGACCAGCTGGAGGATCTTCTGGCCGAACTCACGGAGGTGATGAGCACATGATCGATGGCGTGGCGCTGCGGGAGCCCGGATTCGCGGCTCCGGCGGACGAGACGGCGAAGCGGGCGGTGAAGCGGGTCGTGGTTGCCGATCCGCTCTCCGAGGAGGGGTTCGCGCTCCTGCGAGCCGAAGGCGGGCTCGACGTGGCAGACGTATCGGGGGAGCCGAAGGAAGCCCTGGCGACCGCGATCCGGGACGCCGAGGGCCTGATCGTGCGCAGCGGGACGCAGGTGGATTCCGCGCTCCTGGAGGGGGCGGAGCGGTTGGAGGTGATTGGGCGCGCGGGGGTTGGGGTCGACAACATCGACATGGAGGTGGCCACCCGGCGCGGCGTTGCGGTGCTGAACGCGCCCGGCGGAAACACACACTCCACGGCCGAGCTGGCGTTCGCCCTCCTCCTGGCGGCGGCCCGCCGGATCCCGGA
>DAOVWI010000054.1 GCA_030636765.1 Gemmatimonadales bacterium
ACCTGGAGCTGCAGATGGACCGGCTGATGGGCGTCTTCCGCGCGCCGCCGCAGATGAAGGCGAACGGCGGCGTGTTCATCATCGACGACTTCGGCAGGCAGCGGGTCAGGCCGCGCGATCTTCTCAACCGGTGGATGGTCCCGCTCGAGAAGAGCGTGGACTTCCTCAGCCTTCCGATGGGGCACAAGCTGCCGGTTCCATTCCAGTGCCTGCTGATCTTCGCCACGAACCTGGACCCGAGCGAGCTGGTCGAAGAGGCCTTCTTGCGGCGGATCCGCTACAAGATCCTGGTCGACAACCCAACTCGGGCCCAGTACGAGGAGATCTTCCGCCGTGCATGCGAGGGCCGGGGGCTCGTTTTCGCGCCCGAAGCCGTGGAGCTGCTGTACGAGGAGTACTACTCGAGACCGGACATCACCCCTCGAGCCTGCCACCCACGGGATGTAACGAACCACTTGTGCGACATCGCGAAGTTCAAGAAGCGCGAGGCGGATTTGACGCCCGAGCTGCTGCGGATGGCGTGTGATTCGTACTTTATGGAAGTGGTAGAGCCGACGGACAGCTCTGCCGATGGCAAGGGACGCTACAACTCGGGCTCCTCGCTCGATGAGGCTGCCGAGGCGCAGAAGCCCGCTTGGCGGGAGCAGGACCGACTCGACGCCGGGTCGTTCGACGGATAGCGTTAGCCGCTCGTCGCGAAGGGGTTCGGGCGGGCGATACGGAGCGACTTCATGAGCGAGACGTCAGCTGGCCAATCCAAGACGTGGATGGAACGCATGGGGATCTCGTTGGAGGATCTCGAGCCGTCCACGTCCCAGGAAAGCGCAACCGAAGGACGCGTGGTGAGCTCGGCTTCGGCCGAGAGTCTCGCGCCCGCGGGCCCATCTCCTTCCGCCGCACCGGCGGACGGGCCGAGCGCGAGCCAGATAGCCGCCGCCTACAACGGTTACCTCGTCGAGCAGCAGGATGCGGTCGAGCAGGGCATCGGCAGGCTGCGGGAGGAGGCCCAGCGCATCGCGCACATCGATGCCGAGGCGGGAGTCCCGCTGGCCGATGTGGAGGGACGCTCGGAATCCGAGTCGGAGCTCGCGCAACGCTGCCGTGCGTTTTTCGAGCGCTGGCAGTCCAGCGAGCGTCGGCGGCTGAACGACGTCGTGGCGGGTGCCGAGGAGCAGATCTCCGAGAAGCTCGGCCTCGCGTCGATTGCCATCGACCGTTTCGAACGCCTCACCAACGATCTCATTCGGCTGAGGGCGAGGGTCACGACCCGGCGCCTGGAGGTCGCGAAGGAGATCGACAAGAGCCAGGAGACGGCCAAGGAGCGGGGCCTCCCGACCCGGGTCTATCTCGGAGCGCTCGGCTTCCTCGGCCTTGTGGAGTTCTTCGCGAACGGTCCCGTCTTCGGAGCCCTTCTCCCGCGCGACCCGCTCACGGAGCGGCAGATCCGGCTGATTGCGGAGACGTCGAGCGGCATGTTCGCGGGGGTGCAGCGCGTCTTTGGGGCTCTCATCCTGCGGCCCGACGCATCGCTCCTCGCGGCCGGCGTGGTTACCTTCCTGTGCGTGCTGGCCCACTTCTTCGGGCACTCGCTGCGCGACCTGGTGATCAAGAAGGATCAGGAGGCGAAGCGGCACGCGGTGAGTTCTCGCTCCATAGCGGAGAACGTTGTTCCGATGATCCTCTCGGGCGTCGGGCTCGTGCTGGTGATCTTCGTGCTCTTCACGGCGCGCGTGAGGCTCGGCGAGGTCGGTGAGACGGATTATCGGCAGGACATAACCGCGGTGGAGGAGCTCAGGCGCAACGCGGGCTGGCTGCGGGTGGACGGCGACCTTCTGGCCGCGAACGAGCAGGCGAACCGGGCGGACGACCTGGAGGCGGCGGCGACCCGGCTGCGGGAGTACGCCGCGTCGATGAGCGGCCTGAGCTGGCCGATCCTGCTTCTGAACACCACGCTCGTTCTGTGCGCTATCTCGGCGGCGTACTTCCACCGGCGCGACGACCGCCGGGAGTTCTTTAACGAGAGCCCGTTCGAGGAAGAGCGCAAGGACCTCATACGGGAGGCCGAGCAAACGGCGATGGAGGTCACCACGCTCCTTGCCGAGCTCGTCCGCCGAAACCGTGTTCTGAAGAGCATCATCGCGTCCCGGCCGCTCGATGACTGGCGGAGCATCGCCCATCAGCTCCAGGCCGTGTTGGGGCTCTACCGGGCCGAGAACGGCCGGGCCCGCGGGTTGGATCCCAGGACGATTCCGGCGTTTCGACAGCCGATCGCCCTGGATCTGGATACCGATCCGAATCAGGCCCGTGAGCTTGTCACGCGCGACCCGCTCGAATACGAGAAGGAGAGGCAGGCTCTCAAGAGCCGCTTCGAGGGTATTCGAAAGCGATTCGTGCAGGAGGGGATTGCCGGGTGAGGGAGACGAGGAGCGGCAGTAGACGTCCATGTCTGTTGTTTGCCGTTGGCCTGGTGGCGACGGGTTGCGCGGGTGGTGCGGCCGCTGACCGGGAGAGCGGGAGCGGGCCCGCCGAGATGGCGATCTTCGTGTACGACCGGTCCACCAGCATCGAGGACTACCAGCTGGAGCTGGCACGCCAGCTCACCAACCAGCGGATAGCGGAGCTCGAACACGGTGATCGGATCTCGGCCTTCCAGGTGCTGCAGCTCACACTGGCCGAGTCTCCCCGCCGCTGGTCCCAGCAAGTTCCGGAGCGCGAGTTTGCGGATAGGGCGTTGGCGCGCGACTCGATCACGCTCGCACGCTTTCTGCAGGATGCGCGAGATTACCTGCGGCCCTTCTCCGATCCCGCCGAACGTAATAATATCGACGGAACGGATCTCCTCTCGACGTTGCACGACGTGGGCGAAGAGGCACGGGCGCATCCGGAGCAGGCGGCAACCCTCTACCTCTTTTCCGACATGCTGCAGTCCAACCGCATGATCGACATGGAGGGACTTCGCCGCATGCCGCCGGTCGGGTGGGTCGAGAATGCCCTGGCGAGCGGGCTGCTTCCCGACCTGCGAGGGCTGTGCGTGATCGTCGTGGGCGCCCGGATGGACACCGAAGCGGCGCAGCGCGTCAAGGGCTTCTGGACGGAGTACTTCGATGCGACGGGCGCAACGCTGCTCGATGAGAACTACACTCACCGTCCGGTGAGCTGGCCGCCCGATCCCTGTCCGGGTATCCAGGAGTAGGAAGGCACCGCTCGCGCTGGTTGCGTGGGCACCGACAACAGGAGCGAGAAATGAACAGAAAGATGCTCTACATCATCGCGATCGTCCTTATTCTGATCTTCCTCGCTACCCGCTGGTTCTAAGCCCACCAGACCAACACAAGAGCCATCCGCCAGCTCCGCCCGGTCCAGCTGGGCGGGCGGCGACTTGTCTTCACTTTCAGGAAGACCAGGGCCGTCTCAGGCCTGCCCTCCCGATCGATACCAGCAGGACGTTGATGGCGAGCGCCATTCCCAGAAGGATCGCTCCGAGCGCGATGGCTATGCCGAAGTTTCCCCTGCGGGTCTCCAGCACGATCGCGGTCGTCATGACGCGCGTCTCGCCGAGGATATTCCCGCCGACGATCATGACGGCGCCGACCTCGCTGATGATGGCGCCGAAGCCGGCCGCCACCGCGGCCAGCAGAGAAGTCCGCGCCTCCCGGAGCGCGAGAAGGACGGCCTCCAGGCGGTTCGCCCCGAGGGCTCGCGCCTGGAGCCGGAGATCTACCGGAATCTCGCTTGCGGCGGCCAGGCTGATCGCCGCTACGTACGGAGCGGCGATCAGCGCCTGGGCCACGATCATCGCCACCGGCGAGTAGAGAAAGTCAAGCCGGCCGAGCGGGCCGGAGCGGGACAGAAGGAGGTACACCGCGAGACCGACCACCACGGGCGGCAGAGCCAGGCCCGTGTTCACGAGCGCTACCGTCGGGCGCTTCAGCCGGAAGCGGGAGAGGCCGATCAGGGCGCCGGTCGGAAGACCGATCAGCGCCGCCAGCCCGAGGGCCGCGCCGGAGATGTAGAGGGAGCGCAAGACGACTTCCCAAAGATAGAGGTCGCCGGATGTGAGGAGCTTCCAGGCCTCAGCGAGCGGATTCACGGCCCGATGAGCGGATTCACGGTCCGGTGGAGCGGATCACGGCCCGGCCGGACAGCGGTACGGCCTCAGCTGCATGCCGGGTCCGCCTGCCGCGGAGGCACGGACCGGCAGAGGAAGCGGCGGCGCAGCGTCGACCAGCTTCCCGAGCGCGCGTCGTTGTCGTCGGCCACCTCCCCGTCGGCCCGAGCCTCCACGATCGTCCGGTCTGCCACGAGGTCTGTTCGAAAGAGGGAGCGTCCCCGCGCGTCGTCGTGGCCGAGAATGACCCGCTCTCCACGCTCCGACGTCAGCCAGCGCCACAGCTCCCGGGCCTCGGCTCTCCGGCGGGAGGTCGTGACCAGAATTACCGAATAGATGTTGAGAAGCGCCGGATCGCCATCGTACAGGATGGTCAGCTCGAGGCGCGGTTCCATGACGTTGAAGGTGGCGCGGTCCGTCAACGTGTAGGCCCTCCTCTCGCTGGCCATCTGAAGCAGCGGCCCCATGCCCTGACCCGCCTCCACGTACCAAGCGTCATCGGGAACCAGGGCGGCCGAGGACCAGATGTCCATCTCGCGGCCGTGCGTTCCCGATCCGTCACCGCGGGAGATGAAGGGCGAGGCCGCTCGCGCTATGGTCCGGAAGGCGCCCGCGGCGCTGCCCGCGCCCGCCACGCCAGCCGGATCGTTCGGCGGGCCCACGATGACGAAATCGTTATACATGAACGGGACGCGATCCTCTCCGTGCCCGCCCGCGAGGAACTCCTCCTCCTCCCTCGGGTGGTGGACGATGAGGATGTCGGCGTCCCCTCGGCGGCCTAGCTCGAGAGCTTCCCCGCTTCCGACGGCAAGCGGTCGGACGGCTGCTCCGGGTCGATCGCGGCCGTACGCCTCGATCAGTCTGGCCAGAAGTCCCGAATCCTCGACGGAGGTCGTGGTGGCCAGCACCACGGCCCCGCCGTCACGGCCGCACGCGGCTCCGGCCAGCACGGCGATCAGCAGCCAGCTACCGGCGGCCCGGAGCCTCACCCGTGGCGGGCCCAGCGCAGCAGCTCCGTAAGGTTCGGCCGTTTTCCCCTCATCAGAACTCCCACCCGGTAGATCCGTCCCGCCACCCAGGCAGCGCCCAGCAAACTCAGCACGAGGAGCGTGAGCGAGACGGCCAGTTCCCAGAAAGGAACGTGCGATATCGCCAGCCGCGCGGGGACGATCATGGGGCTGAACAACGGGATCAGCGATCCCACAACGGCCCACGGGGAGTCCGGAGTCTCGATGACGCTGATTACGAGCACGAACCCGACGACGATCACGAGCACGAGCGGTGTGACGACCTGTTGCGCGTCCTGCTCGTTGCTCAGCGACGCTCCGGCGGCCAGGAAAAGTCCGGCGTACAGAAAGTACCCCAGCACGAAGTAGGTCAGCGCCCACGCGAACAAGCCGACCGGGAAGCGTAGCTCGGACAGATCGATGCCCTGCTCGGCCAGCGCGGCCCCGGCGCCCGCCAGCCCGAACGTCGCCAGCGACCCGGCGACCAGCACCCAGATGCCGATCTGTGTGAGCCCGACGGCGCCGACCCCGAACATCTTGCCCAGCATCATCTCCCATGGCCGCACCGACGACACCATCACCTCCACGACGTAGGAGGTCTTCTCCTCGAGCACGGCCCGCACGATGAGCTGCCCGTACACGAGAAACATCATGTACGTTACCAGGGCGAACACCATCGCCAGCGCCTGGAAGATCTCCCGGGATTGCTCGCCTTCGGCGCTGATCCGTGTCACCTGGAGGTCCGCGCTGCGCAGCAGCCAAGCGGTGTTCACCTCTTCCAGGCCTCTCTCCCTGAGCCGTACGGCCACGAGCGCATCCCGGATTCCGAGGCGCATCGCGCGTTCCTGCCGGCTCGAGATCGCCCGGCGGGTGAGCAACCGAGCCTCGCCACCCTCACCGATGTCCGCGCTCAGGAGCAGAACGGCGTCGAGGTCCGATCGGAGCAGGATCTCCCGCAGCTCACCCTCCGTGTTGCCAGCCGAGCTCTCAAGCGGCTGAACGATCCAGCCTTCCTCGAGCGTTCGGCCCAGCTCCTCACTCAACCCGCGCCTCAGGTCAACCACGCCCACCCTGATCGACGAGTCGCCCGATCCCCCGCGCGAGATCAGGTAATTCGGCAAGAACATCAGGGCGACGAGCACTAGAGGAAGGCCGAACGTGGAGATGAGGAACCAGCGGGTCCGCACCCGCTCCAGGTACTCCCGCCTGGTGATGGCCCAGACCTTTGCGTTCACGGCGAGGCCTTCAGGCGGGCGTGGGCCGCCCGTTCGCTGCCCCTCCGCCCGATCGAGTCCGCGGAGCGACGACCGGCCCGATCGAGGAAGATCTCGCGCAGCGATGGCTCCACCAACGCGAAGTGTCGGACAGCAACGCCCGCCGCTACGGCGGCGCGGAGGAGTTCCTGAGGATCTGCGCCATCGGCCAGACGCACCTCGAAGTAGTTTCCGTGATCGCTGATCCGAACCACGAACGGCAACTCCCGCAGGAAGTTGGCGTCCCCGTCCACGCCGAGCGCGACCTCGCGGCGGCCGGCCGACGCCTTGATTTCGACCACACGGCCGTCGAGTACCTTGCGCGCCCCCGCGATCATGCAAACCCGGTCGCACAGGCGCTCGGCGTCCTCGATGAGGTGTGTCGAGAAGAGGACGGTGGCCCCCTCTCTCGATCGCTCCAGAATGATTTCCTTGAGGAGGTCGACATTGAGGGGGTCGAGGCCGCTGAACGGCTCGTCGAGGATCAGGAGGTCCGGCCGGTGAAGCACGGTGGAAAGGAACTGGACCTTCTGCTGCATGCCCTTGGACAGCGTCTCGACGGCGTCATCCGCCCGGTCGATCAGCTCCATGCGCTCGAGCCAACGCTCCGCCTCGCGGCGGGCCGCGTCTCGGCGCATTCCTTTGAGCACGCCGAGGAAGGCCAGCTGATCGGCCACTCGCATCTTCTGGTACAGTCCACGTTCCTCGGGCAGGTAGCCGACCCGCGCGCGGACCGCGTCGTCCACCGGTGATCCGAGTAGCTCGACCTCGCCGCAGTCCGGTCCGATGATGTCGAGCATGATCCGAATGGCGGTTGTCTTCCCGGCCCCGTTGGGCCCAAGCAATCCGTAGATCGAACCTCGAGGCACGTGGAGATCCAGGCCGTCGACAGCCTTCTGCTCGCCGAACGACTTGCTCACACCCTGGAGTCGGATCGCCATCTCGGTCACGGGAACCTCGGCGAGAGCGGTCGCACGTGGCGCGGGTACCGCTGTTCCCGGCAGAGTACCTTCGTGTATATTAAGAGTTTGCGGCACATATCGGTGCGTGGCTCGGTGTTCGCGCCGGTTCGCCGGCGACCTGTTCGGGCGCCTCGATACAAGCGGACATCTCCGGGAGAGGGCAGATGGCCATCTATCGTGTGATGTACTATTCCACGGTGACAGTGGGCAGTGGCGGACGAATCACGATCCCGCAGGAGATGCGCGACGACATGAAGCTCCAGGATGGAGCGGCGCTCACCGTGCGACTGGAGGAGAGCGAAACCGGCCAGCGCCAGCTCACGCTCTGGAAGTCGCAAGGGGAAAGCTAGAAGGCCGTATGGCGTCAACAGGCTTCTAGGAAGCGGACGCGAGAGTCGGACGCTCGCCGAAGTTGATCGCCATCGTACCGAACAGAAGCTCCAGAAAACCGCAGCGGACGAATCCCGTTCCCTGCATCAATCCGATCAACTCCCGCTGCGCGGGATACCGTCGCAGCGATTCCGGGATGTATAGATACGCTTCCACATCCCGGTGAAGCAGCCATCCGACCGCCGTCGTGGACGCCTCCAGGTAACGATAATAGAGCCTCCGAAGCACCGGCGATCCGGGCTTGCCGAAATCCAGCGACAACAGACGGCCACCTGGCCTCAAGCAGCGGAGGATCTCCCCGAGCCCGGCCGAGAGGTCGGCGAAGTTACGCAGGCCGTATCCGATCAGGACGCGATCGAAACTGGCGTCGGGAAAGGGAAGATCGAGGGCATCGCCGCTGATCCAGTGGATCGAGGCGGCGCCCGGCCGCTTGCGCCCCACACGCATCATCTCGGGAGTGAAGTCAGCGGCGACAACGCTTGCCATGGGAGTCGCGCTTGCCGTTCCGGTCGCTCCAAGGGCCAGATCTCCCGTGCCGGCCGCCAGGTCGAGAACGCGAAGGCCGCGCTCCAGGCCGGCCAATTCGAGGAGATAACGCTTCCACCTGCGGTGCAGGCCGAGTGACATCACGTCGTTCGTGAGGTTGTACCGGCGGGCAACTCGTCCGAACAGGCTTCGCACGTACTCTGGCTGGTTGCCCGGGTCGGTGATCTCGGCGCGAATGCGCTCCTTGCGTGTCGTCTCGCCTTCCTCGTGGTGCAGGCAGCGACTAGCTGCTGGTGGCCTTCCATCTCGATCGCCCTCGGACGCGCAATCTCGATCCGCCCGCAAACGGTGTCAAACGACGGCGAGCCCAGCCTCGGGGGAGCGGAAGCCGCGCTCGGTTGGCCCCCGGACCCACCGGCCTTAGCTTGTTGCGCCGCTGATCTGCCCCCGGCGCGATCTTCGACCGAGGCGCTCTCTCGCCTTCGACCGAGGCGCTCGGCTCGCTGGAGTCTTTCAGCGACCTGCTGATTCTCTCGACCACGAAGGGTGAACCCGGTGGACCGAACCGTGTCGGCGATCGAACATGAGCGGGTGGGACCGCTACCTGTATGGGGGTGGTCGATCGCCTGCGCCCTGCTGGTGTGGGCGGTCTATGTTTTCACGCTCGCGCCCACAACGGCCTTCTGGGATACCTCCGAGTACATCGCCACGGCTCATATCCTCGGGATCCCTCATCCACCCGGGAATCCGCTCTTCGTCGTCGTCGGGCGGGTGTGGGAGCTGCTGCTCGGCTGGACGGGGCTGGGCGTGGCGGCGCGCATCAACCTCCTCAGCGCGACGGTCTCGGCTACCGCTGCGGCGTTCTGGTTCCTGGCCGTGGCCCGGATCTGGGCCCACTTCGCGGAGCGTCGCCTCGTGGTCGTAGTTGCGGCCTGGGCCAGCGTCTGGGTAGGGGCGACCGCCTTCACCGTATGGAGCCAGTCCAACGTCAACGCGAAGGTCTACACGGTATCGCTCCTCGTAGTCGCGGTGGTCACCTACCTAGCGATGGTCTGGGAGGATTACGCCGGTACGCCACGCGGCGATCGGATCCTCATCTTGATCGCTTTCGTGCTCGGCCTGGGCGCGGCGAACCACACGATGTCGCTCCTCCCGCTCGGTGCGCTCGGCCTTTTCGTGCTGTGGCACGATTGGAAGACGCTGCTCAGGTGGCGGCTCGTGGGCGCCGTGCTCCTCTTCGTGGCGGTCGGCTTCTCCGTACAGGTCTTGTTCGTGCCGATCCGGTCGGCGCAGAACCCGATCATCGACGAAGCGGACGCGGAGTGCGAGAGCCTGGTGGCGGCCGTCGCGGCGCCCCTGGAGCTCGTGCCGATCGTGTCGGCCCTTGTTCCGGACAGGGCAGTGTGCGAGCCGCTCCGGGCCTCGCTGGCGCGCGAGCAGTACGGCAAGTCGTCGCTGAGCGAGCGCCAATCCCCCCTCTCGGCCCAGGCGGCGATGTACTTTCAGTACTTCGATTGGCAGTGGGCGCACACGCTTCCGAGCGGTGTGCGGTGGGTGGCCACGCTGCTCTTCTTCGCCCTGGGCTTGATCGGGCTGACCCGCCACTGGAGCGGCGATCGCGACAGCTTCGTCTTCTTCTTCGCCCTTCTGGCCACGCTCACGGTCGGGCTGATCATCTACCTGAACTTCAAGTATGGCTTCTCGCTCTATCCCGACGTCCCCATCGATTTCCACGAGGTTCGCGAGCGTGACTACTTCTACATCCTGAGCTTCTACGTGTGGGGCCTGTACGCCGGGATGGGCGTCGCCACGCTGTGGGAGCGGACCGCGCGCAGTGTGAAGGGTGGCGGGGCCGGCTACGGGGTGGCGGCGCCTGTGCTCGGCATCGCCCTGATCCCGCTGCTGTTCAACTTCTCGCTGGCGGATCGGCGCGGAGACTACTCCGCCCGCGACTGGGCGTACAACGTCCTTCAGTCCGTCGAGCCGTACGGGGTTCTCTTCACCAACGGCGACAACGACACGTTCCCCCTCTGGTATCTGCAGGAGGTCGAGGGCATCCGGAGAGACGTGACGGTCATCGTCCACTCGTATCTCGGGACCTCGTGGTATCCCAAGCAGCTCCGCGAGCTGACCAGGCCGTGCTCCGAGGGCGAGGATCCGCTTGCAACGCCCACCGTGATCGTCTGCCAGCGGCCGTTCGAGCCGCAGAAGGCGACGTCGCCGTACCGCGATCTCCAGGTCACGCCCCCGGTCCGTCCGATCCTCTCGTTGACCGACGAGGAGATCGACGGGCTTCCCGTTCTCCCGTTCGTCGTTCCAAACGATACGACGCTGCAGATCACCCGCTGGGTGACCGGCCGCCTGCGGGCGGGCTCGGCCATCTACTATCCGGACCTGCTCGTGTACACGATCATCCGGGAATCGCTCGACGACCGGCCGGTGTACTTTGCTGCTACGGCGCCGCCCGTGTATGACCGGTGGGGCCTGCAGCCTCACATGCTCCGGCAGGGCCTAGCGCACAAGCTGGTGAACGGGATCCTGGAGGACACCGCGGACACCGTACGGCTTCAGGACGCCTTCGATGTCCGATGGGTCGATGTGGGGCGGACCCAGCAGCTGCTCTGGGACGTCTATCAGATCGATTACTTGCTGGGATGGGAACTGTGGCCGGAAAAATCGACGCGAGCCAGCATTCCGGCCCAGTACTACCTGGCGTATGCCTCGCTCGGGGAAGCCTACCGCCAGCGTGACAAGCCCGAGCAGGCGGACGAGAACTACCGGCGGGCGGAGAGCCTCCTCCGGCTCTCGGATGCCTTGGGCCCCTGATGGCTTGCCCGAGTAGTGGGGCAAGCCGCGTTGCGGCCCGCTAGGATTCGATCAGAAGGGCCGAAGACTCTCCATTTCCGTGGACCGAGAAGGAGCTGCCGAGGCTCGGGACGGTCATGATCATCGTGAAGTCCTGCGCGCCGCTCGCGCTGAGGAAGTGACCGTTGGTCACGTCGAACCGAACGTTGTCGGCCCGGGAGCCGGTCACCGCCACGCTCAGGCTGGAGGACGCCCCCGCCTCCGGCTCGAACTCGTACGTCGTCTCGACGAGCAGATCCGCGATCGTGGCCGAACCGGACCTGCTCAGCCGCACCAGCGAAATGTCGTTGATGAGGACGAGGAAGCCGGGGGCCGCCATTCCCATGTCGGCCGCGCGGATCCGAAGCGTATCCCTCCACCGGTCACCCACCGCTACCGGGCGGCCGGGGAGGGTCGGGAAGCCGGCCTGGCGCAGAGCGGAACGGACCTGGGCACTCGCCTCCGGACTCTGGCCCTCGATCTGAATGTCGATCGGTTCGCCCTGGCTGGTAAACGCGGTTCGAAAGCTCTGCCCGGCCAGATCCTCCGAAACGTTCGGGAGCATCTCCCTTCCATCCTCCGAGCGGAGGCTGAAGTTCGCTTCCCTCACGGTGGCATCGAAGTAGAGCGTGTCGCCCCGCACGTCCGTGGTGGTCTGCTGAACGACCATCAGGGACTCCAGCCGCTGGCTGCCGCCGAGCACCGGCGGAACCGCGATGTCCAGGTGAATCTCGAACCGATAGCTGAGAGATTCCCCGATCGGTGAGTCCAGCCTCAACAAGACCTGCTCCTGCGCGAGCACGATGCTCGGCGCCATCGTGAGCGCGATCAGCGCCCACAGCGCCCGGGTGATCCAGCTGCTCCGGGTGGTGGCGGTTCGGCACATCGGCTGCGGGTCCCTCCAGCTCTTACGTCCCCGGACAACGGATCCAGCGCGGGATCCGATGATCGCTTTCGTGAGGCCGGTCATACCGTCAACTCCGCCCGTTGTGCCTTCGAGCAGGGTTCTTCAGCGACCTGCTAACGCCCCTCCTCCGCCGCCACCGGCAGCGTCAGTTCGTTCACGTCTACGGTGAGCTCTACGAGCTTGGCCTCGATCTCCGGCGGAACGCTCTTCTGAACGCGACCGCCGAGGCATTCGCCGAAGAACGTCTCCATGGATCGATAGAGCGCCATACGGTTGTCGGCGTTCGAGAAGCCGTGACCCTCGTTCTCGGCCACCAGGTACTTGACCTCGATCCCCCGATCCCGGAGCGCGATCGCCATCTGATCGGCCTCCAGCTTCGTCACCCTCGGATCGTTCGCGCCCTGCACGATGAGCAGGGGATCCTCGATCCGGTCGACCCGGAAGAGCGGAGAGCGGTTCTTCATGTCCTCGCGGTCCGCCTCGACCGCCGGGTCGCCCACGAACCGGTAGAAGGTGCCCTCGAGGAACGGACGCCAGTACGGCGGAAACGACTCGATCAGCGTGATGAGCGAGGACGGGCCCACGTAGTCGACGCCGCACGCGAACACCTCCGGCGTGAACGTCAGGCCCACCAGGGTGGCGTATCCGCCGTACGACCCGCCGTAGATGCCGATCCGCTCCGGATCTGCGATCCCCTGGTCGATCGCCCACCGCACGCCGTCGA
>DAOVWI010000166.1 GCA_030636765.1 Gemmatimonadales bacterium
CGCCGATGACGACCACGCACAGGCCGCTGAGGTCGGGCAGGCGCTCGCTTTCGGACCGGGCCTGGATCCAGTCATCGGGCGGCATTTTGCGAAGGCCCTCCATCTCGATCTCGTGCCCCGACTGCAGCATGTCCGAGTAGATGTACACGACCGTCCGATAGTCCCGATACGGGCGGAGCTCCGCCGCCACGTCGTGGAACGTCGAGAGAACGTCCGTCCCCATGATGTCGTCGCGGGACGCGGGATCGCTGAAAGCCCTCAGATAGGCATCCGCATCGCGAAGGAAGCGCGCGAGGGTGATGGAGTCACGGGCGACATCCATTCCTGCCCACTCCCGCCTCGGCACCGACTGCGACCACCGTAGCGGCGGCTCGTCCAGCGAGAGTTGCAGCACCTGGACGGCGGCGATCCGGTCGCCGTGCTTCAACCGAGCGATCCGATCGCGAGTCAGCTCCCGCGCCAGCTCCAACTGGTAGTCGGGGATGCTCGCGGAGCGATCGTACACGAAGATGACGAGCTCCGGTGTCCGGTTCGCCTCCGCGTCCGCCACGGCCGGAGCCCCACCGCAACCCGCGAGCGCCAGGCTCGCACCGAAGCAGGTGACGAGTCCCAGGCCCACGAGCCAGCTCTTGCGTCGCTTGTCGTTCATCACGCGAGTGCCTCCTCGGTAAACCGTTGCCTCGCACCCTCGAAGCGTTCCTTCAGCTCACGCCGCTCCCGCTCGTAGTCCTCGGAATCGCGCGTCTCCGGGTGCGGACTCTCCTCCGCTGCATCGATCTGTATCCCTAACCGCACGCGCCTCGAGAATGCCGGGATGGAGCTGGGATCCAGATCACGCGCCCGGCCGTTCTCCGACCGATAGAGAGCGATCACCGCCTCCAGCTGATGGACGACGCCGCGCCATTCCTTGAGCGGTTGCTCGGTCACCAGGCTCTTGAGATCGCGCGTGTGCCGAACCAGCTCGGCGAGAAGGCCGCTGACCTCGGCCGCAGCGCCCTCCGCGGCCTCGATATGGCGGGTTCGCTCGTCCTCGAACGGGGTCTCGTTAAACTCTTCCATGCCGCGGCCCCGTCGGTGGAAGTACGCCGCCGAGATCGCGCACAGGACGAGCGTCATGTTCAGTAGGAGGATCGGGAGGCTGAGGCGGCTCATCGACCCCGCGTACTCACGGAGATGCGTGGCCGCGGCTTCCATATCGTCCGCCCGATTCGCCTGATCGTTGGCGGCCAGCAGATCGCCGTCCACGCGCAGCCAGCCGGCGTTCCGTCGAAGCTCCTCCACGACCACGATGTCCTCCTGGAACCGCTTCTCGCCGACATCCCCCAGGGTGACCCGCGCCTGGTACAGGACGCCCAGCACGAGCACCAGCCCGAGCCCGGTAAGGAACATCGGAACGACGTTCTCCATCGGCGAGCGCGCGGAGGTTGTCCGCTTCTGCCGGTCCCGTTGCATGATCAGGTCTCGCAGCGAGTGGCCGAAGAAGTGGGCAAGCACGCACAGGAACGTGATCACGCCCGCCGCCAGGAGGGCAGCATCCGGTCGCAGGATGAACTGAGCGAACACCCGCTCCACTCCGGCGAACCAGCCGCTGGATGTCTCCCCGATCAGCTGGATCTGCCGCTCGGTGAGCGGGTCGCGTGGCAGGAGGGATCCGAAGATCGGCGCGTTGGCGAAGAACTCCACGACGCCCAGGAAGATGATCGCCAGCAGATAAACCTTCGTGGGAAGCCCGCGGTCTTCCTGGTTCTCCTTACTCAGCTGCTCGTTCACCTCGCGGCGGCGCATCGAGACCCGCGCCTTGAGGCGGCAGAGCTCGTTCGTGAACCGCTCGAGGCGATCGATCTCGAGGGAGGCGCGCCCCAGCTGGCCGGTGATGTCCCTCTCCACCTCTGCTACCTGGTGGTTCAGCCGGCGACGCTCCTGCGACTGCCAGCGCTCGAAGAAGGCCTTGCAGCGCTGCCGGAGCTCACGCTCCGACTCGCTGCCGCCGGTGTTCTCGAGCTCCGGAAGCCCGGCCGCGGCGTCATCTCGGGCGATCTGGATGGCGGCCTCCCTGAGGCGCTCGACGCCGCCCTGCGCGGGATCGAAGGCAAGCGAGCCCGGCGATCCGTACCCGTTAGCCGATGGTCCCACGGCCTCGAGCTCGGCAGCGCCCGCCCGAATCGTGGCACCGGCCGGCTCCGTCTCGGTTCGGTCGAGCCACGCCGGACGTCGGTCGACGATTCTAATCGACATCTGCCTCACGCTCCTCCTCGTTCGCCGCTGGCGGGTCGGGCATGTCCAGGAAGTAGGCCCTGCACGCCAGCTTGAGCATCTGCGTCGCGAGCGACGCCTCTACCTCCAGGTACTGGGCCAGGTCGCTGACCTGGCCGACGATGTCGCGTGGATGACAGGCGCGAGGCGGGATGCCGTAGCGGTCGTAGTAGTTCTCGTAGACGTACTCGACCGCCTGGCTGTCGTACTCGATGCCGCACGCCGCGCAGCAGCGCATGAAGATCTCCTCGTACTGCTTCCTTGTGGGGTCGCCGACCAGGATCTTGTATCGGATGCGGCGGAGAAACGCCTCCTCTACGAGCTCCGACGGGTCCAGGTTCGTCGAGAAGATGAGCAAGCACTCGAACGGGACCGGCATCTTCGGCCCCATGGGCATCGTCAGGAAGTCCACGTGCTTCTCCAGCGGAAGCATCCAGCGGTTGAGGAGGTCCCGCGGGCGAACACGCTGGCGTCCGAAGTCGTCGATGATGAACACGCCGCCGTTTGCCTTGACCTGGGGCGGCGCGCGAAACACGCCGCTCTGAGGGTCGAACTGCAGCTCGAGCTGGTCCAGCGTCAGCTCGCCGCCCACCATGACGACCGGCCGATGCACCCTGATGAAGCGCGCATCGTATCCCTGCGCCGGCTTCAGCCACCTTTCCGAGTCTCCGCAATCCTCGTCATCGGGCGGCCTGTGGTGCAGCGGATCGAAGACCGCGATGATCTGGCCCTCGATCTCGAGCGCGAACGGCACGAAGATCGTGCCTCCCATCATCTTGGCGATCGCCTCGGCGATCGTCGTCTTGCCGTTTCCGGCATCCCCGTACAGGAAGAGCGACCGGCCAGAGTTGATCGCCGGGCCCACGCTGTCGATCAGTTCCTCATCCAGAACCATGTGCCGAAAGCCGGCGCGGACGTAGTCTCGGCCGACGCGGACGTCCTGGACCTTCTGCCGGTCCACGATGGCCCAGTACTGCCCGAGCGGGACCGGCGCGGGACCGACATAGCAATTCGTGGGAAGGATTTCCCGCACCCGGTCCCGCCCCTCGCCAGTGAGATCGAACAGGTAGCCACGCCGTCCGACCCCTTGCGTGGAGCGCACCTCCACGAGTCGTCGTTGCTGCAGGGTCAGGAGCTCGTCGTCCAGGAGGTGGAACGGCAGCCGGATGAACTCCTCGAGCTCGGCGCCCGTGCGGGCCCCCTGCTGGTGGAGAGTCCGGAGCAGGAGATCGGAGATCGCCGCCGAGCTGAGCCCGGTGTCCTCCAATGTCTCAGGAACCGGGGGAACGGCCTCGGGCTTTTCCCCGAAACGGGGTGGCGCCCCATGTACCAACACGGGCTGAGCCGTCCGCCGCACCCCGGTCCACTCTCCACGTCCGGCAGCCTCGCCGGATCGCTCGTCCGTGACCCCGGCCTGAGCGACCCTCGCCTCGGTGACCTCGGCCAAGGATGTCGGCCTATTCATTGCGCCCTCGTAAACAGTTCGACTATATGGAATACGGCGGGCCCGAGAATCACGACGAACATCGCCGGGAAGATGAAGAGGACGAGCGGGAAGATCATCTTGATCGTCGTCTTCGCTGCCGCCTCCTCGGCCCTCTGCCGCCGCGCGGTACGCAGGCTGTCCGCCTGGACGCGCAGAGCCTGGGCTATCGACGTGCCGAACCGGTCCGTCTGAATGAGCATCGCGATGAGCTGCCTGATGTCGGCGACGTTCGTGCGGTCGCCCATGTTGCGGAGCGCTTCCTCGCGCGGCGTGCCGGCCCGGATCTCGAGGTTGACGATCTGGAGCTCCTCGCTGATGTCGGAGCTGAGGTTCTCCATCTCCTCGGAGACACGAACGAGCGCCTGGTTCAGCCCGAGCCCTGCCTCAACAGAGATAACGAGCAGGTCGAGCGTGTCGGGCAGCGCCTTCTGTATCGCCTTCTGTCGCTTCCGCACGCGGCGGGAAAGCGCGAGGTGTGGAAGAAGCCAGCCCGCCGCGGCAGCCAGCATCGGGCCCAGCGCCATGTGCAGTCCGCTCACGCCCGCCAGCGGCCAGGTGACGAGGACGAACGTGAAGAACACGGCCGCCAGAATGACCCTAGTGCCGAGGTAGACGTAGAGAGAGCTCGAGCGCCGATAGCCCGCCTGCATGAGGCGGGCACGCATGCGGCGCTCGTCCTTGATCTGCCCCATGCGCCTGCCCATCGCCTCCACGAGATCGGCGAGGCGCTCGCGCTTCACCTGTCGGCGGCGGCGGTCCACCAGATCACGGAGCCGTCCACCGGCCTGGAG
>DAOVWI010000050.1 GCA_030636765.1 Gemmatimonadales bacterium
ATCGGGGTAACCGCGCTTCTCGCGGAGCAGCCTCCAGGCCACAGCTGCTAAGGAGCGGCCTCCAGGTTGCAGCTGCTAAGGAGCGGCCTCCAGCGGGCGCGACAGGATCTCCTCCCACACGGAGAAAGAGGGCTTCAGCTGCAGCTCGCTGTCGACGATCCCCATGAAGGCGAAGTTCGATAGCGAAGCCTCACGGTCCGGCGGCAGCCCGAACGAGGCCACGTCGAAGTCAGCGAAGATCAGCATCACCCAGAGCGGCGCCTCCACGCCGTCCAGCAGCTCCTCGAAGCGACGGAAGAAGGCCGCCTGCTCCTCGAGCGTCCCCTGCACCCCGCCCACGTCTTCGGAGCTCCATCCCCCTTCGACCAGAATGAGCGGAAGGTCCGTCGCGTCCCGGAAGCGCGAGAAATACGTGGCCGGGATCTGATCGGGCGTCTCCCAAACGAAGACCGGATAGGAGGAGAGCCCGAGCGCGTCGATGTCGAAGTCGTCGATCAGCGCGAAGTGGTCGATTTGCGGCGGTGGAAGCGGGAACAGGTTCCAGGCGTCGTCGACCTGGAAGGAGACGAAGACCTGCGCGCCCGGAGCGATGGCGCGAATCTGAGGCGCCAGGGTGTTGTTGAGATCGACGAGCTCCGCGTAGAGCACCGGATCGCCGTGGGCGGCCAGCGTGTTGATCTCCGAGGCCAGGCCGTAGTAGGCCGGCCGGATCTCGCGCGCGGCCTCCAGAACGTATGCCTCGTGCAGCGCGCGAATCTCGGGCTCCAGGATGCTGCGGCCCGCTTCGACCAGCTCGGGGGGTTCGAGCGTCCGGTTCAGTCCGTCGAGCGGATCGACGAGCAAGACGATCTGGAGCCCCAGCGCCCGCAGGAAATCGGCGAGGCCCTTCGTCTCGGCGACCATCTCTTCGATCGTCGCCCCGGCGAACAGGCGGGCCCAGGGGACGGGTTGCTGGATGATGCCGAACTCCGCCACCTCGGACATGGCCATGGCCGTCGCGATGATGCTCTCCTCCGTCGGCTTGGGAGGCGTGAGCCCCCAACCCATCGCGTACGTGCGAGGCTGGGCCGACGCCGGTGGCGGCGGGCCGGGAGACGGCCCCGCAGGCGCCTCGCCGCTGCACCCGACCAGGACCGCCAGCAGCGGGCCGATCACATGATGTCGTCTCATCGATCTCCGCGTCCTGCAAGGCGTAGACCGCCAGATGACGAAAGCCCCGCCGGAACGGGGCTCTCGGAGTGCGGGCCATCGCGCTCGGCGCGACGGCCTTCAACGCCGGGCCACGGCCTCCAGGCCCTCAACGCCGGGCCACGGTCGATCACTACGGCTTGGCGATCTGAACCTCCCAGATGTAGTCGGAGTGCGAGTCGCAGATCTCGCCCAACGTGTTCAGGGCCAGCGGCGCCTCCTCGAACAGATCCTCGAAGATCGCGGCCCGCGCGGAGATCAGCGAGCTTATGTCGATCGCTGAGATCACCGCTATTCGACGATACTTGCCGCCTATGTTGTGCTCCAGCCAGCCCCAGCCCGTGATGTTGCCGGCCTCCACGTGCTTGTTGTAAATGGCAGCGAACACGTCCTCCACGATATCGTCGGCACGCCCCTCCTCCGTGAAATCGCAGACCATGTAGGTAGCCATCGTGACGGCCGGGCGGCCCTGTGCGAGAGTGGGATCCGATCCTGCGCCGACCTCCCAGACGTAGTCGTCGTGCGAGGGACAGACCGCCGTCAGCTCGGCCGTGGCTTCGGCCGCCTCAGCGATGAGGTCATCGATGACGGCCTCCCGGGCGCTCATGACGGTGGGAATGTCAGGCGACACCATGTAGAGCAGGCGACGCCACCTGCCTCCCGTGTTGTGGGCGTACCACCCCCAGGCGGTGAGATGCCCGGCGGCCATGTGCCGATCCATGATCGGTGCGACGCTCTCGGAGATGATCGTGTCCGCTCGTGCCTCGCGCGCCTCGTTGCAATAGAAGTAGGTGGCGAAGACGGCCGGATCGGGCTCCTCGTCCTGCGCCAGCGCCGGAAGCGGCAGCAGAAGAGCGCCGAGGGCGGCCGCGAACGTCAGTCGAGAGTTCATGTGAGCCTCCTGCGAATAGGACGGGACTTCGTGCAGTGACACCGACGGTATGTCGGCCTTGGGCATGCGGTCAAACGCAGTGCGTGCTCGGAGCCTCGCCCTTTCGCGAACGTCTGGCCCGTGAGGAGAACCCGCGCGGCCGGTCGGCTACTTCTTGCGCTTTCGACGGGCGTGCAGCGCCCGCCGCTTCTTGCGGCCCTGCTTGCGCCGCCCGGTCTTCTTTAATTTCGGCCGCCTACGAGCCATAACCACTCCCGTGAAGGTGAATTACGAGTCTGCGACACCTTCAACTAGGCGCCCTCGCCCTCTACGTCAACCAGCCACGTGCATCCGGCCGCGACGTCGCCCCCCCAGCCACGCTCCAAAACGAGAGCCCCGCGGGTACGGGGCTCTCGCTCAAGGGCCGGGTCTCGGCTCGGTAGCTTGCGGCAAGACACGTATCTCGAGAGCGCCACATGCCCCTCGGCTGCGCCTCTATGGGTTACGACCCGCCAGGGTTCTTCAGCGACCTGCTACGGCTTGGAGATCTCGATATCCCACAGGTAGTCGGTGTGCGAGTGGCAGGTCTCGGAGAACACCCCGAGCGCGCCCTCCGCCATCTCGTTGATCTGCTCGAACACCGCGTCCCGACCATCCAGCACGGCGTTTATGCTGGTGCCGTCGATCACGCCGAGGCGGCGATACTTCCCGCCGACGTCGTGAGAGTGCCAGCTCCAGCCACTGATCGTGCCGTCCGCGACCGCCTGGTCGAACACGCCGTTGAAGACGTTCAGGTAGATCTCGTCGGCGAGGTCCTCTCTGGCGAAGTCACACTCGAAGTACATCGAGAGTGCCCACTCCGGACGGGGGCCGAGCGCGGCGGTGCCGGAGCCACCCTCGAAATTCCAGATGTAATCGTCGTGCGACGGGCAGATCTCGTTGAACTCCCGGCCCAAACCGGAATCATCGGCCTGGAACTCCTCGATGATCGCCGCTCTCGCCGTCAGGAGAGCCTCTCGTGACGGCGAGGAGAAGTAGGAGAGGCGGCGCCACTTTCCGCCGATCCTGTGGGAGAGCCAGCCCCACCCCGTGATGTTGCCGGCCGCCAGTTGCCGATCGTAGATCGGCGCGAAGTGCTCGCTGACGATCGTGTCGGCCCGAGCCTCTCGAGCCTGGCTGCAGTAGTAGTAGGTGGCCATGGCGGCAGGCTGCTCCTCTTGCGCCAGAGCGGGCAGCGGCACGAACAGCGCGCCTAGCCCGACCATGAGGGAAAGTCTGAGTTTCATCGAATCCTCCTTGGATGGGACGGGAGCTATGCAGTCATCCTACAGGTACTTGTCCCCAGGACTCAGAGTCAAACCCCTGCCAGCCGGTTCGCCCGGAAGCCGGTGGGGCTAGATTCCGAGCCACGTGGCACCATGAAGCGAGCGAACGACCCGGGAGGAACCAGAATGATCGTAACCGCGAGGACCGCCTCAATCCCGGCAGCCGTGACGATCGCCCTACTGGGCGCCGCCACCTTTACCTCGGCCCAGCAAGCTTATGACCTCCCTCCGGACGCCGAGCACGCCCTCACGCGGCTCGCAGAATCCCCGCGGCACGGCGAATGGGTGGAGTACGGCGCAGGCGATGCCGATACGGTGACGGCCTGGCTCGTCTATCCGGAACGCAGCGACCGTGCGCCCGTCGTGATCGTGATCCACGAGATCTTCGGCCTCACGGACTGGGTGCGGGGCGTCGCCGACCAGCTCGCCGCCGACGGGTTCATCGCGATCGCGCCCGACCTGCTGAGCGGCAAGGGGGCGGAAGGGGGCGGCACGGTGACGTTCTCACCCGACGACGTCCGACGGGCGATCCGCGATCTGGACCGGGCCGAGGTGAACCGCCGGCTCCAGGCCGCCGCCGCGTACGCGACGGCGCTTCCCGCTGCCACGTCGAGGGTGGCCAGCATCGGCTTCTGCTGGGGCGGCTCCACGAGCTTTCGTTTCGCCACCGCTTGGGACGGTCTGAGCGCAGCAGTCGTCTACTACGGCACCTCGCCGCCCGCCGAGGCGTTGGCAAGCACAGCGGGCCCCGTTCTCGGCCTGTACGGGGGGGATGACGCCCGAGTGAACGCCACGATCGAGCCGGCGGAAACCGAGATGGCCAACCTCGGCAAAGCCTATGACATAGAGACTTACGAGGGCGCCGGCCACGGATTCCTCCGCCAGCAGAGCGGCCGCGACGGCGCGAACCTGCGGGCCTCGGAAGCGGCATGGCCCCGCACGGTGGAGTTCCTCAGGCGAGAGCTGTCCAGTGCTGGAGCGCCCGCACCGTCGGTCGAGCCCCGCGCCGAGACACCAGGCGTGCTCGGCGGCCGGGCTCAGGCGTTCGACCCCGAAGCCGCAGCGGAAAGGTACCTCTCGAGCCTCCCGGCGGAGACGGCGGAGAAGTCGGAGGCCTACACGGAGAGCGGCTACTGGCTGGGCCTGTTGGGCTTCCTCTACGGCCTTGCCGTCGCCTGGTTCTTGCTGAACACGCGGCTGTCAGCCCGGATGCGGGACCTGGCCGAACGCCTTTCCCGCCGGAGGCCGCTCCAGACCGCGCTCTACGTGGTCCAGTACATCCTCGCGACGACGCTCCTGCTCTTTCCGTTAACGGTGTACGGAGGCTTCATCCGGGAGCACCGCTACGAGTTCTCCACCCAGACGTTCGGCGCCTGGTTCTCGGAGGCACTGGTGGCCCTGCTCGTATCGCTCGTCCTGGCTACCGCCCTCCTCGTGGTCCTCTATGGCGTCATTCGACGTGCGCCGCGCACCTGGTGGATCTGGGGCTCCGGGGTCAGCCTCGCGTTTCTCGCGATCGTCACCTTCATCGCGCCGGTCTACATCGCGCCGCTGTTCAACGACTACACGCCCCTGGAGGAGGGACCGCTCAAGGAGCGCGTCCTTTCGCTGGCGCGAGCAAACGGTGTGCCGGCAGATGAGGTATACCAATACGATGCATCGAGGCAGACGACCCGGATCGGCGCCTTTGTGACCGGTTTCCTCGGAACAACGCGCATCGGCCTCTCCGACAATCTTCTGGAGGGGAGCAGCGACGAGGAGGTCGAGGCGGTCGTGGCCCACGAGATCGGCCACTTCGCCCTCAGGGTCACCTACGAGTACTTCACCTTCTTCGCGATCGTCCTGGTCGTGGGCTTCGCGTTCGTGCGCTGGGGCTTCGGCCGTGCGTTGGGCCGCTGGGGATCGGGATGGGGTGTGCGGGACGTGGGAGACATCGCGGGCCTGCCCCTCTTTCTCGCGCTGATCTCCGTCTACTCGTTCGCGCTGACCCCGATCACCAACGGCTTCATCCGCTCGAACGAGGTCGAGGCCGACCTCTATGGTCTCAATGCGGCGCGGCAGCCGGACGGCTTCGCCGAGATCATCCTGAAGCTGGGCGAGTACCGGAAGGTCGATCCTGGACCCCTGGAGGAGTGGCTCCTGTTCGACCACCCGAGCGCCCGGAACCGGATCCTGATGGCGATGCGCTGGAAGGCCGAGAACCTGGAGGGTCGCTGAAGAAACCCTGGTGGGTCAGCGACCTGTCAGGCGCGCCGTAGCGGCTGCTTCCGGCTATCCTCCGGAACCCGTCAAGATCAGCTCCAGCGGCACCGACGTGATCGTGAACGGCACCTCGGGCGGCGCATCGTTCTCGAACATCGGCACGATGTGGTCCAGCTGGCTATTCACCACGTAGAGGCGGTCGTCCAGCACATCGGCCGTCGTGGCGAAGTCGAACATCGACTCGAAGTCCGGCAGGTCGACCGCCCTTCCTCTCGCGTAGTCATCGGACAGCTCGATGAGGTAGAGGCCGCCGACGACGCCGATGAGCCGCTCGGGATCCACGAAGACCAACCCGTCCGCCCCTCGGAACGGTCCGTCGAAGGCGACCTCCGTGATCTCGCGGCCGTCGAGCGAGATCCTAAAGAGCGCACCGGGAGCGCCCGGAATCGTCGCCATCACGTAGCGCTGATCCGGGGTGATCGCGATCCCGTTCAGATTGAAGCCCTCCTGGATCACCAGCGCCGGGTCCTCGACGAACTTCTCGATCCCGCTCAAACCCGCGTCGATGGTCCATATGGTCGGGGCGAGGCTGTCGGTGATGTACGCGTTTCCTTCCCCGTCGACCGCGATGTCGTTGAGGAAGTGCGGCGACCCGTCGTGAGGCACCGCGAAGCGGCCAAGCAGCACGCCCGACCCGCTGTCGAACACGAGCACCTCGGGAAGATCGTCGGGGCTGATCACGATCTCCCCGTCCGAGAGGAAACCCGTGGAAGCCACCCACAGGCGGTCGCGTACGGGATCCACGGCCATTCCGATCGCGTTCTTGAGACCATCGGCGTGGGAGGCCTTGAAGGGGCTGGCCTCCCCGTCGCGGATCCTCTGGATCTCTCCATCCGCCAGACCGCTGACGAAGATCTCTCCGCTTCCGCCGTGGGCGGCGATGCCCTCGGGAAACACGCGGTCGCCGATCAAAGGAATTCGGTAGATCTCGGGCTCGTCCCCGGCGCACGCCCCGGAAGCGAGGACGGCGAGAGCGAACGAGAGGCCGGCCATGCCCTCCATCCGGCCCGAGGCCGATATCGACATCATCCTGTCCTCCCGAGGATCGCGAGCAGCCCCGTCGTGAGCAGCGGCACGTACGTGATGAGCAGGACGCCAAACCCGAGGATGATCAGGAACGGCACAGCGGCGCGGTAGATCTCCAGCAGAGGCCTCTCGAATCGGTAGGAGGCGAAGAACAGGTTCAGGCCGACCGGCGGCGTGAGGTACCCGAGCTCCAGATTGGCGATGAAGATGATCCCCAGGTGGATCGGATCGATCCCGAACGCCAGGCCGAGCGGCACGATCAGCGGCACGACGACGACCGTGGCCGAGAAGATGTCCATCACGGCGCCGACCGCCAGGAGGAAGAGGTTGAGGCAAAGGAGGAAGACAAGCCTCGACTCGATGTGGGCCTGGACCCACTCGAGGGCCCGCGCGGGGACCATCGCGTCGACCATGTAGCTGCTGAAGCCCATCGCCATCCCCAGGATCAGCAGCACGCCCCCAATCAACACGAGGCACTCCCGGAAAACGCGCGCCAGATCCCGTCCCAGCGACAAGTCCCGGTGCACGAAGCACTGGATCACGAAGGCGTAGAGGGCGGCCAGAGCCGCGGCTTCCACCAGCGTGGCAAGTCCGCCCAGGTACACGTAGAGCACGATGAGCGGGAGGAGCAGCTCCCACTTCGCCTCCCACAGCGCCCTCCCCGCCTCCCGTCGGTTGAACGGCGTCCGCTCCACCCGCTCGACGATTCCCTCACGCACGCCCCAGGCCGCCACCAGCGTTACCAGCACGATTCCCGGAAGGATGCCGCCGATGAAGAGGTCTTCGATCGAGACCCTCGCCACGATCCCGTAGAGGATGAGCGGAAGCGCGGGCGGAAGAAGCAGACCCAGAGAGCCCGATGCCGTGAGGAGGCCGAGCGAGAAGCGGTCACGATAACGGTCCTCCCGGAGCACCTGGTACAGCAGCCCGCCCATGGCGAGGATCGTCACGCCGGAGCCGCCCGTGAACACGGTGAAGAACGCGCACAGGAGCGCGCAGACGACGGCGGTGCCGCCCCGGATCCAGCCGAAGAAGGCCTGGAAAAAGCCGAGAAGCCGCGACGAGGCCCTGCCCTCCGCGAGAAAGAAACCGACCAGTGTAAAGAGCGGGATCGCGGCCAGGACCGGGTCCGACGCCAGGCTGTAGGTCTCGATGAGGACGGCCACCGGGGGGACGCCGTCCGCCATGAAGAGAAGCGCGGCGATGCCGCCCAGGGCGGCGAAGATCGGCCCTCCGAGCACGGTGCCGGCCAGTATCATCAGCAGGCCCGGCCACGCAGGCCGGGCCTCGAGCAGCCCAGGAAACTGTGCCACCACCAGGCCCACTGCCGCCCCAATGGCCGCGATCGCGCGGCCTTTCCAGCTCTCGCCAGCACGCCAGATCAGGCGGCCTGCAATGAGCAGAAAGGAGAGCGGCAGGACGACCTGCGCGACCCAAACAGGCAAGCTCTGTGTGATCATCGTGCCGGCCGCCCGCTCCTCCAGCACGAGATCGATCCCGGCCCGGAAGAAGAGCGCCGACACCGCCGCCGCCACCGCGGCGGCGAACAACCGGCCGCCGGAGCGGAGCTTCCCTTCGGGGAGGAGCCGCCCGGTGGCGAGCGAGAGGAGGCGGCCCTCCCGGGCCGCGAGGGCGGCGCCGAGAAACGCGACCCAAAGCATAAGGTGGCGGACGATCGAGATGCCGCCCGGAATCCCGGTGCCGATCTTTCGGAGCGGAATCTCGAGAAGCGGCAGGATGACCATGGCGGCCAGCGCGAGGCTCGCCGCGAGCTCCTCCGTCCTGCGAAGGATCTTCACCGAGTCATCCCGGCCGGGTTATCGCGGTGGACGCGTCGCGCCCGGCACGCTAGCGCTCGCCGGGTCGATCCGCACGGTATTCGGCACGGTAGCGGACGGCCAGATCGAAGATCTCATCCGGCACCATCGTCCTCCGCATGCTCTCGGCGAAGGACTCGGCGGTGGCCCGCCACGGATCCTGCTCGTCTCCCGGCCGCAGCCGGATCACCTCCAGGCCGCGCTTCTCCATCTCGAGGATCGATTCCTCGTCCTTCAGCGGAATCTCCACCGCGAGACGATCCGCGGCCCGCCCCGCGGCCTCGAGAATCGTCGCGCGGTCCTCCTCGGAGATCTTCCCCCATGTCCCGACGTCGATGACGGCGGCTCCCATGAGCGGTGAGAAGCCGGGATCGATCATGTACGGCACATGCTTGAACCACTGCATGGCGAGAGCGCCGAGCGGCGGCGCCGGCAGCCCGTCGATCATGCCGCTCTGAAGCCCCATCATGATGTCGGTCGGGGAGAGCCCCACGGGGTTGAAGCCGTTCTGTCTCCAGAGCTGGATCAGCTCGTCGTCACTGGCGCCCGTGTACATCTTGAGGCGCTTCAGCTCCTCGACCGTCTGGAGGCGCCGCTTGGCAAAGATGTGGATCCAACCGGCGTACACCCAGTTGAGGAGGACGAAGCCCCGCTCCTCCAGCCGCTCCGCGAGAACGGGACCGAGCCGATCGAGGACGTAGAAGAACTCCTCGATGGACTCGAAGAAGAGCGGCACCAAGAAAAGGTCGAACGCCGGATCGAGGTCGCTCAGGCCGCTTACCGTGAGCGCCGCACCCTGCAGCTGGCCGTGCCGGATCTTCCGCAGTGCGGCCTGATCGTCGCCCGCCACGCCGCCCGGGTAGATCACGAGCCGGACGCGGTCCTGCGTACCCTGCCGCCACTCGTTCCCCATGTCCTCGAGGATCCGGTGCCACGGAGACCCGTCGGGGGCCAGTGTGGCGAACTTGACCCGAACCCTCTGCTGGGCGGCGAGCGAGGACACGGCGGCCAGGAATACACAACCGGCAACCGCCGAAAGCGTCATCGTTCTCCGCACCCTCACGTTCCCCTCCTATCACGACATCTCAACGAACGCGCCTCCCGACTACTCCACGAAGTAATCGTCCACGTGGTCGAGCATGTAACGGGCGCGCCTCTGGACGATCAGGTTCTGGAGACGGTAGCTCGGGAAATCGTCGGGATCCACGGCCAGCGCCTCCAGCATCAGCCGCTCGAAACGCTCCCGGTTCTGCTCGGGCAGCATGACGCTCGTGGCGTATGTGGCGTACGTGCTGGCCAAGCGGCCTCCGTTCAGCACGAGCGCCCGCTCGAAGTGCTCCCTGGCCTTCTCGGGCGACCCGCCCATGTTGGCCGGCAGGCCCTCGATCATGATGAACAGGTCGTGGACCGCACCGTCCCCAAACGCCTCGTCCAACTCCAGGATTCGGCGCATCATCGCGATCACCGCCGGCAAGTCCGCAATGAGGTCGGGCCGATCCTTGCCGAGGGATATCGCAGCGCCCCAGGAGGCAGCCGCCCAATAGAGCAACGGCACGTCCTTCACCGTCGTCCTGGCGACGGCGCTATCCGGGTCGACCGACAGCTGCTCCGCGATCCCATCGTATTTCTTCGCCAGGCCTCGCATCCCGTACCTCTGGGCCCGCAGGTAGAGACGCAGAGCGCGCTCCTCCTGCTGCCGTGACCGCTCGTACTCCTCCGCCTCGAGCAGGATCGCGTCGGTCTCGACGCAGACGTAGGCGTACTGGGTGAAAGCCTTGGCCGCCGTCAGAAGAAACCGCTCGCTCCCCGGTTGCCTGAGGATGAGCCCCTCGACGGTGGAGAGCGCGAAGGGCAGGGACTCGCACACCAGCTCGGGATCTTCGTCCGAGGCCCATACGTCGCTGGTCGCCTCCATCACACCGGCGATGCTGTTCCCGGCCATCTTGTTGACGAGCCCGCAGCCGCTGAGACCCAGAGAGAGAACGATCCCTACAAGGCGGGGGACCGCCAAGGCAAACCGGCAGCCGTACCGATCGCTCACCGGCATCGCCTCAACACGCCGTCGCCAATACCGGCCCTTCGACCACCTCGTGGTGCGCGGATTTCTCGTCGAACCGGGTCAGCAGCTGCCTCGCCTCGGGAGGCACGACCGCCACCTCGTATTCCTCTCCAGCGAACGCCCGAACCGCGTCCATCGACTCGAAGAACGTGAGCGTCGTGAACTCCACCTCTTCGTCCACGTCGCACCGCAGCAGGTAGGCGCCCCGGTAGCCGGCCACCAGATGGATGCCGGGGAGGATCCGCGTCCGTAAAAGCTCCTCGTACGCATCGGCGTCCTCCGTCGTGGTCCAGCCTCTCCAAAGACGACCAATCATCACGTCTCCTCTCGGCATCGGGGCCCATGGCCGTCAGGCATCGCGGCCCATGGCCGTCAGGCATCCGCTCGGCTCGGGAACCCCGGGGTCGGCCGGCGCTGTTCTAGACGAGGCGACCAACGCGTGCGGACGCTGTCCGGGCGCGCCGCCTGGCAAGGACGTTGGCCTGAGGTTCTACTGTACGGGGTTTCGGGATCGTGAGCTACGGCAAACCGCGACCGACCGGTCGCCATCAGCTGCTCCGCGCCTGTGCGCTCGGCGCTGCCGCGCTCGGGCTTTCCGCCTGCAGCGACGACGCAGGATCCGGCCCGATATCGGGACCGGACTCCGAGCGCATCACGCTCAGCGTGCGCGTTCACCTCCTCTCGTCCGAGCTCGTGCCGCTCAACACGACCCTCACGGACGATGAGGTGGGCGTGATGTTCGCGCGGCTCAACGAGGTCTGGCAGCAGGCGGACATCACGTGGGACATCGAGTCGATCGTCCGCGAGGCCGCCCTGAACGCTGACGGCTTTGCACTCGTCCTGTCGGGCCAGCTCCCGGCCTCCAGTCAGAACGTGGCGTCGATCCTGCCCCTCGGGAGGCTTCTCTCGGGGATGTGGAACGTGTTCCTGATCCAGGACCTGGGAGGGATCGCGGGCGGCTTCTACTTCCCGGGCATCCCGGCGACGCTCTCCGCGGAGATCGACCCCTTCGGTCAGCGCGAGCTAACGGGGTCCGCCGCCCGAATCCTGGCCCACGAGCTCGGCCACTCGCTCAGCCTGGCGCACGTGCCCTGCACGCCCGAAGGCAACCTGATGGCGGCGGGCTGCGACTCGCAGGACCGAACCCGGCTGACGGCGACGCAGGGTCAGGCCGCCCGGCAACAGGCACGAAGGGGCGAGCCCTTCGGTTCGTAGGGGAGCACGGTGGGCGTCTGCTACTCGCGGATCCCCAGAAGGTCCAGCAGGAACGCGTACTCGAAGGCGATGTCCTCGTACCGCGTGTAGCGTCCCGACACGTCGGCGTCCTGGTGGGCATAGAACCCACCCCGCTCCCGGTCCGACAGGGTCCCGTCCACGTAGCGAATGATGTCCCGCGCGACAGCGGCGTACGAGGAATCGCCCGTCAGCCGGTAGGCATCCAGATACGCCCGGAGGAGGCCGGACTGCACGTAGTCCATCTTCTCGAAGTGGGGCACCGTGAGCCGGCGGTCCACGCTGTACCGGAAGAAGCCGCCGTTCACGTGGTCCCGAATCCCGCTTGTCGCGTACACGTCGAGCGTTCTCAGGGCACGTTCAACGAGCGTGTCGTTCCCGACCAGGAACCCCTCGGCCAGAGCCAGGCGGATGGCGGAAGGACGGAGGAACTTCGATCCCTCACCCGCTCCGAACCCACCGTACTCCGGATCGAACGCCGAGCCGGCCCTCTCCGCCATCTCTCGAGGAAGATCCGGGGACAGTGCTCCCGCCGCGGCCATGTCCCGTTGGTACCGCCCCAGGGCCTCCCGAACGTTTCCTGCGATCTCGGCCACCTGCCCTCGTTGCTCCTCGTACGCTCGGGCGATCCTGGGCGCGACCTGCCGGAGTCCGAGCACATTCCCGCGCGAATCCGGAGGGAAGTACGTGCCTCCGGCGAAGGGCGTCCCGTCGGGAGCGAGAAACATCGTCAGCGGCCAACCGCCCCCTCGGCCATTGAGGGCGCGCAAGGCGATCTGGTAGCGACCATCGATATCGGGCCGTTCGTCCCGATCGACCTTGATAGGAACGAAATACTCGTTGATGAGCGCCGCGATCTCCGGGTTCTCGTAGCTCTCCCGGTCCATCACGTGGCACCAGTGGCACCAGATCGCCCCGATGTCGAGCCACACCGGGCGGTCGAGAGCCTTCGCCAGCTCGAAGGCTTCCGGGCCCCACTGCTGCCAGGCGACCGGCTGTTCGGCTGCCGACCGCAGATAGGGGCTCCTCGCATCGGCAAGCTCGTTCTCCATCGACTGACCGGCGGAATCGGCCGCCCCTCCGAGGCGACCTCCGCGCGCGGCGAAGAGGAGTCCCCCCGCGAGGAGCAGCGCGGCGCAGAGCGCCCTCACCGTCCACGCCAGCCAACGGCGCGAGCTCGAGGTCATGCGCTGGTCGATTCGACATGAGTCATCACCGTCTCTCCTACGAATGCCTGGACTGGCCCGACGCTCGAATCTCTCAACCTCAGGCGGCCCTCCAAGTTCCAGGAGATGGCGATCGTTCGCGCTGTGCGGCGCCATGAAAGGCGGCGCTCCCTTCCGAATGCCGACGAGCCCGTCTACCTTCTGTCGGCATGGAGCCGAAACCCTTCCTGATCGATGAGTACGTGCGATG
>DAOVWI010000042.1 GCA_030636765.1 Gemmatimonadales bacterium
AAGCCGACCGGACGGCCGTCGATCATGGGCGCGAGAGAGGCCTTCTCGTCCGGTATCACGAGGCGGAGCCAGGCGCCCACCAGGGGCTCATCGGGCGGCGCGCTCACCCGAAGCTCCACGTTGCCCTCCGGGCCTCGGCTCACGGTCACACCGGCGGCTCGTCGGGCGAGCCACCAGGAGGCCACGTCGCTTCCCGTGGCCACCCACCAGGCCTTCTCATCGGCGGCCACGCTGTCCATGACCTCGCCGAGCACGTGGACCCGGCGTGGCGTGCCGGCCACCTGGGTGTGGGCGGAGACGACGGCCAGCCCGCCGAGCGCTCGCACCTTCCGTAGTCCCTCCAGATAGGCGTCCCTCAGCCGGCGCGAGCGGATGGCCCCTTCCTGGACGAGGACGTTGTAGTCGTCCTTGATCACGCGCGGGAGCAGGACGATCGGGCCCTCGGCCGTCTCGAAGATCTCCGGGCTTCCCGTGCGCGCGTTGTTGAGGGCAACCACGTACGTGCCGCCGATCGCGCGCCAGGCCGCGAGGGTGTGCTCGTCGAAACGCTCCTCGGGCGGCCGCAGGCCAAACGCCGGAGCCCCCGCCCAGCCCCTGACCTCCGACCAGCCTCGTTTCAAGCGCGCCTGCTGCTCATCGTACGGCAGGCCGGCGACAACGCCGTGATCCGACGTCTGGCTCGCGATCTCGCCTGCGCTCTTCAGCTCTTCGGCGAGCTCCGGGTACTCGAGCGCCAGCCGCGAGACGACGAAGAAAGTGACCGGTATTCCTCGGGCGCGGGCGAGGTCCGCCATCGCTTTCGAGTTCTCGAACTCCGACTCCACATCCTCGGCGAAAAGGACTGCTGCCCCGGCATCCTCAGGCCAGGGAGCGATCTCGGCGTACGGGATGCCCACCGCCCAGAGGATTGCGTTCTTCTGCAGCCGCTCGATCCGCTCCTCGTCCACCGGCCGCGCGCCCTGCTCGCTCAGGAAACCGAACCACGCGAGTCGGCCTCCGTCTTCGGGCCAGCCTGTCCAGGCCGCGGTGTCGACGTCCTGCGTCTCGGCGGCCGGCGCCGGATTGAGGGCCCAGTCCGACCAGAAGACGCGAGCTCCCGAGGTGGTGAGGGCGAGCTGCGACTCGGAGCGGAGCTCCACGCGCGTCGCCGGATCCAGACCGGGCGACAGCGGAAGCCCCGCTGCGACGGTGAGGTAGAGGCCCTCCCGCGCTTCCAGCTCCCGCACGTCGAGCGCGCCGGTCAGCTCCTGCACGCGTCGCCAGCCGATCCAGTCGCAGCTGCCGTCCCGCGCTCCCACCGCCCACGTGAGCACGAGCCCACCGTCCCGCTCCAGGTGCCGCTCGAGCGCCCGGACCTCCCCCTCGCCCAGACAGATCGCTGCCGGGGCCAGCAACGCCTCACCCGGCTTCAGTCCGTCGATGCCCTCGACGCCACCAACCCGCCTCGACGTGCCTCCCAGCTCTGCCACGAGCGCCTCCCAGCGCTCGACCAGCCCGGGGTAGTAAGCGGAATCGGGAAAGAAGCCGGCGCTGGCTTCCGAGTAGAGGACGGCCACGCCGAACGGCTCCGGCGGATGCACCGGAACGGCCGGCGGAAGGGCGGACGGAAGAGGCAGGGGCTCAGCCCCTGCAGGCGCTCGAACGAGCTGGCGGATGTCCAGGTTCTGCCAGAGCAGGACCCCCGCGGCCACCACTCCACCCGCGAGCACGCCCAGAAGGAGGATGCCGCTCAGCCAGTGAACGGCGGTTCGCGCCCTCGGAACCGGATCCCGTTCAGGTCGCACCGCCCGCTTCCCCCCGAGAGGGCTGCGTCGGATCGTCAGCCGCCGATGGCTCCGGCGACACTTCCGCTGCAGGCGGCTCGTGCGGCACCTCGGCCGGAGGCGCCTCGGGCGGCGCCTCCGCTGCAGGCGGCTCGTGCGCCTGGAAATAGTGGGGCGCCGACGCCGCCTCGTCCTCGGCGACCGGGCGCCGCGCCAGCCGGAGCTTGTAGGCGATGTACGTAACGACGCCGAGGGCGATCGTCACCAGAATCGTAACCACGATGATCGTCACAAGCAGGTCGACCACGTTCATGTCACTCGCTCCCAAGCCTCAGGCGACTCTCACTCAACTTTGCTTGGCCTTCTAAGTCTGTCCGCGGGCGGCACCTGCGTATGAAACCCGCCGCAACTTGTCCCACTCCATGCCCAGGTTCAGCGCCTCTTCCACTGTCGCGAACGTCTTCGTGATGTCCAGGAAGAGGATGAAGAAGAACCGGTAGATGATGGCATACGGAACGAGGCTTAGCGACTCCTCCTCCATCGAGACGGTCACCAGCGCCATCACGAGATCCAGCAACGTGAGCAGGATCCACCAGTAGAGCAGCAGCTCGCCCGCCCCGAACAACAGAGCGACGATCGCGAAGAAGAGGTGCGCGTACACGTTCAGGATCGGCCAAACGATCGCCTCGAACCCCATCTCCACCGCGGAGAGCCAGAGCGGAAAATCGGGGAAGGGGTGCCAGTAGATGCCCTTTCGCTTCTTCAGGGCCTGCAGGATGCCCCGAGTCCAGCGGTAGCGCTGCTGGATCAGGTCCAGCGCGCGCGTCGGAGCCTGCGTCCACGTGATCGCCTGGTCTTCGTAGATGATCTTCCACCCCGAGGTGATGAGCTGGAGCGTCAGATCGGCGTCTTCCGCGAACGTGTCCGTGTCGTACCCTCCGACCTCCTCCAGCGCCTCCCGGCGGAACACTCCGACCGGGCCGGGGACGATGTTGACCGCCGCGATGAAGCCCTGGGCGCGTCGCGGCATGTTGAGTCCCTCGATGTACTCGAGAGCCTGAAGCCGTGTCAGCAGGTTCTCGCGGTTGGCCACCTTCACGTTGCCGGCCACCGCGCCCACCGCCGCGTCGCGGAAATGCGGCATCGCCGCCTTCAGGGAGCCCGGATCCACCCAGGAATCCGCATCCATGCACATCACGAAGGGATACTGGGACCGGGCGATTCCCGCGTTCAGCGCGCTCGCCTTTCCTCCGTTGCGCTTGGTGAGCACCCGCACCTCGACGCCCGACGCCCTTCCTTCCCACCGCCTTGCCACCTCGAGCGTGTCATCGGTGGAGCCGTCGTCCACCACGATCACCTCGTAGGTGGGATAGTCGAGCTGGAGCAGGCTCTCGATCGCGTGCCCGATCACCTCGGCCTCGTTGTAGGCCGGGATCAGGATCGAAACGGGCGGCAGCTCGCCCTCGGGCTCTCGCGACGCGACGTTTCGCTCGGCGTGCTGCAGGTATGCAAACCAGAGGAGCGTGAAGTATCGGATGAACAGGATCGCCAGGAAGATGATCAGGCTGATGAGTACGAGGCGGACGAGAAAGGCCTGCACCTGGCTCGGCGAGTGCATCGCCCAGAAGATGAACAGCACCGTGGCCCCCACCATGACGGTGACGAGCGTCAGCGAGGTCAGAAGTCGCCTGGTAGCTGCCACGGGTTTCCTCTTGCCTCCTACGGCCTGATCGACGCGCCGAAGTCGAGGCCGAAGGAGTTGTAGCCCCCTTCTCGCCCGCGCGCATACGAAAGGTTCAGGAAGAGGGACGTCCGACCGAGCCGGTAGGTGAGCCCTCCTTCGAGTCCGAGCTGCGGTACGAACTCGTCCGTGTCGGGCGAGCGCTCGTCGACCAGTGCCACTCCGGGCAGGACGCGGGCGAAGGCACCCAGCCCCTCCCGGTTCGCCGTCCGGACATCCAGCACGAGACCGGTCGCCCAGAAGAGCCTCGGATCCCAATAGAGCGTGCCGGGTGATCCGGGCGTTCCGGGTGATCCAGGCGTTCCGGGTGATCCGGGCGTGCCGTCGGGCGCGGGCTCCGTGTAGCCGAGGACGCTGGTGGCGATCCCCACCGAGAAGATCTCGGAGATCTGACGCGTTGCTTGCAGCTGCGCGTTCAGCCGCCAGTTGTCGGTTCCGGCTCCCCGAATCGAGGTCGCGTCGGCGGCCGCCCAGAGAACCCACTCCGCGCCAAGAGGCCGATACGCCGTGAGCGTCAGCCCGTCGGACACGAGTCCGGCCCTGGCGCTTCCGAACGTCCGGGTGATCGGATACGCCGGCCCGTGGCGATACTCGGCCCGCACGTCCGTACCGCTCAGGTCGGGTGCCTCGAGCCGCACGCCGAAGGAGGGTTTGGCGCCGATGGCACCCAGGTCCTCCAGCCCGACCCAAACCGCGGTGCGGAGCGTCGCCTCGCGCCACCAGCGGACGTACTCCACCTGCGCGAACGGCCCTTCCGCGCTCCCGAGCCCCACCTTGGCTTCGGGGTCGAGCCCCTCGCCGCCGTCGAGCCCCTCGCCGCCATCGGGCTCCTCGCCGATCTCGGGGCCCTCGAGGCGACGATACCCGGCCCGGACGTGGAGTCCGTTCTCGTTCGGCTGAAGAGCCGCCGACGCCAGAAGGTCGAGCTGCCGGTAGTCGTCGCTGTCGCCGAACAGCGTCACGACCGGACCCGCGCCCGGCTTCTCCCGCTCGTCCATGACCACCTGCGAGCGTTCGCGCACGGCCTGCAGGCCGACCTCGGCCCGTTCATCGTCGGGATCCAGTGCGAGAACCCGCTCGTAGGCACTCGCGGCGGCGGGGCGATCGCCGTGCCACCGGCGGACCTCGCCCAGGAGGAGCCACGCCTCGGCCATCTCCGGCTCGTCCTCCACCAGCAGCGTCAGGCGGTGCAGCGCCTCCTCCTCCCGGTCCGTCCAGGCGGCGAGCTGGGCGAGTCGGAATCGTTCCGCCGCATCCAGGATCACGAGCTCGGCCCGCCGGAGAAGAACGACGCGGGCCCACTCGAGGTCCATCAGGCGAAACTGGATCAGATCGGCCCATTCGAGAAGCAGCGCCGGATCCTCCGGGCTCTCATCCACCGCCTGCGCGTACAGGCGGTCGGCCAGCGGAAGAGCCTCCTCGGCCGCGGCCTTGCGAGCGCGCTCCAGCACGCCGAGCTCGATCTCGGGGGCCGCACCGGGCTCGGGAACCGCCAGAAGCGCTGCGATCTGGGCCGTCAACGTCTCGGCCGCGTCCCGATCGGGGGAGTCCTCGGGAAGCTCGGCCAGGACCCGCTGCGCCTTCTCCAACCGCTGCGCCCAGAAGAGGACGCGAGCGTACTCGAGGAGGAAGTCGGGGCGCTCCGGCTCGAGGATCAGGAGCGCCTCGTACTCCGCGATCGCCTCCTCGTATCGCTCCGCCCATGCCAGCGTCCGCGCCAGCTCGCCCCGGAGCCGAGGATCCTCCGGCCGCTCGACGAGAAGCTGCCGGTACGTCGCGACCGATCGGCCGAAAGCCCGGCGGTCCCGCTGGAGGCGAGCCAGCTCGAGACGCACTGCCGCGTCGTCGGTCGCCGCGACCACCCGGAGGAACGCCGCCTCCGAGTCCGCCAGCCGGCCGGCTCGAGCCAGTGCCACCGCGTACTCACGGCGAACGGCTTGATCGGCCGGAAAGCGCCTCAGATACTCCGAGAAGATCGCGAGCGACTCGAGGTAGCGCTCCTCTCGAAGCAGAGGCAGGACACTGTCCCAGAAAGCCTCGGAGGGTCCCGGCTGCGCCTCGGACTCGATGTCCGGCGGGAGCGTGATCGCCAGGTTGGGGCGGACCATCGCCCTCTCCCGCACGGTGAACGGCGCCGGCCCGGCGGGGAAGCTCACCCCGGATTCTCTCAGGCCCGCGTGGAGCACGAACCGCTGGCGGAGGACACCCAGCACGAAGGCGACCGTGAGGCCGCCGAGAAGGAGGGTGAACGCGGTAAAGGAGATCCAGTACGGAAGCCGACGCGGCTTCGTCTCGGGTCGTGCCGGCATCGGAAGAGCGTCCTGTGCGGACCCGGCTATGCCGCCGAGCCGGCTCTGCCCGTAGTCGGCTGCGAATCTCCCAGGATCGCACGGATGCGCTCGGCGTCGGTCATGCTGCTCAGAACCTCGGCCGCCACGCCGCTCGCCTCCCCGGATCCAGCCGGGAGCCCATCCAGCACCCGCCCGAGGAAGGCCTGGGCCTGGTCTCGCCGGATCCCCTCGAGGAGGACGCAGTAGCCCGATCCGAAGGATCCGACCAGGTCTCCCGCCTCCCGGCGGATCTGCTCGAGCAACGCGTCCTGCAGCGCCCGGCGAACCGATTCGCCGGCGGTGAGCCTGACGAGGGCGAAGATGCCGCGCGCCGCGAGCCGCTTTGTCACCGCGCCGGCGAACGGCTCTTTAGCCAGCAGATCGGGCCCGGGCGACGCCTTCCCATCGGACGAGGCATCAGTATCCGGCGCGGCACGCCGCGCCTCCCGGGCCCGCGCGCCATCACCCCTGGACGAAGCCGCGGCGCGCCGGATGCGGGCCTCGAGCTCGGCGATGCTCGGGTGGCCGCTGAGCACGTCCGTGGCGCCCGCCTCCAGCACCCTCACGCGGTCTGTCGATCGCAGCGTGTCGTCCGACGCCAGGAAGACCGGGGCCGGCGACATGCTGCGGATCACCCGGCAGGCCTGCACTGCGTCCTCCACGCGCGATCGATCCAGATAGACGAGGATCTGCCCGTACGCCTCTCCGCGCTGAAGGAGCTCGACGAGCTCCAGGGGCTCTCTGCCTACCGTCAGTTGAAAGCGTCCACCGGCCCAACCCTGGACCTCGGCAGGCAACTCCTCGGTCAGATCGAGCAGATAGAGGCGGCTGGCGGCCTCGGTCGGAGCATCCGTCCTCCGGCGATCCAGCGTGCCCGTGGGCTCGACGAATCCCCGCCCCACCGCGGCCTCCAGCGTGATCGGGCCGGCGCTCTCGGGCGGAGGGCTCAGGCGACGCGGCCACAGCTGGTAGCGTCCACTGGGCAGCCGCTCGAGCAGCAGGATCCCGGCAGCAGTCTGCACGACCCACTCCGTGGCTGCGGGCAGCGCCTCCTCCAGTCCCCCCGGCAGCGTCGCGAGCACGATCGAGCCGGTCCCCTCGGCCCATTCCATGAAGCGTGCGCCCGGCTCGGAGCCGGCGTGGGTCTCCCATAGCGCCGCGCCCGGGTCGATCCCGATGCGCTCGACGCCGCCGGCCAGAAGCTCGCTGAACTCCTCGTACATCTCCTCGGGCACCGCAGCAGAAAGCACGCGCCGCTGGAAATCTGCCCGGAAGGTGAGCAGCCGAAGCTGGCCGTGCTTCCAGGCGTCCTCCAGCTCGAGGCCCCAACCTCGGGCTTCTCGAAACACCTTTTCCGGCGACAGGGCGCTAAGGAAGGCGACCGAACGCCCGGCCGATATCCCGGCATTCAGGAACTGAAGGACGCACAACAGCTTACCGCTTCCCGGAGCGCCCGCTACGACATGGACGCCGGGGGCCATCAGGCCACCCCAACGTTTGTCCAGCGGCTCGATGCCCGTAAGCACTCTGGCGCGAGACCCCTCGCGGAGAGCGCCGTGAGGCCCCTGTGTGACCATTATGGCGTTCATAACAGGACACGTATCGAGCAAGAAGCGTTCCCACTTGATCCCCGCCGGACGGCGGGTGGGCATGACGTCCTAACTACAGTTTGTACAGCATTTTCCAGCAACTCACGGTGAGCGGTGAAACGTCGCCTCTGGCGTTCGCGGGACGCGCAGCGGCATCTTCGGGCGCACGCCCGTTGGAAGAGTGAGAGGACCCCATGGAACGCGCGCAGTGTCTTGAGCTGCTGTACCCCGAACTCCAGGACAAGCTGGTGGTGACCATCATGGGCGCCTGCGCCCAGGAGCTGTACGACCTCGGGCACCGAGAGAGCTTCTTCTACCTGCAGCACGCGATGGGGCTCGCCTCGTCGATCGGCCTTGGGCTGGCGCTGCACCTGCCGGAAGAGCGTGTCGTCGTGTTGGACGGAGATGGCTCCGTGCTGATGAACCTGGGGACGCTCACCACCCTGGCCCGCTACCGACCCAGAAACCTGCTTCACATCATCTTCGACAACGAGAGCTTGTTGTCCACCGGCGGCTTCGACTCGCAGACGACCTCCGGCATCACCGATCTGGCCGCCATCGCTCGTGGCGCGGGGATCCAACATGTCGTAACCGCAGGCACCCTCATGGAGTTCGGCGAGGCGGCGCTGGAAGCGCTGGAGCGCGACGACCTGAGCGTGATCGTCGCCAAGGTGGATGCCGTGGGTCCGGACTTGTACGGCATGGATCTGCAGCTGCCCGAGAACGCATTTCGGTTCCGGCGCCACATCCTGGACCGGAAGCAGGCCTGACACGCCGGAGGCAGGATGACCGTCTCGTACGAGAACTCCAAGATCATCTTCGACGGGATCAAGGCCGCCGGCATCCGGACGGTATCGGCCCTCCCGGAGACCTGGCTCGGGCTCGTCCTACAGCGCGCCGAGGACGATCCGGAGCTGGAGCTCATCCAGGTCGCCAAGGAGGAAGAGGCGATCGGCATCGCCGCCGGCGCCTACTTCGCCGGCGAACCGCACCTGCTGCTCATGCAGAACCATGGCTTCCTGGCGGCCATCAACGGGATCGTCTCCCTGGCGCAACTTTACAGTATCCCGCTCTGCATGCTCATCGCGCTGCGCGGTCACTGGGGCGAACCCTACGCGTGGCACACGCGTGGAGGCATCGTCACCGAGGGCGTCCTGCGGGCCCTGGCCATTCCGTTCGAGTACGCCCGCGATCCGGCCAAGGTCGCCGCGCAGATCCGGGACGCCTACACCTTCTCGGAAAGCTCGCTCTCCCCCGTCGCCCTGCTCCTTACGCGCGACCTGATGGAGGACTGACATGTCCGGCGTGCTCGATCGGTTGATCCACGAGCTCAGCTCGGGGGCGTTGCAGGTGATCGATCTCTCCCGGCCGCTCGGCCCCGAGACGGCGGTGATCGAGCTTCCTCCGCCGTTCGCCCCGTCGCCCGGCGTGACGGTGGAGGAAATCTCCCACTACGACGAGCGCGGCCCCGCCTGGTACTGGAACCGTCTGGCTTTCGGCGAGCACACCGGCACCCACTTCGACGCGCCGATCCACTGGATCACCGGACGCGAGCTGCCCGACAACGCCTGCGACACGATCCCCGCCGACCGCTTCCTCGGCCCCGCCTGCGTTCTGGACGTCACGGCCGAGGTCGCGACCGACCCGGACTTTCTTCTCGTGCCGCCGCTCATCGAGGCGTGGGAGAGCGAGCACGGCCGAATCCTGGCCGGAGCGTGGGTGCTGCTCCGAACCGGGTGGAGCGAGCGGACGGACCCGGCCGCCTTCCTGAACGTGGGCGAGGATGGCCCGCACTCACCCGGATTCCACCCGGCCGCCGTGGAGCTGCTGGCGCGGGAGCGCGATGTCCTGGGGCTCGGAGTGGAAACGGTGGGTACCGACGCCGGACAGGCGGGGAGCTTCGAGCCGCCGTTCCCGGCCCACACGATCATGCACGGTGCCGGGAAGTTTGGTCTCGCGAGCCTGTGCAACCTGGACCGGCTCCCCCCCACGGGCGCGATCCTGATCGCCGCGCCCCTCAAGATCGTCAACGGGAGCGGGAGCCCGGCCCGCGTCCTCGCGATCGTTCCCGCGTGGGGCACGCCAGCACAACTCGCAAGGGGTGAAAGCTGATGCCCTGGATCCGTCAGATACCGATCGACGAGGCCACCGGGCTCCTGAAGCGCGAGCTGGACAAGGCGATCCGGCGGGCGGGGCGCGTCTGGAACATCCTGCACATCATGAGCCTCAACCCGCGGGCGCTGAAGAGCAGCATGGAGTTCTACGGGGCCGTGATGTTCGGCTCGTCGCCCCTCACGCGGGCCCAACGCGAGCTCCTCGCCACCGTGGTGTCGGCGGAGCTCGACTGCCACTACTGAACGCAGGCGCACGCGCACGACCTCCGGGCCGAGGTCTCCGATCTTTACGACGATCCGGCGGAAGCCGACCGCTTCGTCCACTCGGTGGCGAGGGAGTGGCGGACCGCGCCGCTGTCGCCCGCCGACCGGGCGCTCTGCGAGTTCGCCGCCAAGCTCACCCACCGGCAGAACGAGATGACGGCCGACGACGTGGACGAGCTTCGGGCGCACCGGCTGGACGACACGGCGATCCACGACGCGGCGCAGGTGATCGCCTACTTCAACTACATCACGCGGATCGCCGACGCCCTGGGGGTCGAGCCGGAGACGTTCATCGGGCCGTGGGGAGAGCCACCCGTTCAGTGAGCCCCGGCGCCCTTCCGCACCTTCACGCCCACGAGCGCGAACGCCGCGCGGGCGACGAGCGGCAGCGAGAGCACACTCAGCACGATCGGTAGAACCACGCCGGGGATGCCTCCGAACCCTCCGAGGAGCGCATCCAGGATCCGCCAGACGATGAGGAAGAGAACCAGCATCCCGAGCAGGCCGATCAACTGACGGGGGCCCGAGCCGCCCTCCAGCTCCACATTCATCCCTCCCAGGTAGAGCGAAGCCGTCGCCCAGAAGACGCAGAACGCTGCCAGCCATCCCAGCATCGGGGTCACAGTCTCGATCCTCTTCTCATGGCTTCCTCCATTGCTGAACCTCCAGCGAGCGCCGGCTCGGGGGGTCGGGCCAGGGCGGTCCTGCGGGACGGGCCAAGGTACTGCCCGCAACGGCCCGTCGCACGACTATGCCGGCGCCGGCGCGCCTTCCGCTTGCCACCCCCCGCGGCGTGCGGTACGGTGCCGCTTGCGCTCCGCTCCGAACACCACTCCTTCACCGGGAACAGAGGCCGGCATGAAACCCCCGTCGTTGACGATCGGCATCGAGGAAGAGTATCAGATCATCAATCCGGAGACGGGTGAGCTCACGTCGTACATCACCGAGATCCTCGAGTCCGATCACGTTCTCCTGCGCGAGCAGCTGAAGCCGGAGCTGCACCAATCCGTGGTGGAGGTCGGAAGCACCGTGTGCAAGACCGCCGCGGAGGCGCGTCAGGAGGTGATCCGGCTGAGGCGCCTGGTGTCGGAGAAGGTCGCCGAAAAGGGCCTCAGGATCGCGGCCGCCGGCACCCACCCCTTCTCTTCGTGGCTCGAGCAGGAGATCACCCCCCTCCAGCGGTATCTGGGAATCCACGAAGACCTGAGGGAGATCGCGCAGAAGAACCTGGTCTTCGGGATGCACGTGCACATCGGCGTCGAAGACCGCGAGTTCGTGATCGACGCGATGAACGTCGCGCGATATTTCCTTCCGCATCTTCTCGCCCTCTCCACGAGCTCGCCCTTCTGGATGGGCCGGGACACCGGTCTCAAGTCCTACCGCGCCGTCAGCTGGCGGCATTTCCCTCGCACCGGGATCCCCCGTCAGTTCAACAGCTGGGGGGAGTTCGAGGACCTGGTGGAGACGCTCGTACGCACGGAGACGATCCCCGACGGGACGAAGCTCTGGTGGGACGTGCGCCCGCACTGGAACTACCCGACTCTGGAGTTCCGTGTCTGCGACATCTGCACCCGTGTGGACGAGGTGATCTGCGTCGCGGCCCTCTTCCAGGCCATCGTGGCCAAGCTCTGGAAGCTGCGCCGCGACAACCTCACGTTCCGTATCTATCCGGCCGAGCTGATCGAGGAGAACAAGTGGCGAGCGGCCCGCTATGGGTTCGAGGGCAAGCTGATCGACTTCGGGAAACAGCGCGAGTTCCCCGCATCCGAGATGATCCGCGAGCTGATCGAGTGGTTTGTGGACGACGTGCTGGACGAGCTGGGAAGCAGGAGTGAGGTCGAGTACGCCTTTCGCATCCTGGAGGAAGGGTCGAGCGCCGATCGGCAGCTGGCTGTCTACGAGGAGACGGGTGACATAAAGGCCGTCGTGGAGAGCCTGATCGCGGAAACGGCGGAGGGAGTGTTCGACTGAGGCGTTTCCTGCGCGCCGGCAAGGCGACTGAGCGGATGACGCCCCGGCGCATACTTGCCGCCTATTTCACGATCGCGGGGTTGTACACCCTCTCGGCGGCGCTCATCTGGGGCGTCAACACGCTTTTTCTTCTTGACGCCGGCCTCGACATCTTCGGCGTCTTCGTGGCGAACGCTGCCTTCGCGGCCGGGATGTTCGTATTCGAGATCCCCACGGGAGTGCTCGCCGATACCGCCGGCAGGCGCGTGTCCTTCTTGCTCAGCGTCGCGATCCTCGCTCTCACGACGGTGGGATACGTGGCGGTGGCCCGGTTCGGAGGCGGCCTGGGCGCGTTCGCCGCCGTCTCGGTTCTTATCGGGCTGGGCTTCACGTTCTACTCGGGCGCGGTCGAGGCCTGGCTCGTCGACGCGCTGCACGCCGCCGGCTTCGAGGGTGAGCTCGATTCGGTGTTCGCGAGGGGCTCGATGGTGAGTGGCGGTGCCATGCTCCTGGGCACGTTGACGGGAGGCGTGCTGGGCAGCATAGACCTCGCTGTTCCGTACGTGGCCCGCGCAGTCATGCTCGTCGCGGTCTTCGGCGTCGCGTTCTTCACGATGCATGATCTTGGGTTCACGCCTCGAACCATGCGCGTCCGGGAGCTGCCCAAGGAGATGAGAGCCGTCGCGGCGGCTTCGGTGCGATACGGCTGGCACGAGCGGCCCGTACGCCTCCTGATGCTCTGCTCCTTCGTACAGTACGGCTTCATGGCGTGGGCGGTTTACGCGTGGCAGCCGTACTTCCTCGAGCTGCTGGGCCGGGACGCGGTGTGGGTCGCCGGCGTGGTGGCATCCCTCATGGCCGCCTCGATGATCGCGGGCAACGCGACGGCCGACTGGTTCAGCAGCTTCTGTGGGAAGCGCACGACACTGCTGCTGTGGGCCGCGGGCGTGCAGACGGTTGCTGCGGTGGGCGTGGGGTTGGCGAGCTCCTTTACCGTGGCCGTCGCGTTCTTCATGATCATGACGGGCGCGGTCGGTGCCGCCGGGCCCGTCAAGCAGGCGTTCCTGCAGAACAGCATCCCCTCGGAGCAGCGGGCGTCCATCACATCGTTCGACTCGATGTTCGGAAACGGCGGCGGCGTTCTGCAGCAGGCGGGTCTCGGTTACCTGGCTCGTGTCCGATCGATCGGCGAGGGATACGTGATCGGCGGGGCCTTCACTCTCGCCGCGCAGATCCTTCTCTGGCGGCTGCGTTCTCTGGGTGCGGACACGGACATCATTGTCGGCCGTCGGGGCGGGGCCCGTGGGTCCTGCCCGGCCCAGGGGATCCCGGAGATAGCTCTCGTCGACACCCGACGGACGCTGTAGTCCGGGCGCCCGGATGACTCAAGTTGCCTAGGGGCGCCGCCAGATCAGACGCAGCAGGAACGCGAAGATCAGGCCCCCGACGAATATCAACGCCAGGAGCACGAGCGCCCGTCTGAACGCGTAGTCCACGACCTCGGCGGCGGCCACGGGGGCTCGCCTCAGCGTGCTGTCGGCAATCGCCGCCACTTGGTCCATCATCGCGATCAGCTCGTTGCCGACTTGCTCCATTACCGCGATCCGCTCGGCCGTGAGCGCTTCCAGCGTCTCGAGTCGCTGGCGGCTGACCTCCCTGAGCAACGCGAGCAGCTCGTCGCTAAGCGCGTCGACCGCGAAGGCCGCCTGGTCGCCGACCAGCGCGGGAACGGTGTCGGCAAATTCGGCCAGCCGGAACGCCGACCGGTCGATCGACCCCACGTTTCCCAAAAACTCCTCGACGTCGGCCTCGTCGAGAAGCTCCAAGAGAACCAGCTTCGACTGCCAGCGTATCTGCTTCGGCATGGCCGCGGCATAGTACTTGAGCCGCTCGCTCAAGTCGGTTGCCTGCATGGCCAGGCTGCCCAGCACCGCCATCCCCCCGGCCTGGTCCTGCCCCAGCACGTCGGCGAACTCGCTCGCCGTGGTCTCCCGCAGAAACTCCATGCTGGTGATCGGGTGGGAGTCCGCCCAGGCCCGTACGGTCCGCTCGCCCCAGGGCGCATCACCCGACACCGTCACCGACGCGATGACCTCACCAACGGCTCGCTCGAGCGCCTCCGACGCCTCGACGGCGATCGACTGGAGCGGGCCGAACGCGTCCCTGCCGGCCCCCGTCGTGAAGAAGTCCCCCATCTGCACGGTGAGCGTCCAGGCGTCCAGGAATCCGATCAGCGGATCCGGCTGGAAGACCGCGAGATGCATGGCGGGGAGGGCGTTCATCTTCCAGAGGAGAGCGTTCCGCGCGACGTCGGCGTCCTCGGTCACCGCCAGGATCTCGTCGGCCGCGGTTTCCACGCGTGCCGAGAAGCGCTCCGCGTAGCCGTAGGCATGAATCCTGACCTCCATCGACGTGAGGTCGACGTTCTCGGTGCCGCTCATGAACGCCGTCTGCCGCGGCGGTGCCGTGGAGCATGAAGCGGCGGCGAGCGCGGCGGCCAGCAGCAAGGCTGGATGCGGATAGAGACGCCGCCGGCGACTCGGAAAGCGGGGAGCAAGGTTCTTCATGACTTCCTCACGGTCGGCTGGGGACCGGTTGGGAGGTCGTCCTATTCCACCGAACCCACGTCAATCACGAAGTAGGATCGTGAACAGCAAAGCCGGCTCCTCTGTCCCGTCTCCATCGAAGTCAAAGTCCAGGTCGTCGGACAGGAGCGTGAGCGTGAACGCCGTCACCGACTCCTGGAACTC
>DAOVWI010000125.1 GCA_030636765.1 Gemmatimonadales bacterium
CACTGGAGTTCTTCAGCCACCTGCTAGGCGGAGAAGGAGCTTCCGCAACCGCAGCCGCCGGTGGCGTTCGGATTCTCGAAGGAGAAGCCGGAGCCCTGGAAGCTGCTGTGATAGTCGATGAGGATGCCGCTCAGGTACTGGGCGCTGAACGGATCGACAAACAGCCGGATCCCGTGCGAAATGAGCACGAAATCGTCCTCACGAGGATCCTCCTCTACGTCGAGCCCGTACTCGAAGCCCGAGCAACCGCCCGGCTGCACGCTCACGCGGAGTCCGGCGGACTCCACGCTGAGGCTCTCTCGCTCGAGGAACTTCCGAACCTCCGTGGCCGCCAGCTCCGACAGCTCCACGGTCACAGCGCCGGTCTCGGTTGTCGTCGTCCCACTCATATCGCTCGTTTCCTGTCTCGCTTCCACGTTGCGGTCGGCTATCCGACGCGACATCGTAGGCCACTCTTTCCGCGGCTGTCAACGGTGGCCAGCCCGAACCCCGAGTACCACGCGGGGAACCGATCCACGTTATATAGATGGCTGAGGGGGCAGAAGTTCCGGGAAACATCGTCAACTTCCGGGAAACAACGTCAAGGTCAAGGGGCCGTAACGAGGAATGATGAAGATGGACGAGGCGCGCCGCACGGGCGATTCCGGGCTCATATCGATCGAGAACGCCGACTTCACGGACGCGGAGCATCGTGAGCTTATCATCGTGGGCACCGGGCCGGCTGGTCTCACGGCGGCCCTGTACGCGGCCCGGGCCAACCTCACCCCGGTCGTCTTCAAGGGGCCCGAACCCGGGGGTCAGCTGGTCACGACTACGGACGTCGAGAACTACCCTGGCTTTCCGGAGGGCATCCTCGGACCGGAGATGATGATGAAGTTCGAGGAGCAGGCGGCCCGCTTCGGCGCGGACATGCGGTTCGGCACGGTCACGGCGGTGGATCTCTCGCGCAGGCCCTTCCGGCTCCTCGTGGATGAGCGTGTCCCCGTGCTCGCCGACGCCCTCATCATCTCGACGGGTGCCTCCGCCAGGTATCTGGGCCTCCCGAACGAGGAGCGACTGCTGGGGCACGGCGTGTCGGCGTGCGCGACCTGCGACGGCGCCTTCTTCCCGGACGTCGAGGTGGCGGTGGTCGGCGGAGGTGACACGGCGGTGGAGGAGGCGATGTTCCTCACGCGCTTCGCGTCCCGGGTCCACCTGATCCATCGGCGAGACGAGCTGCGGGCCTCCAAGATCCTCCAGGATCGTGCCTTCGCCAACGACAAGATCGAGTACGTTTGGGACACCGTCGTGGTCGACGTGTTAGGTGAGAACGAGGTGGATGGCGTGCGGGTTCGGAACGTGAAGACGGAAGAGACGTGGGAGCTTGCGGTGAAGGCGCTCTTCGTGGCGATCGGTCACACGCCCAACACGGAGATCTTCAAGGCGTGGCTCGACATGCACGAGGTCGGCTACATCGACACGCTTGCGAAGTCGACCCACACAAGCATCCCGGGCGTGTTCGCGTGCGGCGACGCGCAGGACCGCGTATACCGCCAGGCCGTGTCGGCCGCCGGGACCGGGTGCATGGCCGCGATCGACGCCGAGCGCTGGCTGGCTGAGCAGGAGCAGCCCGCCGCGGCGAGCCAGACGGCCGCGGCGAGCTAGACGGCCGTGGCGCGCTGCTGGACGGCGGCGGCCCGCTGCGGCGGCGCGCGCTACACGGCGGCGGCCCGCTGCTCGATCTCCTCCATCCACTCCAGCGGCACCTTCTGGGACCCGATCTCGGACCGATCGGAGATCGGCCCGTGCCAGTCCGACCCCCCGCTCCGCAGGAGGCCGAGCCTGCGGCAGAGCGATGCCAGGAGGCGGCGCACGTCCTCCCGGTTGGCAGGGTGGAGCACCTCGACACCGTCCAGGCCATCGGCCCGCCAGCGGGTGATCTCCGGCTCGCCGTACGTCCTGCCGGGGTGCGCCAGGAGAGCTACTCCTCCGGCTCGGTGAACCTCGTCGATCACGAGAGAGGGTGGCGTGGGCCGCTTCTCGACGAAGGCAGGCCGGCCACGCTTCAGGTACAGCCGAAAGACGGCGTGGATGTCCGGCACGAGTCCCTCGGCAACCAGCGCCCGAGCCACGTGGGCACGGGTCGGCGCCGCCCGCTTGCACTGATCCTCGACGGCATCGTAGGTGAGGGCCACGCCCAGCGCCTGCAGCTTCTCCACCATCCGCCGCGCCCGCCGACGCCGGTCTTCCTGCAAGGTGCGAAGGAACGCCAGGAGCTCTGAGTCTCGCCGGTCGATCCCGAAGGCGAGGATGTGCACCGAGCGGTTGGGCTCGTTCGCGGAGATCTCGGCTCCCGGCAAGAAGCGCAGGTCGTGCAGCCGCGCCTCCTCGGCGGCCTCGTCCAGCCCTTCCACCGTGTCGTGGTCCGTGAGAGAGAGTCCCGAAAGCCCGAGCGAAGCGGCCCTACGAACAACCTCCGTCGGAGACACGATGCCGTCGGATGCATCGGAGTGCAGATGCAGATCCACGTGGGACACGGTGGTTGCGCCCGCCTCAGTCGTACGTTTGCGGGTACCCCATGGAGCAGGAGGCACGGAAGAGCTCCTGGAGCGCCGTCTCGTCCAGCTTCTCCAGGTCGTCGAGATCACCCACGCGCTCCTGCGGCACCTCCACCACGCGATACGGCCGTTGGCTGGTCGTCGTACAGAAGAAGAGGAGGGTGCGCGTGCCCGGCCGCGATCGCTCGCCCAACCGCACGCTCCAGGTATCGCCCTCGGCCTTCACTCTCGGGCTCATGTGGCTACGCCTCCTCCCGCTCGACGGAGACCATCCCGACTAGATCCGGCTCCACCAGCACGGGCTCGCCCTCAACGTCGAGAGCCAGGGGCTCATCCTGACTCTGCGCCATCCGGACCGTGACGCGGACCCCCGGCCGCAATCCGATATCCGCCAGACGCTTGAGGCGGCCGGAATCGCTATCCGCTACCTGGCGAACGACCCCCGACTCGCCTGGTCCCAGGTCCAACAAGCTATGCAGAATGAGCTCCGAGATCCGCCCATCCGGCGTGGGGATCGGCGCTCCATGCGGATCGAACGCCGGATCTCCGAGCGCCGCCGCCATCCGGTCGACCAGGTCGTCCGAAGCCGCATGCTCCATCCGCTCCGCTTCGGTGTGCACGGTGTCCCAGGTGTATCCGAGCTTCTCGATCAGGTAGAGCTCGATCACACGGTGCCGGCGGATGATCCCGAGAGCCGAGCGCTCGCCGACGTCCGTGAGACGGACGCCGTGATACGGAACGTGCTCGAGAAGCCCCTGATCGGCCAGGCTTTTGACCATATTGGTGACCGACGCGGCGGAACGATCCAGCTTATCGGCCAGCGCCGTGGTCGAGACCGGCGAGGCGCTCCGCTGCAGCTTGTACACCGCCTTCAGGTAATCCTCGGCGGCCCGGCTGGGCAGTTTGGGAACGGCTGGCATCGGCGGTCGGGGCTCCTCGGGCGGCTGTGTGTCAGGCCGGCACGAAGCTCGTGTCCTCGTCCAGCCCGCTGATGAAGCCGGCGATCAGAGCGGCGGTGTGCTCCACATCGGACATCGCGATGATCTGGTTCGGCGAATGCATGTACCGGTTCGGGAGCGAGACGATCCCGGTCGCCACGCCGGATCTCGACGTGAAGATGGCGTCCGCATCCGTCCCGCTCCCGGCGGGCGAGGCCTGCACCTGATAGGGGATCTTCTCCTGCTTCGCCGTCTCGACCAACCGCTCGAACACGACGTGGTTCACCACTGCACCCCTCGACAGGACGGGACCCTTGCCGAGCTTGATCTCGCCGTGTTCCTTGGCATCCACGGTCGGGTGGTCCGTGGCGTGGGTGACGTCGATGACGATCGCCGCGTCCGGTGCCACGCCAAAGCTGGTCATACGCGCACCCCCGCCCGAGGCGTAGCCGACCTCCTCCTGCACGGTCGCCACCGCCACCACCTCCGCGCCCGTCTTCGACTCGACCGCGAGCCGGAGAGCCTCGAGCGCCACTACCGCACCGATCCGGTCATCGATCGACCGGGCCGCGACAAGCCCGTCGCCCAACTCGAGCGTGTCGGAGCGAACGACGGCTACGTCACCGATCGCCACACGCTCTCGTGCTTGCTCGCCGCTCGCCGCCCCGATGTCGACCCAGAGATCCTTCAGCTTGGCCGCCTTCTCCCGGTCCGCCCGATCGATGAGATGGATCGCCCGGCGCCCGATCACGCCAGCCACCGGCCCGTCGCTGGTGAGGATCTCCATCCGCTGGCCCACCAGGACCTGAGCATCCCAGCCACCGACCTCCTTCACCCACAGGAACCCCTGGTCGTCGATGTGGTGAATCATGAGACCGATCTCGTCTATGTGGCCGGCCAGCATGACCTTGGGGCTCCCGCCTTCGTTGATCTGTGCGAAGCTGCTCCCGTAGATGTCGCTCCAGGTTCGATCTGCGAACTCTTCGGCCAGCGAGCGCCAGGCCGCCGCGGCTTCCATCTCGAAGCCCGACGGGCCCCGCGCATCGAGCAAACGGCTAAGGCTATCTCTCACGCTAGTGCTCACGAAGCTCTCCGGGATCGTCTTGGCAAGTCCAGGGGTCCGGGATCACCCGGGGGAATCGGCGGCCCAAGTTAGACGAGCGACACGGAAGCGGCAATCACCTCAGTCGCACCCCTCCGCGTCCTCCGTGTCGACCTCTCCCAGCAACGTGCGCAGCCGCTCCTCCAGTTCGTCGGAACGTGCGGGCTTGACGCCCCGGTCGTGAAGATAGTCCAGAAACGCCTGCTCGAAGTTGAAGTACGGGTAGCAGCGCTTGCACATCTCGATGTGGCGGCGGACCTTCTCACTGTAGTCCGGCGGCAGCTCACCATCCAGGTAGTCGAACACGTTCTTCATCGCGTCTTCGCAGCCCAGGTCTCCTCCCGCCACAGAACCGCCCCCCCGATCCACACCCTGCCCCGGCGGTCGCTCGTCGTGTGTCATGTCGTCATTCCCCTCGGATGTAGCCCATCTCGACGGCGTAGCTGTACAGCCGCTGCTGGAGCCTGCGTCTCGCCCGAAAGAGACGCGACTTCACGGTGCCCACCGGGATCTCCAGGATCTCCGAGATCTCCTGGTAGCCGAGCCCCTCCAGATCGGCCAGGACCACCGGAACGCGGAAGTCCTCCGGAAGCTCCTCGATCGCCCGGATCACTTCCTCGTCGACGATCCTCTCGAAGAAACGGCCCTCGGGGTCGGTTTCCCGGAGCTGCGGGTAGATCGGCCGCTCGGCGACCTCATCGAACTCCACGGGCACCGGACGCTTCTGTCTCCGGCGAAGATCGTTGATGAACGTGTTCCGAAGGATCGTGGTGAGCCACGCGCGGCAGTTGGTGCCGGACTGGAAGTTGTCCCAGGCCCGGTACGCCTTGAGCATCGTGTCCTGAACGAGGTCCTGAGCGGCCGCATCGTCACCCCCGGTGAAACGGAGCGCCAGACCGTACAGGCCGTCCAGGTGGATGAGCGCTTCCGCCTCGAACCCTTCGCGCTTCTCGCTCACTTCACGCGCTCACCGCCCGGGCGCGACGAAGAGGGAGTCCGCCAGGTAGGGGTTGATCCACACGTCGTCGATCCGGAGCTCCTTCGTGGGCCGTCCGTCCACGTACCAGGTTCGCGTCCCGACGTACGTAACCGGAGGGGCCGAGCCGAAGTCCGCCCACACGGTGCGGGATCGCTTCTCCTTTCCCTGCTCGATGTAGTGCACCTCTTCGGGGAAGGCATCCGCGTCGTTGAAATAGTAGAAGTAACGGTCCCCGGGGTGCGCGCCGATCTCGCTGCCGAAGGAAACGGCCACCTCGTATCCGTCCTTCGTCCTCTGAGCCCGGCGGTTCACTCCCGGATCCCACAGCTTGTACGGTAGGCCGAACCAGTAATACACGTCCCTCCCCACGTACTCGGCCTCCGCCGCCGCCGGGTGGTCGGCCGGTAGCGGGTAGCCGTTGAGCGTGGCCCAGGCCGTATCGCCCGTGAACACCTGAACGTAGAGGCCCTCGGCCTCCGGCCGCTCGATCCGCGCCTCCTCCCCGCGGAGCGTCCTGCGCAGCTCGACCCGACGCGGCCGCATCCAGCGCACCGAGCCCGCGGAGTCGTACAACACCGTGTTGACGGTGTAGCGCGCCGACCGCACGGCGTTCCACGCTTCCAGCCCACCCGCCGCCGACGTCCATGCCCGGATGATCGAGTCGGCCAGCGTTTCCTCGGAAGTCATGCCCGGACGCGGCGGCTCTCCGGCCGATCCAGGCTCCGCATCGCCTCCCGAACGGCCACATCCACCTGCCAGCGCGAGCCCCACGAGCACGGCTCCCGCCAGCCGGTTCGTCGGCACTTTCGAGGCTCTTCTGTCTTTGTTCTGCTGGGGATTCATCCGTAAGTGGTCTGACGGCCGTCGCCGTCGC
>DAOVWI010000189.1 GCA_030636765.1 Gemmatimonadales bacterium
CCCTGCCCGTCCTTCGCGCGCTGTACCGCGCCGGCGCGCGCTACATGACGCTCACCCATACGAAGACCCTCCCCTGGGCCGATGCGGCGGGTGACACGGTGATCCACGGCGGCCTCACCCCGTTCGGCCGGGAGGTGGTCGGCGAGATGAACCGTCTCGGCATGCTCGTGGACCTCTCCCACGTGACCGCCGATGCCATGCTCGACGCGCTCGAAACGAGCGAGGCGCCGGTGATCTTCTCGCACTCGTCGGCCCGGGCCGTGGCCGACCATCCGCGGAACGTCCCGGACCACGTCCTCCGGAAGGTGGCGGAGAACGGCGGCGTGGTCATGGTGAACTTCTTCTCCGGCTTCATCGTTCCCGAATCCGCCCGGCGGATCCGGGACATCTTCGCCGTGCAGGAGCGACTGCGGGCGCAGTATGCGGACGATCGCTCCTTCCGGGAGGCGTTCACTTCCTGGCTGCTCGACAACATCGAGCCGGGGGACGTCGGCGTTCTGGTGGACCATATCGACCACATCGTGCGGGTGGCCGGCATCGACCACGTCGGCCTGGGATCCGATTTCGACGGCGTGTCCGTGCTGCCGAGAGGACTGGGGGACGTGTCGAAGCTCCCGGTCCTCACGAGCGCGCTGCTCGAGCGCGGCTACTCGGAGGATGACGTGCTGAAGGTGCTCGGAGGGAACCTCCTGAGGGCCTTCCGCCGAACGGAGGAGGTGGCGGCTCGCCTCCAGCGCACCACGCCGCCCGGTCTCTCGCGCCTGCCGTACGTCGGCCAGGCGCCCGACCGCTCGGACCTGCCATGACAGAGCTGCCGATCGTCGTCGGCCGAAGCCAGGTCGAGCCCGCACGTCCGGCCGAGATCTCGCGCGTCACGGTGACCCAGCTCATGACCCCGCAGGACGTCAACCTCGCGGGGAACGTGTTCGGCGGAGTGATCCTGGCCGCCGTGGACCGGATCGCCTACATGAGCGCAGCCCGTCACGCCGGCCGGCTATGCGTAACCGTAAGCTTCGACGAGGTGAACTTTCACTCGCCCATCCTGATCGGCGAAGTGGTGACGCTTCGAGCCTGTGTCAACACGGTGGGGCGCACTTCGGTCGAAGTGGGCGTTCGCGTCGAAGCAGAGTCCGTCCAAAGGGAGAACCGCCGGCACACGAACTCGTCCTACGTCACCATGGTGGCGATCGACGAAGAAGGGAAGCCGGTCCCCGTGCCGCGCCTCGAGATCCGAACGGAGGAGGAGTACCGCCGCTATCTGGAGGCGGAGGAGAGACGGGCCACGCGGCTCGCGCTGGCTCAGCGGCACCGGGCGAGGCGCTCCGGCGCGCCGGGGGACGCCTAAGGGGAGAGAACGATACCGGTATGTCTTTCGCCGCGCTCTAATCGCACACCTGTACAACTAGAGGGTATTAGGCGCTGCCCCCCATGAGGGCCTCGATCTCGTCGGGATCGCGCGGCGACGCGCCCGATAGGAGCTCGTAGCCTGACTCCGTCACGAGGACGTCGTCCTCGATCCTCACCCCGATCTCCTCATCGGTTAGGTAGATCCCCGGCTCCACCGTAAGGACCATTCCAGCCTCGAGCGGCACCGTGTACTCCCCGACGTCGTGCACGTCCATGCCCAGCCAGTGGCCTACACCGTGCACGAAGTGCTCGGCGCAGTTCTTGGCGCCGCACGCCGCGGCGCCGTGCTCCTTCAGGTAGCTCCGGGCGGCGCGATCCACGTCCAGGAGCGTGTTTCCAGGCTTCACGGCCTTCAGGCCGGCCTCCTGGGCACCCAGGACGAGATCGTAGATCTCACGCTGACGCTTCGTGAACCGGCCGGAGACAGGTATCGTGCGGGTGACGTCCGCGGAGTAGTAGCTGTACTCAGCACCGATGTCCATCACGACGAGGTCGCCCGCCTCCATCCCCCGCCGGCTCTTGTCATAATGAAGCACGACCGAGTTCGGCCCCGAGCCGATGATGCTCGGAAAGCCCACGCGCTCGGCTCCTCCGAGCCGAAAGTTAAACTCGATCACGGCCTCGAGCTCGTACTCGTACATCCCCGGCCGCGCCGCCTTCATGGCCGCCCGATGGGCTGCGCCTGTAATCTCGATGGCCCGCCGGAGCATGGCGATCTCGAAGTCGTCCTTCACCAGCCTTAGCCCTGCCAGCACCGGCTCGACGTCCCGCACCTCCGCCTGCCCATCGAACACGAGCGAGAGGAGGTCGGCGTTCTGGCGGGTCTTCGGGTTCAGCGGCACGTAGATGGCCGCCACGCCGACATCCTTCAGAAGGGCGCCGAGCGCCGTCTCCCGGAACGTATCGGCGGCCCGCACGTCCCGGATGCCGGAGACCCCCGAGGCTTCCCCAAACGAAGGCTTCCGGCCGGTCCACATCTCCTGGGCCGGATCCCGTTCGGGGATGAAAAGGATCTCGGCCTGAGGGCGACCGTCACTCGCGACGAGCACGAGCCATGAATCCGCCGCCTCCACCCCGGTGAGGTAGAGGAAGTTGTTCTCCTGCCGGAAATCGGAGTCCTGCGGGTAGTCTCCCTCGATGCTCTTGGCCGCAGCGCCGGGGAGCAGCACGACGCCATCTCCGATCGCCTCGGCCAGCCGGGCCCGGCGGGCCTCCAGCACGTTCGGCGCGGGAAGCTGGATCGGCTCGCCGGGGACGGCCAGCGCCACCCCCGTGCCGGCCTCTTCCGGCAGCCCGGACGCCTGGCTGCCCTGAGCGACCGCCCGTGCCGGCCCAAGGGCAAGCAGCGCGGCTCCCAGCAGGATCACACGGGCCGGGCTCGCGCCGGGCAAGACTCCCCCGGGCCAGGCTCCGCCGCCCACTGTCGCGCTCACAGCAGCGAGACCAGGCCGTAGAACACCAGAACCGCCGCCGCCATGGCCGAGATCGGCCCGAGCATGCGCACGCCTGACATCCCCGCCAGGAGGCCTAGGGTCCCTCCGACCACGACGGCGGCCACCAGCAGGATGATGAGGATCATCTAGTCGCTCCTCCCTCTAAGTCTTCGTTCATCAAACTATGAGCGTTCATCCAACAACCACCGGCTCCATGTGCCGGAGTTGCGGTATTCACTCAGCAACCAGTCCGAGCCCGGCTTCCTCGAGCTCGGCCAGCTCCGACATCTCCAGGCGGGCACCGAACGCTCGAGCGAAACCGCTCGACACCGCCCGGGCCACTTCGTCGCCCGCCCACACGGCCCCCTCCGTCTCCAGGCTCGTCATGCGCACCCCGGCGATGCCGCACGGCACGATCCCCCCGAACGGGCCCAGCGCTTCACCCGTCACGTTGAGCGCAAAGCCGTGCCAGGTGACCCAGCGGCTCACGTGAACCCCGATCGACGCGATCTTCCGCATGCCCTCCGCGGCGATCGGGCCCGAAAGGGGGTCGCCTACCCACACGCCGGTGTACCCGGCCACCCGAAAAGCGTGCAGGCCCAACTCCTCGAGCGCCTCGATCAGCGAGCCCTCGAGCCGACGCACGTACCAATGGAGGTCCTGGCGGTAGCCGTGCAGGTCGAGGATCGGATACCCCACCAGCTGTCCGGGACCGTGGTAGGTCATATCCCCGCCACGCTCGATCTCGAACCGCGGGATCCCCTCGACCGCGCCCCCCACCCGGGAGCGGACTTCCTCCGAGCGTACCCCCCTGCCGACCGTCACGACGGGCTCGTGCTCGAGCAGCAAGAGGAGATCGCGGGAGAGGCGGCCGTCGA
>DAOVWI010000261.1 GCA_030636765.1 Gemmatimonadales bacterium
GGACGTCGCGTAGTCGTTTCCGGCGGCCGTGGAGAGGCCGAAGGTGAACGCCACCTTCACGCCCTGACGTCTCGAGACGGGGATCGTGAGCGCCACCCCGATCCGGTTGTTCGTCTGCGCCTCGCCGGATGCCTCGCCGTTGACGTAGACCTGTCCTCCGAAGCTCTGGCGGGTCGAAGCCGCCGCCCAGAACCCTGGTCCGAAGACCCAGAGGAAGTGGAGCTGCAGCGTGGCCATGGGATTCTGGGACTGCACGCTCCCGAACAGGAAATCATCGTTGTCCGTGAAAAACCAGCCGGCCGCGTACGCCTCGCTCACGAATCGGCCGAACGTCTGCGACACCCCGACTCGCGGGCTGAACATCCAGCGGTTGGATCCCATGTTGATGATCTTCGTGGGATCGTATTGGCCCAGGGGAACGCGCAGGCGCAGCGAGGCTCCAGCTACGGTCCTCGCCCGATACCTCACGAACTCGGGTCCGGTAAGGGCGGGCGCCCCGACGAAGAAGAACATGAAGCGGGCGACGGGATCACCGAAGCCGCTCCGTGAGACGGTGGAGTCGATCTGAGCCTCCTCGATCCTGCCCGACCAACGGCCCGTGGTGTAGGGCAAGAAAGCGTCTGCCTTCGCGGCCAGTCCGAAGAAACGGAAGGCCCGGCCGTACCCGGCGCTGAAGGTGTGCACGTCCCCGTCGATATTCTGCACGGGGATCGTCTTGTCCGTCAGCACGGCGCCGGTGGAGAAGCTGTACACGAGGCTGACCAGATTGGAGCCGACCGGTGCCGGGCTGAGGGCACGCGGCTGAACGTCCTGCGCCTGGAGAGGCGAAGCCAGCGCAGCCGACAGGCAGAGAAGGCTCAGCCAACCATCGCGGCGGGTCATACCGGTCCGGATATCGAAGCGACCCGCTTCAAGGTCTCGTGACGCTCTGCCACACCCGCTCACGCTGCGAGCTCAATCCTCCGCCGGCGGCCATCTGCCTGCCGGAGCGTCCAGGCTACAGCGGTAGTTCGGGCTGGGAACCGTCGAGACCTCCCGGCACTTGACCCCGCCGACCACCTCGCCGGCGAGTTGCAGCGCGGCGCTTCGAAGCTCGGGGCTGAGGCGACCTTCGCTCGGGCCTCCCTCGAACAGCACCGCCTCTACAGCGCGCTGGATCGTCTCCTGGTCCGCCTGGGCTCGAGCCGGCGTCGCCCGGAAGCGAGCGGGGGGAGGGAGATAGAGCCACAGTGTCGCTGCGATCACGATTACGAGGATTCTGGTCAGCCGGTGATCCATGGATGGGCCTCCTCACGGCGCCTGGTGCCTTCGGTGATATGAACGGCCGGCAAACGAGTCGGCGGCCAGGAACCGCCCGAACCGCGCGGTCCCGCCGTGGCTTCCATTCGACGTGCTCTGCCGGAGGGAGTCAAGGCCAGGATGCAACCGGCCGGTCCCAAGTCGGTATAATTGAAGCCTGGGTCCGATCCTGGCCCGAGTTTGCGCGCTCCATCGATCTGTGCGGTCTCACATGGCGAAACCCGAAACGAAGTTGAAGCGGCCCGAAGTCTCCGGAGCGGAGAGCGTCCTCTCGCTTCTCCCCGAGGACTTCCTGGAGGTCGTGCGCGAGTACGAGGATCGCCTGGACTTGGAGCTCCTCGCCCTCGCCTTCCAGTACGCCAGCGAGAAGCACTCGGGCCAGAAGCGCCGCTACGAACAGCATTTCATCAGCCACTGCGTCCAGGTCGCGAAGATCCTTTCCGAGATCTACCTCGACTCGGTGAGTATCGCGGCCTCCCTGCTCCA
>DAOVWI010000240.1 GCA_030636765.1 Gemmatimonadales bacterium
AAGCCCTCCACGACGTCGACCCGGCTGTCCGCGAGGCGGTAATCGACGACGCGATCCTGTCCATACTCGTTCGCAAGGGCGACGAACTCCGGAATCTCGTGAGGTGGCAGTCCCGTCACCTCCGAGTAAGCTTCGTACCAGTCCGAGTGGTGAATGAGCAGAGGCGGCCCGTCGGGAGCGTCCGCCATGGCGGCCCTTACGATCCCCAGGATGACGGAGGTGGAGAAGCGAGTGGAGTTGGTCGTCGCGCGCAGGTTGTACTCCTGCTCGGCCTCCGCCAGCATCGCGTTCAAGACCGCCTCCCGGCCCACGCGGATCACGCTGTCGGCTTCCACCTGCGCTTCCAAGGCTCCGGCGGCTGGGTTTGAGGCGACCAGCAGAACAAGCGCAGGAACGATCCGCGCACGCAACGTGCTCACGCTCCCTCCAACGCCGTTTCAGCCAGCGCCGTGGGCTCGTGCAGCTCCCACCATGACCGCGCGTCTTCACCCGTCCAGGCATTGTCGGGCGCGCATGCGGCGAGCTGCGCTCGGAGTGCCGCCGCGTTCGCCGGCCTCCTCTCCGGCTCCTTCTCCAGGCACGCCAGGACCAGCTCGTCCAGGACCGCCGGGATCGGCATCTCGGAACGCGCCGATGGTGGCTCGGGCTCCTCCCGCGCGTGCTTGACCACGGCGTCCAGTGGGGTGGCTCCGCTGAACACACAGCTACCGGTCAGCAGCCAGAAGGCGAGACAGCCCATCGCGTAGATGTCCGTTCTCCCGTCCACCGTACGGCCGAGGATCTGCTCGGGAGCCATGAAGGCTGGGGTTCCACCCGGACAATCGTCCATGGTGAGCCGGGTGTCGCCAGCAATCCCCGGGCGACGTTCGACGAGACCGAAATCCAGCACTTTCACGAAATCAGCTTCCATCCCGTAATGGCAGACGTAGACGTTGGCCGGCTTGATGTCGCGATGCACGAGCCCGTTCTCGTGGGCCTCGAAGAGCGAATCGCACACCTGGCGCAGCAGATACACGGCGCGCTCCGGCTGCAGCGGACCATAGCGCTCAACCAGCGCTTGCATGTCCAGTCCGTCGAGCAGCTCCATGACGTAGTAGAGCGAGCCCTCCGGGGTGACCCCGAAGTCGTACAGCTCAATCGTGTGTGGGGATCTGAGCAGAGCTGTGGCCTGCGCCTCGCGCTCGAAGCGGCGGACGAGCGTCTCGCGATCCTCGCCCACGCCCATCAACATGTCGGGTCGAATCAGCTTGACTGCCGCCGGGCGGGCAAGCATCCGGTGATCCGCCCGCCACACCTCGCCCATGCCTCCCCGGCCGAGCTGCTCGGTCAGCCGGTAGCTACCCAGCTCCCTCGCCTCGCTAACCTCGCGTGCAAGCCGGGTGAGCACGTGGGCGGTGACCAGCGCGATCCCGGCCGCAAAATAGTTCGCGTAGTACGCGGCCAACATCTGCAGGAAGGTGGGCGTCTCCCCTCCTCTGAGCCCGTAGATCAGATCTCCCAACGGGTCCAATGTCGCAGCCACCAGAGCGAACAGCAGCACCTTTCCGGGCGTGTTGGGGACAAGAATTGCGAACACGAGGATGAGAACGGCGACCTCCGAGACTCCCCAGGTGGGCATCCGAAGCTCGCCGGCGTAGTACTGGATGGCTACCGCGCCCCCAAAGGCGAGGAAAACCATGTACCACAGGCCGACGTCGAGCATGCGCTCGGGCTTCAGGGCATGGAAGCGGCCGAGGAAGTACACCCCGATCGACACGAGCAGCAGGGCGAGGACGATCAGGCGGGTGGGACCCGGCTGGGCGAGCGAGGGGTCGGCTAGCACCGGAGCCAAGTTGGTGATGATCACGTAGCCGGCGAGGGCGATCGCCATGATCGCCGCCACCATCTGGAGCCGATCCGCCGCCCGGCGCAACAGATCGAGCGGGATCTGGTGAGCGGTCAGCGATAGCGGCCTGGATCGGCCTTCGCTGGGTGCTACGGTCTCAGCCCTCTCCGCAGACGGGGAGGAGATAGGCTCCGCCAGCATGGCCTCAATCTGATCGCTAAGGTCAGAGGACATGGCGAGCTTCCCCCGTGACTATTCCAGTAGGCTACACCCCACCAATCTAACATTATGACCGCCGGGCGACGGCCGCTCCAGTCGCTAGACTCTGGACACAGAGTGAGGGGAATCGCCCTACAAGGAGGGTTCACACTCTTATGAGAGAGGCACCCCGTGGGGGGGTTGCCCGTCTTCGTTCGAGAGGTGTCCGAGACATCCGAAGGGTTCGCCGGAGAGGAGCAGTTCTGAGATCCGCCGAGATGAGGAGGAT
>DAOVWI010000117.1 GCA_030636765.1 Gemmatimonadales bacterium
CAGTTCATTTCATGGTTCCTCTTGATCGCCTCTATCGTCCCGGTCGCACATGGCGTACATCTGCTACGCACCCAGGGCAAACCGGATGCCCGACGACCCCACGATGCGCCCTTGATCTGGATCGAGAAGACAACCCAGCTGGTGACGACTGGCGCGTTCAAGTACATCCGCCATCCGCTTTACAGCTCACTGCTTCTTCTGGCATGGGGCGTGTTCCTTAAGCACCCGTCCTGGGTTGGGGGCGGTGTGGTGCTGGGTGCGACGGTCTTTCTGCTGGCGACGGCGAAGGTTGAGGAAGTGGAGAATGTTCGTTATTTCGGCGCTGCGTACCGAGCGTACATGCAGCACACCAAGATGTTCATACCGTTCGTGCTCTGACCGGAGAACGAGACGGACGGGTGACAACTTGAGCGACCGGAAGGATGCCAGCGGGAGCTTTGTCTGCTAGGCATCCCAGCCTGAGGGGAATCGCCCCACATCCCCCGACGTGCCCTTCCCGACAGCAGTTGATACCCGGTCTCAACTACATTTTCAGGGCCCTATAGGGCCCTCTTGAGATTGAAACGAGGCTGGAAGGACGGCAGATGGCGCATTGCTCGGCTGGCAACGAAGGGGTCGTCGTCTCCCACGACGGGGAGGGCGCGGAAGGGGAGCGAACGACTCTTCTTCTCGGCAATCCGAACGTCGGCAAGAGCGTTCTCTTCAAGAACCTGACGCATCGGTACGTCACCGTCTCGAACTATCCGGGCACCACCGTCGAGGTGGTTCGCGCCCGGGCGCGCTTCAACGGTCGGGAGACGCAGGTCGTCGACACCCCCGGAATCAACGACCTCGAGCCGCGAAGCGACGATGCCCGGGTGACCCTGGAGCTGCTGGAGCAGCACCGCGACGCGGTGATCGTGCAGGTGGCGGACGCCAAGAACCTTCGCCGCGCGCTTCTGCTCACCCTGCAGCTCGCCGAGCGGGGCCGGTCGATGGTGTTGGTCCTGAACATGTTCGACGAGCTGGAGGAGCGAGGCGGCCGAATCGATACGCGGCGGCTGAGCGAGATCCTCGGCGTGCCGGTCGTGACGACTGTGGCGCCACGCGACCAGGGCACCAGCGAGCTAGTCGAAGCGCTTCCAGCGGCCCGGGCGCCTCGCATCCACGGGCCACTCGCCACGGGGGCGGCGCCGGCAGGGGCCGGCAGGAGCCTGCCCGTCCTTCCACCCGAGCCACCCGGCGACGGGTACGAGGCGAACCGGATCCGCCTCGAGCGCGTCAAGGAGATCCTGGCCGAGACGTACTCGATCGAGCCACCCAGCCATCCCAGCCTGCGGGTGCGCCTCGGGTTCTGGGCCATGGACCCGGTCAAGGGACTGGGCTTCCTGGCCGCGGTCCTGCTGGCCGTGTTCTGGTTCGTCGGGCTGTTCGGCGCCGGGACGCTGGTGGACCTTCTGGAGGTCGTGGGCTTCCAGCAGCATCTCAACCCGCTCGCGATCGAGTTGGCCGACGCGACCCTCCCGTTCCCGCACCAGCATACGACGGAGCTGATCTCCCAGCCGATCGGCCTTCCGATCTCACCGGCGCACGAGGTGACGGTCGGCACGATCGAGAGAACGGTCGTCCTGCCGGAGTACTCCATCCCGCCCGGCGCGGAGCTCAGTGCACGCCAGCACGCGCTGCGCTTCGTGCACGACCTCCTGGTGGGCAAGTACGGAACGATCACGATGGCGTTGAGCTACGCCTTCGCCATCGTGCTGCCGATCGTCACGACCTTCTTCCTCGTGTTCAGCGTCCTCGAGGATTCCGGTTACTTCTCCCGGATGGCGATCCTGCTGAACCGCACGTTCCGGCGGATCGGTCTGAACGGGAAGGCCGTGCTCCCGATGATCCTCGGGCTGGGCTGCGCGACCATGGCGACGATGACGACCCGCATCCTCGAGACCCGCAAAGAGCGCATCATCACCACGATGCTGTTGGCGCTCGCCGTGCCCTGCTCCGCCCAGCTGGGCGTGCTGCTGGCGATGATGGCCGCGCTCTCGCCGGCCGCAGCACTGGTTTGGCTCGCGCTCGTCCTCTCCGTGCTCCTTCTCGTGGGTTGGCTCACCGCCCGAACGTTCGGCGGTGAGACGAGTGAGTTCATCCTGGAGGTGCCTCCCATGCGAAGGCCGCAGCTGGCGAACGTGCTGGTCAAGACGGCGAGCCGGCTGGAGTGGTACCTGAAGGAGGTGATCCCGATCTTCGTGATCGGCACCGCCATCCTCTTCCTGCTCGACAAGCTGCGGCTTCTCGACGGCATCGCCAGGATGGGAGAGCCGCTGGTGACCGGATGGCTGGGGCTGCCGCCGGAAATGGCGAACGCCTTCCTGGTGGGTTTCATGCGCCGCGACTTCGGTGCCGTCTACATCCTGGACGCGATGCACGCGCCTCAGCCGCTCCTGAGTTCGCATCAGGTGTTCGTCGCCATGGTGACGATCACGCTGTTCATGCCGTGTGTCGCCAACTTCCTGATGATCGCGCGCGAGCATGGGATGAAGGTGGCGTGGAGGATGGCCGGGTTCATCTTCCCCTTCGCCTTCCTGGTGGGCGGACTGGTGAACCGCCTCGGCAGGTGGATTCCCGTCTGATGGGCACCGTGGCCTCCCGCTGGCTCACCTGCCCGATGTGCGGGTTCGAGTTCGATCGCGACGACACGCTGTGTGCCCACGGCTGCCCGCTCGGCGCCCTGTGCAACCTCCTGATGTGCCCGAACTGCGAGTACGAGTTCCCCGAAACGCCGCGCGCGATCTCCTGGCTGAGGGGGTTGCTCGGGCGAAAGCAGCCCGCGGCTTCCCGCCTCCCGGCCGGTGTGCGTCCGGTCACCCAGCTCGCGGCGGGCGAGAAGGGCGAGGTGCTCTGCCTCGGTGGCCGCAACGGCTCGCGCTACAGCACGCTCTCCGCCTTCGGTCTCGTGCAGGGCAGTGAGGTGACGCTCGTGCAGCAGAGGCCGTCGTGCGTGATCCGCATCGGCGAGACCGAGCTCGCTCTCGATCTGGAGATCGCCGAAGAGATCCTGGTGCAGCCGCGGCCGTAGGTTATCCCGCCGTAGCCGAGGCGTAGGCAGCCGCGATCCGGGCGGCGACCCGGGCGTTGTCGGCCAGGAGGGCCAGGTTCGCCTCCAGCACCCGCTCGCCGCCCTCTCTCCCGATGTGCTCCAGCAGGAAGGGCGTCACGGCTTTGCCTCGGATACCGCCCTCCTCGGCGGCCCGAATCGCCGCATCGATGAGCGAGCCGACCTCCGAACGGTCGAGGGCCGACTCGGCCGGCGCCCGGTTGCAGACGACGATCCCGCAGGGCAAGCCGAGGTCTCGCCCTGCGGTCATCAGTCGAGCGGCCTCGTCGGCGGAATCCACCTGGTGCTCGAGCCGCAGGCCGCTCCCTCGAGCGTAGAAGGCGGGAAACTCGTCCGTCCTGTAGCCCACGACCGGAACGCCCGACGTCTCGAGAACCTGGAGCGTCCTCTCGAGATCCAGGATCGACTTCGCCCCGGAGCAGACGACAGCGACCGGCGAGCGGGCGATCTCCGCCAGATCCGCAGAGATGTCGAGGCTGGTCTCGCCGCCCCGGTGTACGCCGCCGATCCCTCCCGTGGCCATCACGTGGATGCCGACCCTGGCCGCCACGAAGGCGGTGGCCGCCACGGTGGTGGCGCCGGGCCTGCCCGAGGCCACGAGCGCGGACAGGTCGCGTGAGCTCACCTTGGCCACCTCCGGGTCGCCCGCGAGGACGGAGATATCCTCGGGCGACAGCCCGACAACCACTCGCGCCCCCAGCACGCCGATCATGGCCGGCACCGCACCTGCCTGTCGGACGCCGGCTACCATGCGTTCGGCAGCTTCCAGGTTCTTCGGATGCGGAAGACCGTGTGCGATCACGGTCGACTCGAGAGCGACCACGGCGCTCCCCGCCTGCAGCGCGTCCCGCACCTCAGGACGGATCTCGATCGCCTTCGGCAGATTCACGCTATGCTGCCTCGTCCGCCCGCTCGCGGAGCCGATCTACGGACAGACCCTCGGCCAGCGAGCCGCCCCGTTCGAGGACCAGGCTCGCGGCCGCCAGGCCCAGACGGATCGGCTCCCCGTGAGCCGTACGGAGAGCATAGATGTATCCGGCAATCAACGCATCTCCAGCCCCGGTCACGTCGCGGAGCGGGCCGTGAGGCGCGATCGGAGGAACCGCCTCGCTGCGGGACCCGTCGGCCACGAACACGCCTCCGGGCCCCAGCGTGACGACGACCGACCCCACGCCCAACTCCAGAATTCGCTCTGCCGCAGCGGCGATCTGCCCCGTGCCGACCACCGGTATCTTGCTGATCGCCTCCGCCTCCCACCGGTCCGGAAAGAGCACATCGATGGCCGAGAGCACGCCACGCAACCGCTCCGACTTGGACACCGAGACGGGGTCCGCGAGAACCGTCTGGCCGGCGGATCGCGCCCCGAGAAGGCGATCCAGGGTGACGTCCGGGAGATTGGCATCCACGAACCAGATCGGACACTCGGACAGCCGGCCGGCGACCGTCTCTGCCCACTTCAAGTCCAGTTCGTCAAAGATCTCCATGTCCGCCAGACCGAACTCGAGCCGTCCGCTGGGCCCGAGCACCGCGGTGTAGGCGGCCGTCGGGCGCCGCGCAGAGCGCCCGACACCGGACGTATCGACACCGACGCGCTCCAGCCCGGCCACCAGCGACGCTCCCGGTTCGTCCGCACCGACCACCGAGAAGAGCACCACCTCACACCCGAGATGCGCCAGGCCCTCGGCCACGTTGCGCGCGACTCCGCCATCCCTCGGCGTCGAGACGACCGGGTTGGACGTGCCCGGTCTGAGCGGGCCGGAGAGCCGGGCCCGGCGGTCGAGGCTGGCGCCGCCGACGCAGGCGATCGGGGAGGAAGCATGTGGTTTCATGACCGAATCCTTCCACGAAAGCGCGTTCGAGGCAACGTCCATTGGAGGTCGAGGCGCGCCCTCAGGCGGCTTGGACGGAGGCCGACGTGCCGATTACGGCTTCCAGGTTCTGAGAAAAACCGCCATTTGACGGTAGGTTCTCGCCGGCGTGGCGGCAGGCTTGTCGCCCGCACGGTGGCCAAACGGGCGCCCGGCAGCCAGATTGCCACCCGCGAGCAGCTTGGCGGCCGCGCGCAGCACCGGCCATATCAATTCCCATAGGGAGCATCCACCATGACATTCGGCTTCGCACCCGATGCCACCGGCCGATGCCCGCAACGGTGTTCCGGCGGGCGCCAGGAGGGTCTGTGAGAAAGCTGCGGGTCGGCGTCATCGACCTCGTCTCCAAGGCGCCCACCAAGGCGCTGTACGCGAGACTCATGAATGCGAACCTGGCCGGCCTCATGCCGCAGGTCGTGGCAGCCTGGGTAGAAGAGGCCGGGCATGAGGTCCACTACGTCTGTTACACCGGCTTCGAGGACCTGTTGGAGGAGCTCCCCTCCAACACCGATCTCATCTTCATCAGCGCCTTCTCGCAGGCGGCGCAGCTGGCCTACGCGGTAAGCAACCTGTTCCGGACACGGGGCGCTGTGACGGCTCTGGGGGGACCCCACGCCCGCTGCTACCCGGACGATGCGCTCCAGTACTTCGATTACGTGCTGGGACTGACGGACCAGGCCATCGTCGACGAGGTTCTCGGCGAGTGCGCGTCGCACCGGCCGCTCGGCCGGCAGCTCAGCGCGGAGACGCAGCCCGCTTACCTGCCCGGCGTCAGGGAGCGGTGGAAGTTCATCGAGCCGACGCTGGCGAAGGCGCCGTCGAAGATCAAGGGGGTGGCGATGATCGCCAGCCTCGGCTGCCCCTACACGTGCAGCTTCTGCATCGACTCGGTCGTCAAGTACCGGCCTTTGGGCCCGGACCAGCTCCGGGAAGACCTGAAGTTCCTGGTCCGGAAGAAGCCGAACGCGTTCGCCGGCTTTCACGATCCCAACTTCGGCGTCCGATTCGACGAGTGCATGGGCGCGATCGAAGAGGGGAGCGTCGGCGGCCATCTCCGCTTCGTTGCCGAGAGCAGCCTCTCGCTCCTGGGGGAACCCAGGCTCGCCCGGATGCGGGATGCCGGCTTCATGGCGTTGCTGCCGGGGATCGAGTCGTGGTACACGCTGGGCGAGAAGTCGAAGACCCGACGCGAGACCGGGATGGACAAGGTGAAGGCGGTCTCGCAGCACGTGAACATGATCCTGGAGCACGTCCCATACGTGCAGGCGAACTTCGTTCTGGGGCTCGACTGTGATTCCGGGCCGGAGCCGTTCGAGCTCACGAAGCGATTCCTGGACCTCACCCCGGGGGCCTTCCCGGGCTATTCGCTGCTCTCCGCTTTCGGAGAAGCCGCTCCGCTGAACCTCGAGCTTCAGAAGGCCGGCCGAGTGCTTCCCTTCCCGTTCCACTTTCAGAACAACAGCCAGGCGATGAACGTCCGCCCGCTGAACTACGAGTGGGCCGAGTTCTATGACAACGTGATCGACCTCACCAAGTACACGTTCTCCTGGCCGGCCATCGCGCGCCGCATCCGATCGACGAAGCGGAGCTTCGCCACCTGGTTGAACGTGGTTCGCGCGATCTCGTCCGAGGGCTTCGGCCGGATCAAGTACTACACCGCCGTACGCGACGCTCTGAAGAGCGACCTGTCCATGCGTCGGTTCTTCGAGGGAGAGACACTGGAGGTGCCCTCGTTCTACGTCGAAAGGGTGCGCAGGGAGCTCGGCCCGTTCTGGGAGTGGCTGCCCGAGGGAGCGCTCAACCACGACCCGAACGCCTACCTGAAGAAGATCGGCGGGGAGGTAAGC
>DAOVWI010000066.1 GCA_030636765.1 Gemmatimonadales bacterium
GCGGCCTGCGAGCTGCTTGCCGACGAGACCTGCGAACTGCTTGCCGACGAGACCTGCGAACTGGCCGGCGAAAAGGCTTCCGAGTTGCTGGCCACCGGGTCACGTGCGGGAGCGGCGGGCGGTCCGACGGCGTGGAAGGTGGCCGGCTGATGGAGCTGACCCGAACCGTCGAGCGAACGACGCGGCCGGTCTCCTACGACTTCCTGGGCCGGCTTGCCGAGTTCCGGGAACGTCTGGAGCCCGAGCTCGCGCGCTTCTTCGCTCGCAAGCGGGCAGAGGTGGCGCTGGAGCCCGAGGGCCTGGAGCTCGTCGAGGAGGTGGAGCGGCTGATCACCAGCGGTGGGAAGCGGCTGCGTCCGTCTCTCGTGTACTACACCTACCGGGCGTGCGGCGGCGAGACGGACGCGGACGTGTTGCCGCTGGCCATGAGCACGGAGCTGCTTCACACGTATCTTCTCATCCACGATGACATCATGGACCACAGCGAGGTGCGTCGCGGACAGGCAGCCGCGCACGCCCGCTTCAGGGAGAAGCACATCGAGAGTAGGTATGGGGGCGACGCTGGCGATTTCGGCCGCTCGGTAGCCATTCTTCTGGGCGATCTCGCCCACACGTGGGCCGTGGAGCTCTATACGACGGTGAGGACGCCACCGGGTAACGAGGCGCTCGACCGGGCCTTCTCCCGGATGTGCGAGGAGGTGATCCGGGGGCAGTACTTGGAGATGCTTCTTCCGCACGAGGCGGATCCCGGCGAGGATCGACTTTTGAGGGCGCTCCGCCTCAAGTCGGGACGATACTCGGTCGAGCGCCCGATCGAGCTCGGCGCGCTTCTGGCGGGTGTCTCGGCGGTGGAGCTCGTGTGGCTCGGCACATACGGCCGGGCGATCGGTGAGGCGTTCCAACTGCACGACGACATCCTGGGCACGTTCGGAGATGCGTCCGCAGTGGGGAAGCCTGTGGGATCGGATCTGATGGAGGGCAAGTACACGTTCCTCATCCACCATGCGCTTCGGCGGGCCGCGCCCGAAGAGGGAAGAGAGCTCCGTGCCTTGCTGGGGCGTCCGGATCTCGATGCGGACCAGGTGGAGCGAGGCCGCGACATCATCCGGGAGACGGGCGGACTGGCCGCCGTTCAAGAGATGATCGGCGGGCGCCTGGAGGAAGCGCGCGCTGCGCTCGACAGCGCATCGCTCGGCGACGAAGGCAGGGCCTTCTTCGGCGGACTGATCGACTACTCCCGGCGGCGCGACCGGTGAGCGGGGCGGCCGAGTCGGCGACCGCGCCGCCGCGTGACCGGCTGGCGCGTGATCGGCTGGCGCGTGATCGGAAGGCGGAGCACATTCGCCTGGCCCTGGATGCCGGCAACCAGAGCGCGCACAGCTTTTTTGATGATTACGCGTTCGAACACAGGGCGCTGCCCGAGATCGATCTGGCGGATATCGATGTCTCGGTCGATTTTCTTGGGAAGCGGCTCGATGCGCCTATTCTCGTCTCGTGCATGACGGGCGGCACGGAGGCGGCCGGCGAGATCAACCGCAACCTCGCCGAGGCTGCCGAGCGTTGCCTGATCGCCATCGGCGTGGGCTCTCAGCGGAAGGCGCTGGAAGATCCCCTGCAGGCCTCGACGTTCCAGGTCCGCGAACTGGCGCCGTCGGTTCCCCTGCTGGCGAATCTCGGCGCCGTACAACTGAACTACGGTTACGGGATCGAGGAGTGCCGGGCCGCGGTGAAGATGATCGATGCCGACGCCCTGGCCTTTCATCTGAACGTGCTTCAGGAGGCGATCCAGCCCGAGGGACAGACCGACTTCAGCGGGCTGCTGCCGAAGATGGGGTCGATCGCGGCGCAGCTCGAGGTGCCCGTGATCGCCAAGGAGATCGGCTGCGGGATCTCGGGAGGGACGGCGCGGGCGCTGCTCGAGCGGGGCATCCGCATCATCGACACGGCCGGGCTGGGCGGAACGAGTTGGGCCCGCATCGAGGCGCGACGCGCCGGCGACGCGGAGATCGGCGAGATGTTCGCCGACTGGGGGATTCCCACGCCGGTGTGCATTCGCGACGTGGCATCCGTGGAGGGGCTGACGGTCATCGGGAGCGGCGGGATCCGCAGCGGGGTAGACACCGCCAAGGCGATCGCGCTCGGCGCCAACCTCGTCGGAATGGCGTTTCCGCTGCTGGCGCCCGCCACCGAATCCGCGGACGCTGTGGTCGAGAAGGTGGAACGAATCGTGGACGAACTCAGGATCGCGATGTTATCTGTGGGGGTACGCACGATCGACGAACTGCGGCGAGTCGAACTAGGTAAAAGGTCCGAGCGATGAACAAAGCATCTTCCGTAGCCACCAAGACCCGGACGCGCGAGGCGTTGATCCAGGCCCTCGTGGACGGAGATATCGGCTTTCATCAGCTGCCACGGGATCTCCCGACCGATGTGCAGGCGGAGATCCGTCGCATGGCGCTTCAGGTGCTTACCGGGGCGCGGCTGGAAGACGTCGGGTACTACTCGCTCGATGTGGAGCGAGCCTCGTGCAGCAACTGCGAGAACTTCATCGGCGTGGCGCAGGTGCCGATGGGGATCGTGGGACCGCTCCCGGTCCAGGGCGAGTACGTCGACGAGGAGTTGTACGTCCCCCTCGCCACCACCGAGGCCGCGCTGGTCGCGAGCACGAACCGGGGATGCTCGGCGATCCGGGCCGCGGGCGGCGCCCGGGTGCACGTGGAGGATGTCGGCATGACGCGGGCTCCCGTCTTCCGCACGAGCGGGCTGGAGGCGACGCTCAAGTTCCTTCGTTGGATCGAGGAGCGGATCGACGACATCCGCCGCATCGCCGAGTCGACCAGCCGCCACCTCAAGCTGCTCGACGTCCGGCCTCGGAGCTTCGGCACCACGGTGCTCTTGCGATTTCGTTTCTCGTCGGGCGACGCGATGGGGATGAACATGGCCACGATCGCCTGCGACCGAGTGGTTCACGACTTCATCGAGCCGGAGACCGGCGTGGAGTGCGTCGCCCTGTCGGGCAACTACTGCGTCGACAAGAAGCCGGCCGCCATCAACTTTCACGAGGGGCGCGGAAAGCGCGTGTTCGCCGAGGTTGTGCTGGACGCCCAGATCCTCAAGCGGATCCTGAAGACGAGCGCGCGGGCCATCGTCGAGGTGCAGTATCGGAAGAACCTGCTCGGATCGATCGCTGCGGGAGCGCAAGGCTTCAACGCGCACTACGCCAACCTGCTGGCGGCGATCTTCATCGCGACCGGCCAGGATCCCGCCCACGTGGTGGAGGGGTCGATGGGCATCACCTGCATCGAGGCGTTCGGACCGGAAGCGGTGTACGCGTCGGTTTACCTGCCCGCAGTTCCGGTCGGGGCCGTGGGTGGGGGGACCAAGCTGAACACGCAGCGAGAGTCGCTCGCCTTGCTTGGGATCGCTGCCGATCCCGGCCGGCCGGGAGCGGCGGCGATGCGGCTCGCCGAGATCCTCGGAGGCGTGGTGCTGGCGGGCGAAATTTCCCTCATGGCAGCCTTCACCTCCCATGACCTCGCGAGGGCACACGAGAAACTGGGTCGTGGACCCGGGGCCTCGGACGGCCGACCCGGCAGGGCTTGACGGCGCCCCGGCCCGTGCCGGGGATCCGCGCTGGGTGCGAGAAGCGGGCGGCGGCGGCCGCCCGCTCTGCGCTTGTGGTCACGCCGCACCAAACGACGACCCGGCGGTGACCTCCGTCCGGGCCTCGGCCCCCGGCAAGCTCATCCTGATGGGCGAGCATGCGGTCGTGTACGGCCGCCCCGCGCTCATCGCCGCCGTGGACCTGCGACTCTCGGCCCGCTTCGTGACGCCGGGGCCTGCCGCCGCCGCGGTCGCCATCAGGATGGGCGGACTCGGTCACGACGCGGAAGAGAGCTGGCCGGATCTCCTCGAGTACGCGCGCTCGGCCCGCGAGCGCTGGGAGCTCTATGCCGAGGCTCCTACTCTGCAGCGGTTCCGGGCCCTGCGTGGGGACGATCCCGCCCACCTCGTGAAGCTGGGCCTGGGCGAGGCCGCGAGCTATCTGGCCGAGGAGGCGGACTCCGCGCGGGGCTGGCCAGAGGTCCCGTCGGGCGGCGCGCCGCTGGAGGATCCGGTCTTGCCTGGGCTGAGGTTGGAGGTGGAATCGGAGATCCCGATGGGCCGCGGGATGGGGAGCTCGGCGGCCGTCGCGGTGAGCGTCGTCGCAGGGTGTATCCGCATGTCGGGCGCCGATCCGCCGGTGGAAGTGATCGAGCGTCTGGCGCTGGAGGTGGAGCGTCGCCAGCACGGTCTCCCGTCGGGCGTGGATGGCGCGGCTGTCCTTCACGGCGGGCTGATCTGGGCGGAGAGAGACCAGACCGGCGAGCTTCTCATCCAGACGCTTCCAGCCGTCGGCCAAGCCCTCTCGGCATTCCGGGTGTTCGACACCGGCGCTTCGCCGCAGTCGACCGGGACGGTGGTGGCAGCAGTGCGGGAGCGTGTCGCGAGCGAGCCGGATCGCTACGAGGCACTGTTCCAGAGGATGGATCGGGCCACACGGAGGTTTCGGGACGCGCTGCTGGACGATGGGCGGAGTGGGGAGGTGGAGATCGCCTGCCTTCGTGAGTACGAGGCGAGCCTCGAGGAGCTCGGCGTGGTGCCGGGCGCCGTGCGCGAGCTGGTGCGCAGGGTCGAGGCCGAAGGAGGAGCGGCGAAGATCTCCGGTGCCGGCGCGCTCGAAGGCCCGGGTTCCGGCGCGCCCGAAGCCCGCGGTGCCGACGTGCTCGAAGCCCCCGGTGCCGGGTGCCTCCTGGTCTACCATCCCCATCCGGCCGCGATCGCTTCGTGGGGCTTTCTCGAGGGTCTCGAGCGCTACCCGGTGACGCTGGGCGGCCCCGGCCTTCGCCTGGAGTCCGAGTGAGCGGGAAGGCGACGGCGACCGCTCCGGCGAACATCGCCTTCATCAAGTACTGGGGGGCTCACGACCTGTCGTCGGGGATCCCGCTGAACCCCTCGATCTCCATGACGCTCTCCCGGTGCGTCAGCACCTGCACCGTGGAGGCGATACCGGGCGACGCGGCCGGCGGTAACGTGGCGGGTCGTGATGCGGCCGGCGGTGACGCGGTGGGTGGTGGTGCGCGTGGGGAGAGCGACGAGGTCTACGTGGTCGCGCCCGGACAACGGCCGCCCCCCGGAGAGCTCCTGCCGGGCCTCGGAGAGAGGCGCGCGCAGGGAGAGCTGCGGCCGGCCCCCGACGCCTTCGCGCGCAGGGTGCTCGACCACCTCGAGCGTCTCCGGCGATGGGCGGGCGCCGACTGCAGCTTTCGGGTGGCGACCCGCAACAGCTTCCCGAGCGGCGCCGGCCTGGCTTCATCGGCGTCCGGCTTCGCGGCCCTGACGCTCGCCGTGCTGAATGCCCTCGGCGCTGAGGTTACGGCGGAGGAGCTCTCGATCCTGGCCCGGCGAAGCGGCTCCGGGTCGGCCGCTCGGTCGGTGCTGGGTGGGTACGTCGAGCTTCCGGCTGGACCCGTGCCGGATGACGTCTATGCGCGGCAGCTCGCCGAGCCGGGGCATTGGGATCTGCGGGACGTGATCGCCATCGTCGCCGCCGAGCCGAAGGCCGTGTCGTCGCTGGAGGGGCACGCCCGCGCGCCCTCCAGTCCCTACTTCCGTGAGCGGCTGGCTTGCCTGGCCGACCGTCTCGCCGTGGTGCGGGAGGCGCTGGCGCGCCGTGACCTCGATCTGCTCGGACCGGCCGTCGAGGAGGAAGCTGTGGATCTTCACCTGATCGCCATGTCCTCCTCGCCGCCGATCTTCTACTGGAGGCCGGGCACGCTGGAGGTGCTGGAGGCCGTACGCCGGCTCCGGACCGAGGGCGTGAGGGCGTACTTCACCATGGATGCCGGCCCGAACGTTCACGTGATCTGCCCGGCGGAGGCGGAGGAGACCGTGGCGAGTCGGCTGGGTGCGCTGGGGCCGGTGCGAGAGATCATCCGAGATCGGGTGGGGCCGGGCCCCGAGCTGATCGAGGAGCACCTGCTGTGAGTGAGGCGGTCCTCGTGAAGTTGGGCGGCAGCCTGATCACGGAGAAGGACCGGCCGGACACGGCCCGCGTCGAGGTGATCGAACGCCTGGCGGGGGAGATCGCCGACGTCTGGCCGACGGATCGGGGCCTCGTCCTCGGGCACGGAAGCGGCTCCTTCGGCCACGAGTCGGCCCGGCGGCACCGGATCGTCGAGGAGGGCATCGCCACGCCGGATCGGTCCGCCGGCGCCTCCCGCACACAGGCGAAGGCGATGCGGCTGCACGGGATCGTGACGGAAGCGCTCCGGGAAGCGGGAGTGCCGGTGTTCTCCCTCTCGCCGGGCAGCGCGGCCGTCTCCTCCTCGGCCCGCCCGGTGTCGTTTCACGTCGAGCCGGTGGCGCTCGCGCTCTCGTGGGGACTGCTGCCGGTCACCTACGGGGATGTCGTGCTCGACCGGGAGCGCGGCGCCGCCATCCTCTCCACGGAAGTCGTGTTCAGGGAGCTAGCCGGGGCGCTCCCGGCCCACGGGTGGAGGGTCGATCGGGTCATCTGGCTCGGGGAGACGGACGGGATCTACGATGCACAAGGAGAGCCGATTCCCAGCGTTTCGGCGGCGAACGCGGCGTCGGTCAAGGCGCTGGTGGGCGGATCCGCCTCCACAGACGTGACGGGTGGGATGGCCCACCGCCTCGACGCGGCTCTGTGGCTTGCCGAGCACGGGATCGTCTCGTGGATCGGGGACGGAACGGAGCCCGGAGTCCTGGCCCGGGCTCTTCGCGGCCAGGAAACCGGCGGGACGCGCGTAGCTCCCGCCGCCGGCTGACCGGGAGTGGCCGCTCCCAACGGCCGGCCTCCCGCCGTCGGGCGCTTCCTGGGGTGGTGGACGGACCGGGTGGCGCGGCACCCGCGCCGGGTGGTCGCGCTGGCCGTCTTGATAGCGATCGCCGGCGGCTACTACACGGCGACCCACCTCGGCGTCGACACCGACACCGAGGACATGCTCTCCGGCAGGCTCTCCTGGCGGGTCCAGTACGAGCGCTACAAGGCGGCCTTTCCCCAGTACACGGATGAAATCCTCGTAATCATCGACGGCGCCACCGCCGGCCTCGCGGCCGAGGCGCAGCTCTCGATCGGTGAGCGGCTTCGGGCCGCGCCGCCGCTCTTCCCGCCCGTCTACCGGCCCGGCGGCGCTCCGTTCTTCGAGCGACACGCACTGCTCTATCTCGACGAGGAGGAGCTGGAGGAGCTGGCGATCGGCCTCGAGGAGGCCGGCCCCTGGCTGAGAGAGCTGGAGCGGGAGCCGGAGCTGCCGCGCTTCCTGAGCGTGGTGGACAGCCTGATGGCGGAAGCCTCGGACGACCCGACGGCCGAAGCCTCGGACGACGAGCGCGTCGGGGGCCTGATCGGGGCGGTCGGCGAGGCTTTCGGAAGCTCCATGATGGGCCGGCTGCGGCCGCTTCCGTGGAGGGACCTGCTGAGCGGGGAGGTGGGCGGCGCCGAGGGACTCCGGCGCTACGTGGTGATCAAGCCGCAGCTCGACTTCAACAGCCTCTTTCCGGGCGAGCCCGCGATCGGCCGGATCCGGGCGGTCGTCGACTCCCTCGGCCTGTCGGCCGCGGTGGGGGTGAGCGTACGGCTCACCGGATCCGTGCCGATGGCGGACGAGGAGCTGCGCAGCGCGATCCAGGGGTTGGGGATCGCGGTGGGGCTCGCACTCTTCATGGTGGGTGGGATTCTCTACGCCGGCCTTCGCTCCGTGCGGCTCATCGGGGCGTCGCTGTTCACGCTCCTGGTGGGGCTCGTGATCACGTCGACCTTCGCCGCCCTCGCCGTCCGGCATCTCAACCTCATCAGCATCGCTTTCGCCGTGCTCTACATCGGCCTCGGGATCGACTACGCGATCCACTACTCTCTCCGCTACCGGGAGCTCCGGGTCGAGGGAGCTAGGCAGCGTGAGGCGCTCCGGCTGACGGCGGAAGACGTCGGCGCGTCCCTGTTCCTGAGCGCCGTGACCACGGCTGCGTGCTTCTACGCGTTCATCCCGACTGCCTTCAAGGGGGTGTCGGAGCTCGGGATGATCGGTGGCACCGGGATGTTGATCAGCTTCCTCGTCACCATCACTCTCCTGCCGGCCTTGCTGTGCCTCGCACCCTTCCGGCCGAAGCCCGACGAACGGCCGCTGGTGGGCGGCGTGATGCCGCACGGTCTGGCTCGCTGGATCGCCGGCCATCGGCGGACGGTGCTGATCGGCGCGTCGATCGTCGCTCTCGCATCCGCGGCGCTCCTTCCCCAGGCACGCTTCGCCCGAAATCCCCTCGACCTGCGCGACCCCGAGGCGAAGGCGACGGCGACGTTTCGGGAGCTGCTGGCGGACACCACCACCTCGCCCATGACGATCGCCGTGCTCGCCCCGGATTCGGCCGCCGCCGAGAGGCTGGCCGACCGGCTGACGCGCCTGGAGCGAGTGGAGGAGGCCATCACGATCGGCGTCTTCGTGCCGGATGGGCAGGGGCCGAGGCTGGCGCGAATCGATCGGATCGGTCGCGTGATCGATTCTTCATTGGAGCCACCGAGGGCCGACGCCGCCGACCTGGAGGCCGGGGCCGCCGACCTGACGGCCCGGCTTGCCTCCGTCGAGACCTTTCGAAGGCGCCTCTCCCGGTACGAGCCCGCGGACGAGGAGACGCGCGACCGCGCCCGCTTCGCGAGCTTCCAGATCCGCGGGTGGCAGAGATGGATGGAGGACCGCCCGGCGAGCGTGCAACGGGAGGCGCTCGATCGGGTGGAGAGCAGCCTTCTCGGCGGCCTCCGGCGCAGCCTGCATGATCTCCGTGCGTCGCTGGACGCCGGATTCGTGACCGCAGCCGACTTGCCGGCCGACCTGGTGGAGCGGTGGGTGAGCCCGGACGGCACGCACCGGGTCGAGGTGATCCCGCGTGACAATTTGGCCGACGAGGCGGCCCTGCGTGCCTTCGTCGCCGATGTTCTCTCCGCTGCCCCGGATGCCACGGGTGAGCCCGTCATCAGCGTTTCAGCCGGCGAGGCGGTCGTCTCCGCCTTCCGGCAGGCTCTCGCCTACGCCGCCATCGCCACCCTCCTGCTTCTCCTCCTCGCCCTCCGGAGCTTCTGGGACACGATGCGGGTGATCGTGCCGCTGCTGCTCGCGGGCGCGCTCGCCGGAGCCGCCACCGTACTCTTCGGACTGGCGTTCAACTACGCGAACGTCATCGCTCTGCCGTTGCTCCTCGGCGTGGGTGTCGACAACGGGATCCACATGGTGCATCGAAGCCGCGCAGGCCTGACCGGTGAGGCCGACCTTCTCGGGACCAGCACGGCTCGCGCGGTCCTGTTCGCCAGCCTCACGACGATCTTCAGCTTCGGCACACTCGCGTTCTCGCGTCACCCGGGGGCTGCCAGCATGGGTCAGATGCTGACGATCGGCATGCTGTCGGTGCTCTTGTGCACGCTGGTCGTTCTCCCGGCTCTCCCATCCCCGCGACGGTCCTAACGGTTTGACGCCGCAGCGGAGCGGCCGCTAAACTCGGAACTCCATGGTTGATCTGGATCTCCTTCTCGAAAAGACAAGCCGCACGTTCGCACTGTCCATCCCGCTCCTTCCGGAGCCCACGCGGCGGGAAGTGACCGTCGCCTACCTCCTGTTTCGGGTCGCGGACACGTTCGAGGACTCATCGCGCTGGCCCCGCAGGGACCGTATCGAAGCTCTGGACGCCTTCTGCGAGATCCTCGAGCGACCGGAGCCGGCGGAGGCGGAGCGGCTGGCGGCGTATTGGGTCTCCGAGATGCCGCTCACCCACGAGGGCTATCAGGAGCTGATGAACGAGATGCCGTTCGTCCTCGAGCGGTACGCCGAGCTGGGCGACGAGGCCAGAGAGCTGGTGAGGGAGCACACGATCCGCACGGCGCGCGGGATGGCCGGTTTTGTGGCCAGCACGGGCGACGACGGCCGACTTCAACTGAAGTCGCTCCAGGATCTCCGGGACTATTGCTATGCGGTAGCGGGCATCGTGGGGGAGATGCTCACGGAGCTCTTCCTCGTCGGGCGAGAGAGCCTCGCCCCCGTGGCCCCCTATCTGAGAGAGCGCTCGCGAGCGTTCGGCGAGGGGCTTCAGCTCGTGAACATCCTCAAGGATTCGGCCGCGGATGTTCGGGAGGGCCGGGCCTACATCCCGCCCGGCGTGGAGCGTTCCGAGGTGTTCGCCCTCGCCCGCCGGGACCTCGAAGCGGCTTCGGAGTACACGCTCGAGCTACAGGGCGCGGGAGCGGAGAGAGGCCTCGTTGCGTTCAACGCCCTGCCGGTCCGGCTGGCCCGGGCGACCCTGGACCACATCGAGCGCGAGGGCCCGGGAGCCAAGATCAGCCGTGACGACGTGTGGAGGATCGTGGCGAGCCTGGACGAAGCGCTGGAGGCCAACCGGCCGGCCGTATCTCCGCCGATCCACGCCTAGGCTGTTGAGGAAGTAGGCTGCACATGCGAACCAAGGAAGAGCGTCGTAGATGAGCACGCCGGTCGAACACGTGAAGCGGACAGAGCCGGAGGAGCGGTTCGGGCTGACCTCCGACGATCAGCGCTCCATCTACCGCACGATGTATACGTCGCGTTGCATCGACGATCGCGAGATGGCGTTGAAGCGGCAGGGTAAGATCTTCTTTCAGATCAGCGGCGCGGGTCACGAAGCGGTCCTCGTCGCGGCGGCGTTGGCCACACGTCCCGGCTACGACTGGTACTTCACCTACTACCGGGATCGGGCGCTCTGCCTGCAGCTTGGGGTCACGCCGTACGAGATGTTCCTGGAGGCGGTCGGGGCGGCCGATGATCCGGCGGGCGGAGGGCGCCAGATGCCGTCCCACTTCGGGTCCGCCAGATACAACATCCCGAGCGCATCCAGCCCTACCGGTACGCAGTTCCTGCAGGCGACGGGCTGCGCCGAGGCCGGTGTGCTGGCCGCCCGGCTTGGGCTGGAGGATCTGGTGGCGTTCGAACGGGACGAGGTGGTTCTGGTGTGCACCGGCGACGGCACCACGTCCCAGGGCGAGTTCTGGGAGTCCCTGAACACCGCGTCCAATCTGAAGCTCCCGGTCATCTACCTGATCGAGGACAACGAATACGCGATCTCGGTCCCGGTGGAAGTGAACACGGCCGGCGGGAGCATCTCGCGCCTCGTCGCCGGGTTCCCGGACCTGCTGATCCGGGAGGTCGACGGCACCGATCCCGTGGCCAGCTATGGGGTGATGTCTGAGGCGGTCGCGTACTGCCGCGAGCGGCGTGGACCGGCGCTTGTGCACGCTCATGTCGTCCGGCCGTACAGCCACTCGATGTCGGACGACGAGCGTAACTACAGACCGGAATCGGAGCGGGAGGAGGAGAGCAGGCGGGATCCGATCCGAAACTTCGGCCTGTTCCTCGTGCAGGAGGGGATCGCGACCGAGGGGGAGTTGGAGGTGATCCGCGAAGAGGTGGATCGGGTGGTGGTCGAGGCGGCCGATCGGGCCGTCGAGCGACCGCAGCCGGCGCCCGAGACCGTCTACGACCACGTCTACTCGCCGGACGTGGACCCCACGTCGGAGGAGTTCGAGACCGAGCCCGAGTTCGAGGGGGATCCGACGACCACCGTCGACCTTCTGAACGCGTGCCTTCAGGACGAGATGGAGCGGGACCCC
>DAOVWI010000103.1 GCA_030636765.1 Gemmatimonadales bacterium
AGGATCGGGCGGCAGATGTCCTCGTTGGCGTCGGCCAGCGTGGGGGTGGGGTACACCTGCTCGATCTCGCGAGCCGCCGTCGCCATCACTCCTCGGCGCCGCCGTGTTCGCCGCGTCCGTCCGACTGCTCTGCGTCGCCGTGTTCCGTCTCCGGCATCTCGGCGTGGGTGACGCTCGCCAGGTACGTGATCGCCGGCCGCGTGTAGAGCTCGTCCAGGACGTGATATCCCCTCGGGCCGTGCGACTTCTTCGAGACCTCGCTTCCCACGTCCTTCAGGTTGCCGAACACGATGGCGCTGGCCGGGCACGTCTGCTGGCACGCCGTCATGAACTCGCCGTCCCTCACGTACCGGCCCTCGGCCTTCGCCTCCTGCTTCGCCCGGTTGATTCTCTGGACGCAGAAGGTGCACTTCTCCATCACGCCCTTCTGCCGCACCGTGACGTCAGGGTTCAGCTGAAGGTTGAGCGGGTACGGGAACTCGTAGGGGAACCAGTTGAACCGCCGCACCTTGTAGGGGCAGTTGTTCGCGCAGTACCGGGTGCCCACGCATCGATTGTAGACCTGTGCGTTCAGTCCCTCCGGGTTGTGATACGTGGCGTACACGGGGCACACGGGCTCACACGGCGCGTCGCCGCACTGCTGACAGAGCATGGGCTGCTGCACGGTCTGGAAGCCGCCGTCGGCCGTCTCCTCGAAGTAGCGGTCGATCTTGATCCACGACATGTCTCTCCGCTGTCCGCACACCACTTCGCCGACGGTGGGGATGTTGTTCTCGGCGTAGCAGGCGGTGACGCACGCGCCGCACCCCGTGCAGGCGTTCAGGTCGATCGTCATCCCCCAGCGGTAGGGGCTGTTGGGATCGGAGTCATGCGCCGCTTCGACCATCTTCGTGAGGTCGATCTCGTGGCGGTCCATCTCCGCCAGCGCCGCCGAGACGTTCAGTATCTCGGCCACCTCCCGGCCGTGGTCCGTGTCACTGCCCTGCAGAATGACCAGCCTGCCGCGCTCGCCCGTAGCGCGCACGTCGACGGCCGTGCCGGCGAACGCCAGCGCCCCGCTGCCCCGGTCCTCCTCGCCTGCCAGCAGGTCGAGCGGGTTCACGCCCCGCCCTCGAGCGTTCCGGCCATACGCCGTGTGGCCCTGTCCGAGCGGGATCGCGATCGTGTCCGGCCGGATGCCGCGATAGACGAAGGCGGGAGCGGTCACCGAGCCCGTCTGGCTGCTAACCGCCACGAGGTCCCCGTTGGAGACACCGAGCCGGTCGGCCGTCTCCGGGTGCAGCTCCACCCAGGAGTTCCAGACGGCGCGCGTGACCGGATCCTGGAGCTCCTGCATCCAGGAGCGGTTGGCACCACGACCATCGTAGAACTGGACGGTCGGATAGATGATCAGCGCCATGCCTTCGGGCACGGCCGCCTTCCCGAGCGAGCTCGCGGCCGCTCCGGCGTTGAGCGCGGGCTGGTCGGCCGCTTCCACGCTGACGCCCGATCCCGTCGACGCTCCGCTGCCGAGGAGACCGCCGCCGGCGAGGAGGTCGCGCCACCAGTCGTCAAAGCTCTCTTCCGCACGGGCGGTGGCGAACCGGCCTCGCGCCGCCTCCCGGATGTGCGTTGCGAAATCGGCTTCCAGCCCCGTCTCCAGGCCGGCCGCAACGGCCACCTGCAGGAGAACGTCCTCGGTCTGGCGCGTGTCGAAGATGGGAGGCATCAGAGGCTGGGCGATCGCCGCCCGCCCGGAGCCGAAGTCCACCTCGCCCCACGACTCGAGTGCGTGGTTCGAGGGCAGTATCCAGTCGCTCAGAGTCGCCGTCTCGTCGAAGTGGGACGACAGCGATAGCGTGCTCGCCACCTGGCCCATGGCGTCGGCGAAGCCGAGGGATCGAGGCAGCGTGAACGCCGGGTTCGTGTCGGCTACGATGAGGGTCCGCACCTCTCCGCTACGCATCCGGTCGATGAGCCCCCGCATCTCCTCCAGTGAGGCCACCCGTCCGGCGGCGGACGCGGTCCCGAAACGCACGCGCTCCCCGATCGCGCCCAGCGTCTGGTTGAGGATCGCGACGGCGACGTGAGCCTGCGAGGCATCCGCTCCCTGGCTCTCGAAACCGGGCGGGATCGCGATCGGCGACGAGGCCTCGGCCAGCTCTTCGCCCAGTCGGCGGATCTGCTCGGCAGGCACGTCCGCCCGCTCGGCCACGCCCTCCGGGGTGTAGGCGGCCAGGAGATCGGTCAGCTCCTCGGCTCCGCCGCGTCGCCCGACCACCACGGCGGCGACGGCCAGGGCGACCAGCCCTTCCGTCCCCGACCGGGCCGGCACCCACTCGTCGGCCTTGAGGCCCGTGAGCGAGAGGCGCGCACCGACAAAGGTCAGCTTCGCCTGACGGCGGTCGTCGATGTTGCGGGCCTCGGCCAACCCAGCGGCCTGCTGCACCGGAGAGTGCCACGTTCCGAGGAAGTCGGCTCCGAAACAGACGATGCGATCGGCGCGGCCGAGATCGTAGGTCGGAACCTCGGCTCTTCCGAACGCGGTATCGTTCGCGGATCGCGCCGCCTCCTGGCCGAGCGGTTCCCAGCGGATGTGCTCCGCGCCGGCCGCGGCGGCCCACACCGATAAAAAGCGATCCCGCGCCGTCGGCGCGGCTCCGGTGAGCAGGACGACGCCACCCTGCGCCACTCCGGCTCCTGCGGCCGCGATCGCCTCGTCCCACTCCGCTTCCACGAAGGCGCCGGCGTCAGCGTTCGCCCCGGCGTCAGCGTTCGCGCCGGTCTCGGCGTTCGGATTGGCGTCACCGCTCGCATCAGCGTCGGCGCCTGCCCCGGCGTCAGCGCTCGCACGCCGCCGCGGCCCAGGCACCCGATCCGGGTCGTAGAGATCCTGAAGCGCTGACTGCGCGAGGGCGGAGAGCCGGCCGCGATTCGGCGCGTCCGGGTTGCCCTCGAGCTTGATGACCCTGCCCTCGCGGAGGTAGGCGTGAATCCCGAACGGCTCGGACCCGGCAACCAGGGCCGTTGCGTAGACATCGGACACGCCGGGCACGCGCTCCTCCTCCTGCACGAGGAGGGGGATCAGCTTGTCCGCCGTGTGCGGCGGCCCGCAGGCGGCGGCCGCCGCCCCGGTGCCCGTCACGCCCACGATCTTCAGGAAGTCCCGTCGGCTGGTGGTGTTGAGGGCTGGCGAGCGGTCATCGGCGCAGCCGCACTCACGGCCCGCCGCAGCCGTTCCGCTGCAGCCGCACCCGCTCACTCGGCCGCCTCTCTAGCGGGCGTCCAGACGTCTCTCGCCACGATGCTCGGGCGGCCGCTCAATAGTGACATGCCAGGCAGTCGATCGGGCCGCGCGACGCCCCGTACTCCGAGCTGATCTGCACGGGGTAGAGGCCCTTGCGCTCCCGGCCCTCCGGGATCGGCGGGGGTGGATAGCGCTCCGTGAGCGTGTGGTCCGTGGCCACGTCGGTCTCGGCCGGTTCCTCCCGGTGGCACTCCAGGCACCAGCCCATGGTCAGCGGAGCCCACTGGTAGATACGGTCGGTCTCCTCGACCGGGCCGTGGCACTCCTCGCACTCGACGCCGTTCCGAAGGTGCGCCGCGTGGTTGAACTGGACGAACTCGGGCAGCTTGTAGACCCACTCCCACGACACGGGCTCGCCCCGCTCCCAGCGGCCGCGAAGCTCCTCGACCGGATCGAGGCCGCCGCCTGCTATGCGGTGGCATCCCATGCATATCTCCAGCGACGGCATGATGCCTGTTTGGGAGCGGTCAGTTCCTGTGTGACAGTACAGGCAGTCGATCTGGAGCTCGCCGGAGTGGAAGCGGTGGTTGAACGGGATCGGCTGATCGGGGCCGCGCGTGTCGGCGTGAAACGCGGTGATCGCCTCCTGCGCCGTGAGACCGGCCACGGTATCCTGCGCCGTGAGACCGGCCACAGTATCCTGCGCGGTTTCCTGCGCCGTATCTGGTGGCGTCTCCTGTGGATTCCCGGCTTCTTGAGCGAGGCCGAGGGAGCCACCGATGATGAAGAAGCCGAACGCGGCGGCCGCCATTGCAGTTGGTCGTCCCATCCGGTCCTTCGATGAGGTCGAGTCGTCGTGCGGCCGGACCGCGCCGCTGCTCGGCTCCCGCACATCACCCGGGCCGAGGCGGCCTCAAGGTATCACGCTCCGGGCAAGACGCAAGAACGGTCCTGGAGGTGCGTCGGGCGGTGTCACGGGGCTCCCAAGGGCAAGGGCGCCGCGCCTCCAGGCCGCTGTTCCGCGCTCACAGTCGGCCGTTCCGTGCCTCCGGTTGATCCTGTGACAAGGTCTATCTATTGATTCCCGACGAATTTCCGGGCAATTTCCCGACAGACAGTCTGGCGTCAGGCTACGTATCGTGCGATTCGGGACGGACTATCCCGCTCTTGAAGGAGATCTCGATGAATGTCGTCAGGACCCCACCTGGAGGCGGTCGTGCCAGAGCGGCGACAGCGCTCTTGCTCGCCGTCTCGCTGGCCGCCTGCGCCCCCGATGAAGCGGCCGAGGAAACGGCCCAGGAAGCAGCGGTCTCGCTGGAAGAACTCGACGCCGTGCTCGCCGAGCTCGGTGGCAAGCCGACCGCCGACCTTACGCGCGGTCAGCGCTGGCGGCTGATCAGCTCGGTCGGCGCCGGTCTGCCACCGTCAAACTTCGAGGCGGAGAGTCTCCCCGACGCCGGATCGCGTGGAGCGGGGCTGATCGAGGCCTACTGCACTCGCTGCCACTGGCTGCCCACACCGCAGATGCACGCGGCGAGGGAGTGGCCTCTCTTGCTGCGGCGTATGCAGATGAGGGCCGAGACGCTGGCCGATCGCCTCGGAGGCCCCCTCACGGAAGGGCTCATGGGCGAGTACGTGCTGGCCGGCATGGCGACCGTCGCCGTCCCATCGGAGGAGAATCTGAAGGTGATCCTGGAGTACCTGCAGGCGTACGCGCTGCCGGTGGCCCAAGAGGGAGAATTGGGAGAGACGGAAGAAGACGCTTTCTATCGCCAGCGCTGTTCGGCGTGTCACGAGGTGCCGTCGCCCGCGGCGCACACGGCGTCCGAGTGGCCCGCGGTGGTTGGCCGGATGCGGGCGAACGCCGCGCTCATGGATGTGGTTCCGCTGGACGAGGAAGACACCGCTAGAATAAACGCGTATCTACAGAGCCGTTCCTGAGCCGCGTTTCCGACTCGGGCAAACGGCGGGCAGGCTTTTCCTCTGTGGGCTGGCGGGTGCGCGAGTGCGTCTCGGCCAGCTTCTCCTCCAGCAGCCGCTCGGCGATCGGCGTGAAGTCGCCGACGCTCACGATGCCGACCAGCTCCCCGTCCTTCACAACCGGACAGCTGGACAGCTCGTGCTCGCGCATGAAACGGATCGCCTCCAGGGTGGGCGTCTCGGGAGCTACGGTCAGCGGGTTGCGGTCCATGATCGCCTTTACGGGAACCTTTTGATCCTCGGCGGCCGAGCCGGCGCACAGCTGCCGCAGCACGGCGCCGTATGACAGAAGGCCCACGAGCCGGCGCTGGTCGTCCTCCACCGGGACCTGCCGAACCTTCTTGAAGTCCATGACGAGGGCCGCGAGGTCGACGAGCTCGTCCTCCTTCACCGTGAAGAGGTCGGTGGTCATGAACTGCTCCACTCTCGCGTAGTTGTACTGCCACCCGCCGCTCTCCTCGATGCGGGCCGGCTCCCACTCGTGTCCCGGAAGCCCATCGTGCTGCCGGTGGGCGATCGAGGCCGTGAGGGCAGCCATGCGTTCCGCCCGAGAGCTGGAAAGGCCGATGTCGCGCAGGGAGTCGAGGAGCCACCTGGCGCCCGTGCGCCCGCTCTTCACGCGTCCTTCGATGACGCCCAGATACCGGTCGATGTCCGCTCCGTCCACCCCGGCGGATTCCAGCCCTGCACGGGCCATCGGAAGGATCCGTTCGAGCATCAGGCGCGGCGCGCTCACCATCTCGCCATTCAGCCACACGAAACCGGCGGTCAGGCCGCGGCGGGCGGCCGCGTTGAAGTTCGCCCGGGCGTCGTTGAACTGAATGTGCCGGGTGACATCCTCGTACTCGTTCAGGGCCCCGAGGAGCGAGCCGATCCACAGCGCAGCGTTCGCGACCTCGTCCAGAATCGTCGGTCCCGATGTGAGGAAGCGGCACTCGAGCCGGAGGTGCGGCTTGCCGTCGGTCACGCCGTAGCAGGGGCGGTTCCAGCGATAAACGGTGCCGTTGTACATCTGGAGCGCCGGCAGCTCCGGGATCTCGCCGCGCCGCAGCCTCCGGTGCGGGTCCTCCCAGTCGGTGGCGCCGAACAGGGCAGGGATCCGGGCGACGTCCTCGTGGAACACCTCGAGCACCGACTCCTTCACCCAGCGCTCGCCGAACCGCACTCGAGGCGTGAGCTCGCGCAGGTGCGGCGAGGTGCGCCGGGTGTCGAGCGCCTGCTGAAACAGGGCGATGCGCGTCTCGGCCCACAGCCGCCGCCCGAACAGGAGCGGCGAGTTGACGGTGGCCGCCAGCACCGGCGCCGCAAGGACCTGGGCGATGTTGTACAGCCTCGGCATCTCCTCGGGACTGGTCTGCAGATGCACCTGGAAGCTCGTGTTGCACCCCTCGAGCATCACGGAGTCGTGCTCGAAGTGGAGCTCGTCCGCCCCCTGGATGTGCAGCCGGTAGGAGCCGCCCGACATGCGGTTCATCGCCTCGTTGAGCATGTGGTAGCGCTCGATCGGGGTGAGGTTGTCCAGAGCCAGGTCCGACACCGTGAGGCTGGGCAGGATTCCGGTGATCACGACCTCCGCGTCGTGGGCTCTCGCCTCTTCGCGCACGGCGCTGACCAGTACGTGCAGTTCTTGCTCCAGATGGCGGAAGCAGCCCGGGCTCAGCGCCATGGGGGGCAGGTTGATCTCGAGATTGTAAAGGGCGATCTCCGGCGTGAACTCGGGTTGGGAGAGCCCGTCGAGCACCTTCATGGCGATGGGAGCCGGCCGCCACCCCCGGTTGACCAGAAACAGCTCCTGCTCGGCCCCGATCCGACGGATCCCCGTCTCGAACATGCCCTCCTCGATCATGGAACCGAGCGCGCTCAGGTCCAGGAGAAGAGACTTCGTGTACTGGCGCACGTGATCCGGATCGAGGCGGGTGTCTACCTGCAGTCGGCCCATCGGCTCCTCCGCAGCCATCAATATGTACGCCGGGCCGGCCGGTGTCTGTCGGGTGAGACTCCCCGCTCGGTGTGGGGAACCTCCGCACCGGGAGGGGAGGATCGGAACCTCTGGCGCGACCGGGGTAAGCCGGACAGCATCCCGCGTGGGCGGGCGCGAAACCTTGACCGCTCGAATGGCAGCCGGTAGCTTGGAAATTAGCGAGCGGGCGCCTCTGCAGGGGTCCCGCTCGTCCTTTTCTGGGGCCTTAGCTCAGCTGGCTAGAGCGCTACGTTGACATCGTAGAGGTCACTGGTTCGAGTCCAGTAGGCCCCATGCGAGGATCCCGGGGGCTGTAGCTCAGCTTGGTTAGAGTGCCGGTCTGTCACACCGGAGGTCGCGGGTTCGAGTCCCGTCAGCCCCGCTCTAGCGCACGAGGGGCCGTAGCTCAGTCTGGGAGAGCG
>DAOVWI010000058.1 GCA_030636765.1 Gemmatimonadales bacterium
AGGGACGAGGAGGAGTCGATGCCCTGTGCATCGTCGACGACGAGTGACGCCGTATTCGGCCGCAAGCCCCATGCGCCCTGCGGGTTACGGCGGCGCGGGACCATCTCCAGCGTTGCCGCTCCTCCCCGATACGCATGGTATCGCGTCGTCGCGCCGCCTTGGATCTGTGACCCACGGCGCTCGTAACGCGACCCGCCAGGGTTTTTCAGCAACCTGCTGAGTCGTGATTTTGCGGGAGCCGACGTCCCCCGGTAGCTTGTGGTAACGCTTTCTGCGCGACATCATCGAGATTGAAGCTGAGAATATCGACCACTACGCGGCTCTACAGGGCCGATCGGTCGGAACCGAACCCGGAGGTGAGTCCTTGGGAAGGAAAGGTCACGATTCAACGTCAGTCGACAGGGCTCGAGATGAGCTCTTCAGCCATATCCGGCGCTGCGGCGTTCTCGAAGCGGAGCGCGAGCAGCGTGAGGAGTGGCTCACCGACACGGTGGGATACCTGTCCGAGCGCTACCCGGACCTCACAGAGATAGAGCTGGCGGAGCTGCAGGAGATCGGACACCGCTACTGCATGCCCCCGATCTCGCGAGGGGCCATAGATGTCCAGGATGGCCCGCCAGTGGAAGAGAGCACCGCACTCGAGGGCGAGCGAGGCGAGGTAAACGCAGCCTGAGTTCCATCCCCCTACGCGCGGGCCGCCGGGGCTTCCGGCTGGCCCGGCCACTGCTTTCGTGCCGCCTCCTGAAGTCGAGAGAGCCGGCCGTGGAGCGCTCCCGACCCGATGGACACTGAGTCGCTCCTGAAGATAGTCGCCGCGCTGGCTCTCGTCGGCGCCAACGCCTTTTTTGTCGCCGCCGAGTTCTCGCTCGTCAGCGTGCGCCGGACGCGGATCCGGGAGCTGGTGGAGGCCGGTGACCGGCTCGCAAGAGTGGTCCAGAAGGCCCAGGACGACCTGAACCTGGCCATTTCGGGAACGCAGCTCGGGATCACCGTGGCATCGCTCGGGCTGGGCTGGATCGGCGAGCCGGCCGTCGCGGGCACGATCAGGGAGGTGTTCTCCTCGCTCCCCGCGCCGTGGGCTTCCGTCGCCACCCACGCTGTGGCGACCACGATCGCCTTTTTCCTGATCACGTTCCTGCACATCGTGCTTGGAGAGCTGGCTCCGAAGACGGTGGCTCTCGCACGACCCGAGGCGGTAAGCCGTGTGGTCGCCGTGCCGCTGTATCTGTTCAACGTCGTGATGCGGCCGGTGATATGGTTCCTCAACGCCTCGGCCAATGTGGCTCTCCGTGCCTTCGGCATGCACGTCATCGAAGCGCGGGAGCGCGTGCACAGTCCGGAGGAGATCCGGCTCCTGCTGCAGGAAAGTCGGTTGGAGGGCGCCGTGGAGCACGACGAGGAGGCCATGATCCATGGTGTCTTCGAGCTCACGCGCACGGTCGCGCGCGAAGTCATGACGCCACGGCCCGACATTCAGGCGGTGCCGGCAGACGCGACGCTCGAGGAGGTACTCGAGGTCGCGGCGAACTCCGGATACTCCCGGCTCCCCGTTTTCGAGGGCTCGATCGACCATATTGTGGGGGTCCTGCTCATCAAGGACTTGCTCCGGTGGTTCCGGAGGGACGACTGGTCGGGCTTCCGGGTCACGGAAGAGACGCGAGAGGCCTACTACGTACCCGACACCAAGCCGGTGGACGACATCCTCGCAGAGATGCGGCGTCAGAAGGTCCATCTGGCCGTGGTCGTGGACGAGTTCGGAGGTACGGACGGCATCGTGACGCTGGAGGATCTGCTGGAGGAAATCGTCGGCGACATATACGATGAGCACGATGTGGCAGCCCGGCCCGCGATCACCGTGAAGCCGGGCGGACGAATCGAGGTGGCAGGTGGCCTGTCGCTCTCCGACCTGATCGAGGAGTTCGATCTTGCCCAGGTGGAGGAGGAGTACGACACGGTGGCCGGCTACGTGATCGGCAAGCTCGGCCGCATTCCCGAGAAGGGCGAGAGGGTCGAGCTCGGCCACGTCGAGCTCGAGGTCAGGGAGGTGGCCGACCGACGGATCACGCTGCTGGAGCTGCACCATCCAGATCGCACCGCTCCGGCCGGGAGCGGAGAGGAGCCTGTCGCGGCCGACGCCAAACGCGAAGAGTGCGAAGAGTGAGGAGAGGTGCCATGAGAATCATCCGATGAACGCGGAGCGGCTCGCCGGGCTGCTTGCTCGGCGGATGGGTGAGGCGGGACGCGCCGAAGAGGGAGTCGTTTCCGTCGCCGAGCTACACCGGACGTTGCTCCCATACCACATCTGCCGGAGCGCCTTGGGCTACGCCACCAAGGCCGAATACGATCTCGAGTTGCTGGAGCTGCTTGCCGGCGAGCGCTACCTCGTGCCGACCGAGAGCGATCTGCGCTCCGCCGTCAGAGACGAGCGCGCCTCGCCCGAGCCGGGACTCGGCTTTCTCAAGAACTTCGCCGCCGCGCAGCTGCGCATCCAGGTGGCGGACGACCTGAATGTGGCAGCCGTGCCCGCGCCTGGACCGGAGACGTCGCGCCACGAGGTGTCGGCGGCCCCGGACGAGGCACCGGGTCCGGATGCCGGCGCGAGCCTCGAGACGCCCGGGCGATGCTGGAGGTGCGACCTCGAGCTTCCCGACCGCGAGGGCCTCCGCTACTGCGTTTTGTGCGGCTCGGATCAACTGCGGCCCCGGTGCCGCCAGTGCGACGAGCAGCTGGAGCCCGAGTGGCGCTACTGTGCGGCGTGCGGCTCGCAACGATCGGCAGCGGCGGACTGAAACGCCCGGTGCGAAAGCGTGATCCGGGAGGCGTGATCCGGGTCGCTCTCATTCCGGGCGACGGCATCGGCCCGGAGGTGCTTCGGGAAGCTTGCCGTGTCTTGGAGGCGGCGGCGGCGGCCGGGCTCCTGTCGGTCGAGTTCGAAGAGTTCCCGCACGGGGCGGCCCATTATCTGGCGACGGGCGAGACGCTTGGCGAGGATGCGTTCGCCCGCCTCCGCGACGGCTTCGATGCCATTCTCCTCGGTGCGGTCGGAGATGAGCGGGTGCCCGACGGCGCGCACGCGCGCGACATCCTGCTGGGGCTTCGCTTCGGCCTCGATCTGTTCGTGAACCTGAGGCCCGTCCGGTTGAGGGCGCCCGACCTTACGCCGCTCCGGCTGAGCGACGACGAGACGATCGACATCGCGATCATACGGGAGAACACCGAGGGCTTCTACACGGGGTCCGGCGGCTCTCTTCGCGAGGGGACGCCTCAGGAGATCGCGATCAGTGAGTCCGTGGCCACCTACTATGGCGTGGAGCGCGTCGTGCGGGCAGCGTTCGAATTCGCGTGTCGCACCGGCCGCGAGCGGGTCACGCTCGCCGACAAGGCGAACGCGGTTCCGCACGTCTACGGCCTCTGGCGGCGCACATTCCTGGAGGTGGCGGCGGGCTACCCGGACGTGGAGGCCGAGACCCGGTACGTGGACGCCCTCGCCATGGAGCTCGTGCGTGACCCCGGGCGCTTCGACGTGATCGTGACCGAGAACCTGCTGGGCGACATCCTGTCGGACCTCGCTGCCGGGCTCGTCGGGGGCCTCGGTCTCGCCCCGTCGGCCAACCTCGACCTGAAGGGTCGTGGCCTCTACGAGCCGGTCCATGGAAGCGCTCCCGAGTTGGCGGGAACGGGCACCGCCAATCCGATGGCCGCCGTGCTGAGCGCTGCCATGATGGCCAGGGAGAACGGCGCGGCTGAGGCCGCCGATCACATCGAAGCCGCCGTGGACCGCGCGTTGCGCGAGGGCATCCGGACGCCCGATCTCGGCGGCGACCGGGGTACGGAGGAGGTCGGGGCGTGGCTGGCGGAGAAGGTGACAGAATCGCCTTCTTCGGTGTAGGCTTATTCCCCACGGAGCACGAGCCGGACACGCATCCAGCGAATCGGGAAGGGTATGAAGATGGGAACCATGGGAAGTGACAGAGAGGTCGTATTCTTGTCCGCCGTTCGAACGGGGTTCGGCGCCTTCGGCGGGAGCCTGCGGAACCATACGGCCACCGACCTCGGCGTCGTCGCGGCGGAAGCGGCGATCGAGCGCTCCGGCACGGATGCGGAGGCGTTCGACCAGGTCTTCTTCGGGAACGTCATTCAGTCATCGGCCGACGCGATCTACCTGGCCCGCCACGTGGGTCTGCGGGCCGGGCTTCCGATCGAGGTTCCCGCCGTTACCGTGAACCGTCTGTGCGGTTCGGGATTCCAGACGGTGATCGACGGAGCGCAGAGCATCATGCTCGGCGAGAGCCGGCTCTGTCTCGCGGGCGGCGCCGAGTCGATGAGCATGGCTCCTCACGTCGTGAGAGGCGTTCGGTGGGGGAAGCTCCGCCTCGGCCCCGCCGCGCCGTTCGAGGACACCCTGTGGGAGGCGCTCACCGACCCGTACTGCGGGTTCTCGATGGCCGAGACGGCGGAGAACCTGGCTGCCGAGTACGAGATCACCCGGCAGGACGTCGACGAGTACGCGGTGCGCAGCCAGCGGCTGGCCAAGGCCGCGTGGGACGAGGGCCGCTTCGAGGACGAGGTGGTCCCGGTGATGGTGAAGGTGAAGGGCAAGGAGGTGGAGTTCCGCGCCGACGAGCACATGCGACCAGACACCACCGTGGAGGCTCTCTCCAGCCTCCGTCCGTACTTCAAGAAGGACGGCCTCGTCACTGCGGGCAACGCGAGCGGAATCGGCGACGGCGCCGCGGCGCTCGTGGTCGCGGACGCCGAGTACGCCCGGAGCGAGGGGCTGGAGCCGATCGGACGCCTCGTCGCATGGGCGGTCGTGGGCGTGCCGCCGCGCATCATGGGCCTGGGGCCCGCTCCGGCGTCTCGAGCGGCGCTCGAGCGCGCCGGGCTCACGCTGGATGACATGGTGGCCATCGAGGTGAACGAGGCCTTCTCGCCCCAGTACGTGGCCGTCGAGAAGGAGCTCGGCCTGGATCGCGAGAAGGTGAACATGAACGGCGGAGCGATCGCGATCACGCATCCGCTGGCGGCGACGGGGGCTCGGATCACGGCGCACCTGCTGCACGAGCTGCGGCGCCGCGGCGGGGGACTCGGTCTGGGCTCGGCATGCATCGGGGGTGGGCAAGGCATCGCGGTCGTTGTGGAGGTTTAGTCAGCACTTTACTGTAGCGCTTTACATTACCGACGAGCTTCCGGCAGCGGGCGTCACGGAGAGATGGCCGTGCCGGCCCGCTCGGTGAAGGAGGTGTCAGATGGAGACGTTCCTCGCTCTGGTCGCGATCGGCGGAGCGGCCGCCCTGGCCACCAGCCTACGGATCCTCAGGGAGTACGAGCGCGCGGTCGTCTTCCGGCTCGGCCGAGTGCGGCCCATCCGGGGGCCGGGCCTCATCTTCCTCGTCCCGTTCGGGGTGGAGCGGATGCAACGGGTCGGCCTGCGAATCGTCGCGATGGATGTGCCGCCCCAGGACGTGATCACCCGGGACAACGTCTCCGTGAAGGTGAATGCGGTCCTGTACTTCAGGGTCGCCAATCCCAGCCGGGCGGTGCTCGAGGTCGAGGACTACCTGTACGCTACCTCCCAGCTCGCCCAGACCACGCTTCGCGCCGTCATCGGCCAGGCGGAGCTGGACGAACTGCTGGGGGAACGAAAGAAGTTCAACGAGATCCTGCGGAAGATCATCGACGAGGGCACGGACGTGTGGGGGATCGACGTGACGGCCGTGGAGGTCAAGGACGTGGACCTTCCGCAGGAGATGAAGCGCATGATCGCGCGCCAGGCGGAGGCCGAGCGGGAGAGGCGAGCCAAGGTGATCAATGCCGAGGGGGAGTTCCAGGCCGCCGGAAGGCTGCGGGATGCCGCCCGTGTGCTCAGCTCCCAGCCCGCCTCGCTGCAGCTTCGCTTCCTGCAGACCGCGTCTGAGATCGCGGCCGAGCACAACTCGACCACCCTCTTCCCGCTACCGCTGGATCTGGCGCCGCTTTGGGGCGCGGCCCGGGCCGTGGGTGGAGCCGGCACCTCCACCGAAGAGGCCGCCGAGGCCACCGAGGGCGCCATGGAGCGTGCCATCGAGGGCGATGCGGCTTCGCGCCCGCGGATCGAGGCCGGCGAGGCGGAGCCCGGCGTCCCAGAGCGTGCGCTGGAGAAGGCGGAGCTGAGCGCCCCAGAGCCTGCGCTGGAGAAGGCGGAGCTCCCGACAAAGGGCGGCGCGAATGACTGAAGACCCGTCCGAAGGGTCCGAGCCGCACCTGCCCGCCAAGCGGGTTTCATCCGGCGATCTGGAGCGTGTGATCCGACGCGCGACGGAGCTCCAGTTCGACGAGGGGAGCGAGGTCGCCGACCTGCCGGTCGAAGAGCTTGTGCGGATCGGCGAGGAGGTGGGGCTGGAGCCCCGACACGTAAGACGTGCGCTGGCCGAAGTGCAGGCCGAGTCTCTGCTCCCGGCCCTTCCTACGGACGCCGGGCTGGCGCTGCGTCTGTGGGGGGAGGGCGTCGTGAGGCAGAGCCGTGCCGTGCGGGGCGCGCCGACCGACGTGCAGGCCAGAGTGGAGCGTCACTTCGAGGAGAAGGAGAGCCTCAAGCGTGTGCGGGAGCAGCCCGGCCGCTCGGTTTGGGAGCCGGCGACGGGTCTCCTGCGGCAGATGCAACGGACGCTGGACGTGGGAGGCCACGGGTATGAGCTGGCCAAGGTGCGCAACGTCCAGCTGGCCGTAGAAGGGCTGGAGGAGGGTTGGACCCTGGTCACGATATCGGCCGACCTCAGAAACGTTCGGGCCCAGCAAGCCACGGGGTGGATAATCGGCCTGGGGTTGACGGGAGTTGGGGCGGCCGTCGCTCTGCTCCTCACGGCCACCGGTCCGGGGGTCGTCCTGGCTCCCGTCCTTGTGGTGGGCGCGATCGCCGGCGGAAGCCTCGCCGCCGGGCGAACGGTCCGGCGGGCCAGAGGGCGCATCGAGCTCGTGATTCTCGGGCTGCTGGATCGCCTCGAGCGCGGAGAGATCGGGGACGACAAGGACGTGCCGGTGTGGCGCGAGTGGTTGGCGGCGGGTCCCGGGGCCGGGCGACGAGCCTGAGGCCGACCTTTGCGCAATCAACAACCGTATAGCAACTTGAGTGTGTGCTGACCTATTTACGATAATATATCATGAGGCGATAGGAGTGGCTGGTGGCTGAGATCCAGAAAGTGGGTGTGGTGGGCGTCGGCCTGATGGGCAGCGGGATCGCGCAGGTGTCGGCCTCCGCCGGCCTGGAAACGGTCGTCCGAGAGGTCGATCGGGAGCTGCTGGACGCCGGAGTAGCGTCCATACGTCGGGTTCTCGAGCGGTCGGTGCAGAAGGAGAGAATCAGCGGCGAGCAGCGCGACGCGACGCTCGGCCGCGTCACCGCGACACTCGATCTGGAGCCGCTGGCGGAGTGCGACCTCATCATCGAGGCCATCGTCGAGGACCTCGGGGCCAAGAACGAGCTCTTTGGTGCCCTGGATGGGCTGGCTCCGGAGCGCACGATCTTCGCGTCCAATACGTCGAGCCTGACGATCACGGAGATGGCGGCGAACACGGAACGGGCCGACCGCTTCGTGGGCCTTCATTTCTTCAATCCGGTGCCGGTCATGCCGCTCGTCGAGGTCGTGCGGACCGGCGCCACGTCCGACGAGACCCTGCAAGCGGCGATGGAGTTCGTGAAGGCGATCGGCAAGACGCCGATCGTCTGCCGCGACAACTCGGGCTTCATCGTGAATCGGCTGCTCGTGCCGTACATGCTGGACGCGATGCGCGCATACGAATCGGGCGTTGGTTCGATCGAGGACATCGATACGGGAATGAGGCTCGGCTGCGGTTACCCGATGGGACCGTTCACGCTCTCCGACTTTGTAGGGAACGATACGCTATATCGGATCACGGAGATCATGTTCAACGAGTACAGGGAGCCTCGCTTCGCGCCGCCTTCCTTGCTGCGCCGGATGTACCTGGCCGGATACCACGGCCGGAAGGTCGGTCGGGGCTTCTACGATTACAGCGGCGACGAGCCGGTGGTCAGCGACTTCGTAAAGCGGTAGGAGCGTCGTGCGCGCCGGGTGCCTCGTGCCGGCCTGCGGCGGTTCGCCGCTGAGGGACGATCGACACCCGGATTGTCGTTGCAGCACAAGGGTTTTCGCCTTATCTTAACGGAACCGAAAGTGCCGTCCCACGACCGACCATCCGACCAGCCGAGCAGAGGCCGATTCGCCGACTGAAAAGGTCACCATCAGGGCGCTCCGCCTTCGGCACTTTCGCAACTTCGCGGAGCTCGCTTGCGAGCTGCCACCTTCGGGAGTCGCCATCGTCGGTCCGAACGGCTCCGGCAAGACGAACCTGCTCGAGGCTATTTACTACCTCGGGATTTTTCGCTCCTTCCGGGGCGCTCCCGACGGGGAGCTGGTGCGCCTGGGCGAGGACACCTTCCGTATCGAGGCCACGGTTGAGAGTCCGCTGGAGGAACGGAGGATCGCGGCTGCTTATCAGAGGAGCACACGACGGAAGCGCGTCGAGGTGGACGGGACCGAGGTGGAGCGCCTGTCGGACGCCATCGGCACGCTGGGGGTCGTCGCCTTCAGCCTGTCGGACGTCGAGTTGGTGAGCGGCCCGCCGGCGGTGCGCCGACGGTTCCTGGACATCCTGCTCTCGCTTGTCCGGCCGGGATATCTGGAGTCGTTGCGGCGCTGCGGGGCGATCGTGGCGCAGCGAAACGAGGCGCTGCGGAGGGGCGCAGGATCGAGAGAGCTGGCGCCGTGGACCGAGAGTCTCGCCCGGGCGGGCGCGCCGGTCATGGAGGCGCGGGCGCGCTGGGTGGCCGAGGGCGCCGACGCGTTCTTCCGGTACCACAGGGCGATCGCCGGGGGTGTTGGCGCTCAACTGGCCTACCGGCCGTCGGTCGGAGCGAATGAGCCTGCCGTCGCCGACGACGGCGACCTCGCCCTCTGGGAGGCGCGTTTCCGAGCGGCTCTGGAGGGAGCGGAGGAGCGGGAGCGAGCCCACGGAATGACTCTCGTGGGTCCGCACCGCGACGACCTTGCGCTCCGTGCACCCGTGGCGGACGAGGCGGAGCGTGCCATCCGCCGCTTCGGCTCGGGCGGTCAGCAGCGAACCGCGGCGCTGGCACTTCGCCTCCTGGAGGCGGACACGTTGCGCGACAGGTCCGGTGTGGAGCCGGTCTATCTGCTGGACGACGTCTTCGCGGAGCTCGACCGGGAGCGCTCGCACGGCTTTTTGCGGCTCCTCGAGGAGGGCCGCTCCGGTCAGGTGATCCTCACGACACCGAAGCCGGCGGACGTGCGGCTGCGCGGCGGGCTGACGGAATGGAAGATCCAGGGCGGAAGGCTCGAGACGTGAGCGACGAGGGCGGACGAGCCGTCACTCCGGAGCGGGTCGGGACGGTGGTAGCAGGGCTGCTCGAGCGCCTCGGCGTTGCCGAGCGAATAGAGCGCGCGGCCGTGGCGAGCGACTGGGAGCGACTCGTCGGACCGCACATCGCCCGGGTCACGGTTGACGCGCGCGTGAGCGGCCGGACGCTGTTCGTGGAGGTCATAAGCGCCGCGTGGCTCAGCGAGCTCAACATGATGCGTCACGACCTCCTCCGACGCATCAACGCGGGCAGGAGCCGCGCGCGCATCGAGAAGATCATCTTCGTGCAGGCGGGTGGACGGGTTGAAGGCGTGTCGCGGAGGGGCGGCGGGCCCACGACGATACCGGAACGGGGATAAATGGCCAAGACAGCTGCTGGGTCGAAGGGCGACGAGTACACCTCCAAGCAGATCCAGGTGCTTAAGGGTCTCGAGGCCGTTCGAAAGCGGCCCGGGATGTACATCGGAACCACGGCCGCGCGCGGGCTGCATCACCTCGTTTACGAGGTGGTGGACAACTCGATCGACGAGGCGATGGCCGGCTTCTGCAGTGAGATCGAGGTGACGATCGCCGAGGATAACTCGGTGACCGTGCGGGACGATGGACGCGGAATCCCGGTGGACATGCATCCTACCGAGAAGGTCACCGGCCTGGAGCTCGCGCTGACGAGGCTTCACGCGGGCGGGAAGTTCGACAAGACCAGCTACAAGGTGAGCGGAGGTCTGCACGGAGTCGGGGTCTCGGTCGTGAACGCGCTCTCGGAGTGGCTCACGGTCGAGGTGTCCCGCGATGGACACGTGTGGCGGCAGCGTTTCGGTCGTGGCCTGACCATCAGCGGGCTCGAGAAGGGAGAGCGGACCAAGGAGACCGGCACCACCGTCACGTTCCGTCCGGACCCCGAGATCTTCACCGAGCTCGGCTACAACTTCGACACTCTCGCGAGTCGGCTCCGGGAGCTCGCGTACCTGAACCGCGGCGTCCGGATCGTACTGCGCGATGAGCGACCGGAGAACGGAGAGGGGGCCCAGGAGGTCATCTTTCATTTCGAGGGCGGCATCTCCGAGTTCGTCGAGTACCTCCGTGGAAGCAAGACACCGCTCCACACCGAAATCGTCTACTTCGACGGCACCCAGGACGATGTCGAGGTCGAGCTGGCGATGCAGTACAACGACGGGTACAACGAGGGCATCTTCACCTTCGTGAACAACATCAACACCCACGAAGGAGGAACCCATCTCACGGGCCTGAGGGCCGCCCTCACCCGGACGATCAACGTGTATGGCGACAAGAACGGGCTCCTGAAGAAGGGCGATTCCAGCCTCTCGGGCGACGACGTACGGGAGGGACTGACGGCCGTCCTATCGGTGAAGGTGCTCGAGCCGCAGTTCGAAGGGCAGACGAAGACGAAGCTCGGCAACAGCGAAGTCCGCGGAATCGTCGAGAGCCTCGTGAACGAGAAGCTCTTCGCGTGGTTGGAGGAGCATCCCGCGGCGGGCCGGACGGTGATCGACAAGGCCCTTCAGGCGTCGCGGGCGCGCGAGGCGGCGCGTAAGGCGCGAGACCTCACCCGCAAGCGATCCGCCCTCGAGACCGGGATTCTGCCGGGCAAGCTGGCCGACTGCTCGATCCGGGATGCCTCGATGTCGGAGCTGTATCTCGTCGAGGGCGATTCGGCCGGCGGGAGCGCCAAGCAGGGACGGGATCGCAGGTTTCAGGCGATCCTGCCGCTTCGCGGGAAGATCCTGAACGTGGAGAGGGCGCGGATCGACAGGATCCTCTCGAACGAGGAGATCCGGGCGATGATCACCGCGATCGGCACGGGCATCGGAGACGACTTCGATGTTGACCAGGCGCGGTACCACAAGACGATCATCATGAGCGTCGACGGCGGGGAGCACGTTTTCGTGCGAGACGAGCACGGCGTCCGGATGACTGAGATCGGAGCCTTCATCGATGCGGCGTTGTCGGCGTTCGGTGCGGACGACGCCCCTTCCAGCAAGTTGTCCAATGCACCGGTCGGTGAGGTGTTGTGCTTCGGGCTGGAGGGCCACCGCACGCGCTTCCGGCCCATCAAGAGCATGATCCGGCACGAGCTCGAGGAACCGCTGTACGAGGTGAGGACGGCCTGCGGGCGGTCTGTCCGCGTCACCGCCACCCACAGCGTGTTCGCGCTCGAGGGCGACCGGGTCCGGTTGAAGCGCGGAGACGAGCTGGAGGTTGGCGACCTGCTGGTGGCACCCCGGTCGATCCGCTTCCCCCAGGACGCTCCGGCGCGGATCGATGTGCTTCGATTGCTGCGCCGGTCCGCCGAGAGTCCGGTGGACGCGCCGTTCGAGCTGGCGACGGCACCCAACGCTTGCCTGACGGGTTTCGGGCCTGAGGATCTCGATTGGCTCGAAGATCGCGAAGACCTGTCGCTCACGCCGGCCCGCTACGCGAACCAGGAGATACCCAGGTTCCTGCATGTCACGCCGGAGCTCATGCTCCTGCTCGGCTTCTACGTCGCGGAAGGGTCATGCTCGGCGCAGGGCGGCATCCGCTGGGCGTTCGAAACGAGGGATGAGACTTTCCTGCCGGAGATCCGGCGAGCAGTACGGACGGTCTTCGGCGCAGAGCCGACCCTGTTCCGGTCCGCCAGGCGGGTGGCCGAGCTCCGGCTCGCGAACCGGGTTGCGGCGCTGGCGTGGCTCGAGGCCTTCGGTTTCCACGGGGCGACGGCCACGACGAAGCGGATTCCGAACCTCGTGTTCAACGTCTCACCGGAGCTGCGTGCCACGTTCCTGCGCGGCTACCTGATGGGCGGCGGGACGGTTTCGCGTGGGCGCATGGCGTTTGCGACCTCCTCGCGGGATCTGGCCAGTGGGCTCGCGTACCTGCTCGCCTCGTTCGGAGTGACCGCTTCG